>BLMQ01000126.1:0-34703 GCA_011958095.1 Lactobacillaceae bacterium | reverse complement strand
CAAGTATAAGATGAATTTTCTATTTCATCTGTATACTCAGAGGGCATTATAGCCTTGATCGAATAATTGGAGATCTTTTTATTTATCACTTTACTTTAATTTTGAATTATTTTCCATTACACCATCAAGTAAGCCGTAATCTACTGCTTCTTGTGCTGTCAAGTAATGATCACGTTCAGTATCAGCCTGGATCTTTTCGATAGGTTGGCCAGAATTCTTAGCAAGAATACCGTTAAGCATCTTCCGTGTTTTCAAAATTTCAGTAGCAGCAATTTCGATTTCAGTCTGTTGACCTTGAGCTCCACCAGATGGTTGGTGAATCAAAACTTGTGAGTGTGGTAATCCAAAACGCTTACCCTTAGCACCAGATGATACTAATACACTGGCCATAGAAGCAGCCATTCCGATTACAATAGTTTGAACATCAGCCTTAATAAAGTTCATAGTGTCATAAATTGCCATTCCTGAGGTAACAACCCCACCAGGTGAATTAATGTATAAGTAAATATCTTTAGTTGAATCTTGCGCATCAAGGAATAAAAGTTGCGCAACAATTGAATTTGCCATTTCGTCTTCAATTGGACCAGAGAGCATAATAATACGGTCCTTCAGAAGCCGTGAGTAGATGTCATAAGCACGTTCACCACGAGATGATTGCTCAATGACAGTAGGTACTAAATTCATGATATGGCCTCCTTAATAAATTAGCACTCGTTAGTCTTATATGCTAACGGATAATAATACTATACTCGATTGGTCAAAAAAGGTCAAATGTTTTAACTATTATTTAATATTTTTTTGCAAAATATTTTTGACTATCATAAATCAAACCAAAAAAACAAGGCTAAAAATTCTTCAAAGCCTTGTTTTAGCAAAAATTTAATTCTTCTTGTCAGAATCGGCAATCTTTTCAGCACGACGCTCAGCAATAAAAATATAAACTAATAAGATAAATGCTAACGCTGAAGCAGTATATAAAACCATATTACTTGCAAGCCAGCCATATTTAGCTACCAAAATACCAATTAAAGCAGTTGCTAACGTTTCACCAAAAATATATTGGAAAAAGCCCATAAATCCAGTTGATGAACCTACTGCAAATTTAGGAACTGCTTCATTAACCATTAATCCAACCAGTGTTAATGGGGCGTAAATTAAAGTTCCCATAATAAAAAGAACACTTACGATCAAAATGTGACTGGTACTAAAGAAATACGTTGTCAAACAAATAAATAACCCAATTACACATAAAATACAAACAATAGCTCGACGTCCCTTTAATGCATCGGAAATTGCTCCCATAATAATTACTCCAGGGACCGCCGCAAGTTCAAAAATACCCACTAACCATTTTGCAAAATTAGTCGTAAAGCCCTTTGATTCTACAAGATAGCTTGGAATCCAGCTCATTATCCCGTAGCGAACTAAGTACAAGGACATTGATGTTAGAGTAATGGCCCACACAACTTTATTCGTCAAAATATATTTAACAAAAATTTGTGGTAAAGTCAGACTCGTCTCTTCTGAATCAGACTCAGTTCCGTTTTCTAAAACAACTTCATCCCCAGTATATTCAGAAATACTTGGCAACCCAACACTAACAGGTCGATCAGCACCAACTAATAATACAAAGGCCGCAATAATCAATGAAACCACTGATGATGTATAAAAGACAGCAGAAATAGAACCAGAAAACATGAACGTTGCTAATTGTACAACGGCAACACAAGCAAAGGCTCCAGCATTATGTGCGGAAGACCAAATCGAGTAAATTGCTCCCCGGTGTTTCTTTCCCCACCATAATTGAACAGAACGTTGACATGCCGCTGCTCCCATCCCTTGAGCAATCGACATAATTAACATTAGAAACATCATCATATATAGGCTACGAGTAGAGCCTAAGCCGAAGTTAAGCAGTGCAGAAATAATTAAGCCGGTTGCTAAATAACGATTAGTGTTACTTTTATCACTTAATGCTCCCATAAATAGTTTTGAAATTCCATAACCAATCCCAAAACACGAAAGCACCATTCCGATATCAGCCGTGGTAAAACCGTACTGCTTCATAATTTCATTTTGCTCGGTTGTGAAAATTAAACGAATAATATAATAGCCAATGTAACCGATACAAATTGCAAGCAATACTCCTAACTGATGCCAACGATATGAACTTCCAACCTTATCAGCAGGAACCTTTTGCTTCGCCACTGGAGCTGGTTTTAAAAACTCAAACATACTATCACCTCTTTTATAAACGACACTTTCCGTAAGCGCTTACCTATATTTTAACATACAAAATATAGCATTAGCGTATAAAATATTAAAACGTTATTTTTAAAAGAGGAATCTTATTAATTAATGCTTTAGTTTTTTCTTTTTATTAAAAAATAAAAGCTATGCACTGGATTGCATAGCTTTTATAGACTGAATTACTTTTCTTCAGCTGGCTTTTCCTTAGCCCACTTACGAATAGCTTCGATCTTCTTTTCTTTTAATGCTCGCTTGTACTTTGAAGCGATTGGGCGACGGCCTTGTACGCCGTATGGGTGTGCTTTACGCATGTTACTTTGCCTCCTTTAATATTAAACGTAAATTAATTAACGTTCCAATTATACCGGTCATTGTTTTAAAAAGCAAGTCTCCCTTAATTCAAAACAACTATCCCGTGAATGTCATTTCCAAAATTTAACAATTTATCTAACTTTGATAAACGATTATCTTTGCTATTACATTAGCAATTCCAGCAATTGAACTATACCAATTTCGATAAATCTTATGTAAATGTTACTATTACAACAGTTGACTTTTAGACCAATTGTAGTATGATACAAGATGTAGACGAAAGAGAACAAAGGTATAAGGTCAAGGAGGATGTTATAATGTCAGTAAATAAATTAAACGTTTTTAACGTTACCGCCAACTGGAATGAATTAGATCAAGAATGTGCAGCAGCCGAATTAGCGCTAATTAGCGAAAGTATAAATAAGAAATAAATTTCACTTAAAGAAGATAAAATAAAACCTTTGAGGATAAGAAAAAAGCTTATTTTTTCTTATCCTCAAAGGTTTTTTATTGTTTAACCTGCGATGCACGCAACTCATCAGCATAAGCATTCAATTTACGTAAACGATGGTTAACACCCGACTTGGAAATCGGACCACCAGGAACCAATTCCCCTAATTCTTTTAGACTAACTTCTTGATGGGCTAATCGCGTTTCTGCAATTTCCCGCAACTTATCAGGTAAGCTGCTAAGACCTACTCGTGAATCAATAAATTCAATGTTTTCAATTTGGCGCGTTGACGCATTCGCAATCTTATTCAGGTTAGCATTTTCACAATTTACTAATCGGTTAACTGAATTCCGCATATCTCGGACAATTCGAACATTCTCAAATTGAAGCATTGAATTAGTTGCACCAATTAATGACATAAAATCCGCAATTTTTTCGGCTTCTTTCAAGTAAACGATAAAACCACTACGGCGTGCAGTTGTCTGGGCATTTAGACCAAACTTATTCATCATCTGAGCAATAATCTCATTATGCTCCTCATAAAGGGAGTATATCTCCAAGTGGTAGCGAGAAGTTTCAGGATTATTTACTGATCCCCCCGCTAAAAAGGCACCTCTTAGATATGAACGAACCATCCATTCATCCTTGAGCAATTCTACGGGTACTTGTTCTTTGATTTGATAATTTTGTAAGATACCAAGATCATCTAAGACATGTTGTGCGTGATAGCGTAAGCGAACTATATATTGGTTATTCTTTTTTAATTTCATTTTACGACGAACCACGATTTCACTTTCTACCCCGTAAAATTGTTTTAACAGTGAATAGATTCGCCGTGCAATTGCTGGGTTTTCGGTCTGAACGTTCAGTACCAACTGGCGGTCAGCAATGCCAATCGACCCGTTCATCCGAATAAGGGCCATCAATTCTGCCTTTGCATTATCCCGATGAACAGTAATTCCCGTTAATTCCTTCTTTACTTCGCTTGCATATGACATCTAGCATCAGTCTCCTAACTACTCGTGAACCTGGTGAATTCGATTCATTAATTCTGCTACAACTTTATCGCGATCATGGAAGGCACCATTGTCTTTTAGCCGCAGAAAATTTGAACTAATTACGCGACAATGCTGTGCTCGTAGCCCTTGGAAATCATGCTTAACTGGTTGAGAAATTTCATTCCATTCTTGAAAATCAAGGTAATTTTCGGGAACCGGTTGAATATTGACTAAGACTGTATTGATAAAATTCTTCCCAAGGTGATGATTTAATACCCGCACATGATCAGCATCGGTAAAGTTATCCGTTTCACCCTTTTGCGTCATAATATTGCAAATATAGACAACTTCAGCCTTACTTTCGCAAACGGCCTGCCCTACTTCAGAAATCATCAAGTTTGGCAGGATGCTAGTAAATAAACTTCCAGGACCAAGAACGATTTGATCTGCATTCTTTATTGCTGTTATGACCTCTGATACAGGACGAGCGGGATGACCGTCATTATCTTTAGAAGGTGTTACCCAGACTCGTTTAATTTGCTTATGGGCAGCCGTTATTTCCGATTCACCACTTAACTTTGTCCCATCTGTAAATTCAGCATTTAAGGTCAACGGCTCATTGGCAACAGGATAAATATGTCCATTAATCTTCATCATTTCTGACAACTCTTGAACAGCGGTAAAAATACCACCCTTCATTTCAGACAAAGCAGAGATAATTAAATTACCAATCGCATGACCAGCAAAGAACTGATCACTGCTCCTAAATCGGTATTGGAAAATATCAAGTTCGAGATCAGGCAATTCTGATAACGCAACTAAAACATTTCTAATATCACCAGGTGGAACCACATTAATATAATTTCGTAAAATTCCTGAAGAACCACCATCATCAGCTACTGTTACGACTGCCGTAACATCAACGTTTTGATCTCGCAATCCGCGAAGGACAACTGGTAAACCAGTCCCCCCACCAATTACTACAATCTTTGGTTTATGCAACATAATTAAAACTCCTCTTTACTTTACCTTCTCAATATCGCGATGGTAAGTATTTACTTTATATCCTTTTTCTTTTAAATCAGCGGATAATTTATTAGCAATAGTTACGGACCGGTGTTGACCACCCGTACACCCGATTGCAATTGTCAGACTGCTCTTTCCCTCCTTAATGTAACCCGGAAGAGCAATCTCTAAGAGCGACCGTAAATGCTGGTAAAATTCCTTAGCCAGCGGACTCTGCATAACATAATTTTGAACGGCTGGATCATTTCCCGTTAAGTGCTTTAATTCTGGAATATAGAATGGATTAGGAAGGAAACGAACATCCATTACGATATCCGCATCAAGTGGCAACCCATATTTAAACCCAAACGACATTACTTCAACATAAAAGTCATTATCTTCACCATGTCCGAATAATTTATTAAGCCTTAACTTTAGATTTCGTGGTGTCACATTAGTGGTATCAATTACTATATCTGCTTGACTCTTAAGATCGGTTGAAAGCTTCCGTTCTAATTCCACCCCATCAAGTATCCGACCTTGTGGAGATAAGGGGTGAGAACGTCTTGTTTCCTTATAACGTGAAATTAACGTGACGTCATTAGCATCTAAAAAGAGTAGTTTTACATCTAAATCAGCCCGCTTTTTCAGTTTTTCAAAGTTTGGTAAAACCTCATCGTAAAATCCGCGTGAACGCATATCCATTACCATGGCAATTTTATCAAACTCTCCCGAATCTTCTATCACATCAACAAAACGTTCTGCCAATCTAGGAAGCATGTTATCAATTACGAAATATCCTAAATCTTCTAAGCTATGAACGGCAACGGTTTTCCCCGCACCACTCATCCCTGTAATAATTACTACTTTTAATTTTTTATCTACCATTACTAGTTCCTCTTTTCGCATACAGCTACCCAACTATTTTATCACATCAAGCCGGGTGTGTCTTATTTGAGCAACAAAAAAGGCCAAGTCAAGCTTAGCCTTAAATATTAATGCATCCGTCGTTGATCCATTCGTTTAACAATATATAAGATTGGTAATCCTACGATGACGATTCCAATAAAAAGAATTACACCAGCTGGATCATTCATAACTTCACTTACGAGGACAAAGATTCCACCAGCAATCGCAATAATTGGTACTAAGGGGTAAAGCGGCGTGCTGAATGGGCGTGGTCCCTTATTTCTATGTCTTAAAATGAAGATCCCAAAGAATGCTAAAAGATAGAAACAATAAACAGTAAACACACACAAATCTGATAAGTGATCAGGGTCAAAGAAGAACATCATAATCGTTGCAAGAATGATAATAAACATCGTTGCGACTACTGGTGACTTACCCTTTGGCGTGATATATGCGAGATAGCGTGAGAATGGCAAATCATGACGACGCGCCATTGCGTATACAATCCGGGGAAAGGTAATCATTTTCCCGTTTAAAGTCCCCATCATCGAAATAATAATTCCGGCTGACAGCAGTTTTCCTCCAATTGCTCCAAAGGCTTTCACTGCTAAGTATGCAGTTGCATTTTCGCCTAGCCGATGAATAGTGTTAACTGGAAGGAACTTAAGAATCCCGACAGTAATTAAAGTATAAATAATAAGAACAGCAGTAATCCCTAAAATAATAGCTCGTGGCAATAATTTTTGGGGATTTTTCATTTCTCCCCCAAGGTTTGCAATTAAAATCCAACCATCATATCCAAATAAGGTTGCTAAAACTGCCACCCCAAAACCACCAGCTGATTGGTGAATTTCGGTAACTGTTTGACCAAAAGCATCTTGATGCCCCCAGAACAAACCAAAGATAATAATTGCCGCAATTGGAATCATTTTTCCAGCAGTCGTGATAATCGAAAAAATTGCCCCAACTTTATTTTCAAAAAGGTTCATTACTCCAATGGCAATCACCGTAATTACTGCTAAAGGTATCCGCCACTGGGTTCCTAAACCAAAGAAGTTTGCCATTAAAATACTCATAAATCCAGCAACCGAAGCAATAATTGCTGGCCCATAAACAATTACTTGCATCCACCCGGCTAAAAATCCTAAAAGGCGGCCATACAAGTTTTCAATATAGACATATAGTCCCCCGGTATATGGCATTTGGGCACCAATTTCCGCCACCGTTAATCCACCAGTTAAAGTAATAATTCCTCCAAATACCCAGGCTGCAATTGCAAGAGTAGATGTACCAGCACTATCAAGAACAGATCCTTGTTTAAAGAATATTCCCGATCCAATAATTGTCCCAATAACAATCGAAATAGCGGACCAGAATCCAAGCGACCTTTTTAATTCATCTGTTGGCTGTTGATTCATCATCATTCCTCCATTCTTAATATTAGGCAAAATAAAAACCCGGGATATCACCTATTAATACAATTTGGTCACGCCAAATGATTAATAGAGAACCCGAGTCTGTATAAACCTATTGATTGGGTACACCAAAATCACTCAGCCTTAATAGAGTTAGAGGCTGAGGAGGAAGAAAACTGTTGATTTTGATTATTAAAAAATAACATTTCTTTTCCCTCGTTTCGTGTACTTTAATTTTTATTAGAATACCATTAGAAGAATTAGATTGCAACTACTTTTTTTGCTTAACTTCTCGTTCTTCTGCCCACTTTTGATCACGTTCGAGCATCTCTTTTAAATATTTACCAGTGTAGCTTCCCTTTACTTCCGCTACTTGCTCTGGCGTTCCGGTGGCGACAACATTACCTCCACCAGCTCCTCCTTCAGGGCCAAGATCAATTAACCAGTCCGCTGATTTCACAACATCTAAATCATGTTCAATCACTAAAACAGTATTTCCCGCATCGACTAACCGCTGCAGGACAGCTAATAAACGTTTGATATCATCCATGTGCAACCCAGTAGTTGGCTCATCTAAAATATAGAAGCTCTTACCGTGAGACTGACGGTGAAGTTCAGCTGCTAATTTCATTCGTTGAGCTTCCCCACCTGAAAGGGTAGTTGCTGGTTGACCAAGGCGAACATAGCCAAGCCCAACATCTTCAATGGTTTGCAATTTACGTTTAATTTTAGGGATTGCGCTAAAGAAGTCCAGGGCTTCCGAAACAGTCATATTAAGAACCTCAGCAATATTCTTGCCTTTGTATTCCACTTCAAGCGTTTCAGAATTATAACGTGTTCCATGACAAACTTCACATGGCACATAAACATCTGGCAAGAAGTTCATCTCAATTTTAATAATTCCGTCCCCGCGGCAGGCTTCACAGCGCCCACCCTTAACATTAAAGCTAAAACGCCCCTTAGTATAACCACGCATTTTAGCTTGGTTAGTTTGGGCAAATAATTCACGGATGTCATCAAAGACTCCCGTATAAGTTGCAGGGTTACTTCGTGGAGTACGACCAATTGGCGATTGATCAATATTGATAACTTTTTCAATATTTTCAACTCCACTAATCGACTTGTACTTACCAGGCTTTGCTGAATTATTATTCAATTTTTGTGCCAAGACCCTTTTGAGAATCATATTAACAAGGGTTGACTTCCCTGAACCAGAAACCCCCGTTACGCAAATGAACTCACCAAGTGGAAAATCAACTGTAATATCCTTTAAATTATTTTCCGCTGCTCCTGTAATAGTAATTTTCTTACCGTTACCTCCTCTCCGCTCTTGGGGAACCGGAATAAAATTCTTTCCTGATAAGTATTGGCCAGTTAACGACTTTCGTGATCGCATAATTTGCTTAGGAGTTCCGGCAACCATCACTTGGCCTCCGTTTTCACCAGCTCCAGGGCCAATATCAACAATGTAATCGGCCGCGCGCATTGTATCTTCATCATGTTCTACGACAATCAGCGTATTGCCAAGATCGCGCATGGCCTTTAACGATTCAATCAAACGGTCATTATCACGTTGATGAAGTCCAATTGACGGCTCATCAAGAACATACATTACTCCTGATAAATTAGAACCAATTTGGGTTGCTAACCGAATTCGCTGAGCTTCTCCCCCCGAAAGAGTTCGGGCTGAGCGACTTAAAGTTAGATATTCAACACCAACATTTTTCATAAAGGTTAATCGATCAATGATTTCTTTTAAAATCGGCTTAGCAATTTCATTTTTTTGTGCAGAAAGTTTGATGTTCTTGAAGAATTCAAGGGAATCACTAATTGATAAAGCAGAAACTTCACCGATATTTCGCCCATCAATCTTTACTGCTAAGGCCCGCTGGTTTAGCCGATAACCATGACAAACCGGACACGGAAGCTCAGTCATATATTTTCTCATTTGTTCTCTTGTAAAATCTGAGTTAGTCTCCCGGTAGCGTCGGCTAATATTATTGATAACACCTTCAAATGGCACATCGACATCCCGAATGCCTCCAAAGTCATTCTCATAATGGAAGTGGAATGGTGTTTCACCATTACCGTACAAAATCTGTTGTTGCTGCTTTTTAGACAACTTATTGAACGGCGTATCCATATCAATGCCAACCGACTTGCAGAATTGTTCTAACATTTGAGGATAGTATTGCGATGAGATTGGATTCCAGGGAACAATCGCGCCTTCTTTTAAGGTCTTTGTTTGGTCAGGAACTACTAAATCAATATCTACTTCCAGTTTCAATCCTAACCCTTCACACTCTGGACAAGCACCAGTAGGAGCATTAAAGGAGAATAGCCGTGGCTCTAATTCACCAACTGTAAAGCCACAAATGGGACAGGCATATTGTTCAGAAAATGGAATTGGGTCTCCCCCAATCACATCAGCAATTGCATAACCATCGCTTAAGCGGAGAGCTGATTCAAAGGAGTCAAATAGCCGCGACCTAATTCCCTCTTTGATGATGATTCGATCAATCACAACATTAACCGTATGTTTTTTATTTTTATCTAGTTCAGGGACTGAATCAAGGTCATAAGTTTCGCCGTCTACTTGAACCCGGACGAATCCTTCACGCTTAATTGTCTCAAAGACTTTCTTTTGTGTTCCCTTTTTATCACGAACAACTGGTGAAAGAATTTGCAGGCGTGTCCGTTCAGGCAACTCTAGTACCCGATCCACCATTTGTTCTGGTGATTGACTAGTAATTGGAATATTATCGTTCGGACAAATCGGCGTCCCAACCCGCGCCCATAGCAAGCGGAGAAAATCGTTAATTTCAGTCACGGTTCCGACCGTTGAACGCGGATTATGGGATGTTGTTTTTTGGTCAATTGAAATTGCCGGAGATAATCCGTCAATTGAATCTACATCTGGCTTATCCATCTGGCCTAAAAATTGCCGCGCATAAGCCGATAAACTTTCCACGTAGCGTCGTTGTCCCTCTGCGTATAATGTATCAAAAGCTAAAGAACTCTTTCCAGAACCCGACAAACCAGTTACAACGACTAACTTGTTTTTCGGAATAGTAATATCAATATTTTTTAGGTTATGAGCCCGTGCCCCATGAATTATGATCTTATCATTTGCCACGAAATAATCCCTCCTCTATTTTTTTGCTTTTGTCTTTAATTCCATTATCGTATCACGAAGCGTAGCAGCTTGTTCAAAGTCAAGGCGCTTAGCAGCAGAACGCATTTGCTCTGTTAATTCATCAAGCATCTTTGCTTGGGCCTCTTTATCCAGCTTTGCAAAATCTTTGTCAGTAAATTCAGCACTATTATCTGTTTTACTTTCATCCGTTGCTTTCTTAGTAACAGTAATTGCTTCTTGAATTGGCTTGATGATTGTGTGCGGTGTAATATGATGTTCTTCATTGTATTTCATCTGAATCGTCCGCCGCCGCTTTGTTTCATCCATTGCCTTTTGCATCGAGTCAGTGACGGTATCAGCATACATAATTACTGCCCCATTTTCATTCCGGGCCGCCCGACCAATCGTCTGAATAAGAGAACGTTCATTACGTAAAAAGCCTTCTTTATCGGCGTCAAGAATGGCGACCAAGGATACTTCTGGAACATCCAGCCCCTCCCGCAAGAGGTTAATTCCAACAAGAACATCAAATTTACCAAGACGGAGATCACGAATGATTTGCGTCCGTTCAAGAGTCTTAATATCACTATGAAGGTATTTGACCTTTAACCCCATATCCTTTAGATAATCAGTAAGGTCTTCGGACATCTTTTTCGTCAGAGTCGTAACAAAAACACGTTCATTTTTCTCAATCCGTTTGTTAATTTCACCAACTAGGTCATCAATCTGTCCCATTACCGGGCGAACTTCAACTGTTGGGTCAAGCAACCCAGTCGGTCGAATAATTTGCTGAGCAACGTGGTCCCTCTGTTCCATTTCATATGGGCCTGGGGTTGCAGACATATATACAACTTGATTAACATGTTGTTCAAATTCTGGTAG
Organism: Lactobacillaceae bacterium; assembly: GCA_011958095.1. Lineage (GTDB taxonomy): Bacteria > Bacillota > Bacilli > Lactobacillales > Lactobacillaceae > Limosilactobacillus. The sequence continues at coordinate 23,345 of BLMQ01000126.1, read as the reverse complement.
TTTTAATGGTCGATTGTCAAGAGCACTTGGTAAGCGGAACCCATAATCAATTAACATTTGTTTCCGCGCTCGGTCCCCATTATACATTCCCCGTACTTGCGGCATAGTTTGGTGGGATTCATCAACAACTAATAAGAAATCTTTAGGGAAGAAATCCAATAAAGTATAAGGTGGTTCACCGGGCTTTCGACCATCCATATAACGCGAATAATTCTCGATTCCATTGGTATAGCCCATCTCACGCATCATTTCAATATCATAAGTTGTCCGTTGCTGAATCCGCTCTGCTTCAAGAAGCTTTCCCTCATCAGTAAACTTCTTTACCTGTTTCTTCATATCAGCTTCAATTTGTGGCAATGCCCGATCCATGACTTCTTCATTAGTCATAAAGTGAGTAGCCGGGAAGATAGAAACATGGTCTCGGTCACCAATCACTTCGCCTGTCAGCGCATCAACTTCACGAATCCGATCAATCTCATCCCCGAAGAATTCAATCCGCAATGCCCGTTCATCACGCGACGCCGGAAAGATTTCAACTACATCACCACGAACGCGGAAACGTCCCCGTTGAAAATCAATATCATTGCGATCGAATTGAATATTAACCAGTTCAGTCAACAATCGATCACGTTCAATTTCTTGACCAACACGCAAAGAAAGGACGCTATTTTGATATTCATGAGGATCACCTAATCCAAAAATACTAGAAACAGAGGCAACGACAATTACATCATTTCGTTCCAGCAAGGAAGTGGTGGCAGAGTGCCGCAGTTTATCAATCTCATCATTAATTGACGCATCTTTTTCAATATAAGTATCGCTTGATGGAACATATGCTTCCGGTTGATAGTAGTCATAGTAGGAAACAAAATATTCAACCGCATTATGAGGGAAGAATTTTTTCATTTCACCATAGAGTTGTCCGGCTAAGGTCTTATTATGGGAAAGAATCAAAGTTGGCTTATTGACATTGGCAATCACATTTGAGATCGTAAATGTTTTTCCTGTTCCCGTTGCTCCTAATAAGATTTGAGCTTTTTCACCATCTTCAATCCCCTTTGTCAATTGATTAATTGCTTGGGGCTGGTCGCCGGTTGGCTTGTACTCTGACACTAGTTCAAATTTTTTATCTGGTTGCCGGTAAATCAAAAGAATTTCCTCCCTTACGTCGCAGTTAAATAAAATAAAGTGGAATCGCAACTTCATAAATTACCGCATCCCACTTATCACTAACTATTTATTATTTACTGTTATTAGTTTATCACCCAAACATGTATTCGTCTATAAATTTACAGTAAAAAAGTGAGTAGAAAACAATCTCTCCAAACAAGCCCATTTCCACTCACTTCTTAAAATATTTTATTTATCATTTAATTATGCCGAAAGTACCCAAAGTAAAATTGTAAGCCCGCGGCAACAACATTAATCCAATTCAAACAAATAAACCACGGAACAAGATTAGCATTATCAAAATGGGTTACTCCATAAAACACAGAAAAACCACCAATAATCGCAATAAGATTAAGCCAAGCACAGAGGCGCCGCATTACAATGTCTCTTGGTCGACTCAATTCCCAGATAATATCAACGATTAGCCATAATACTAAAATTGCAAATGTTCCTGCAAATAAACTTGGTGTCATCCTTGCCGCCTCCCTTTACCTTATTAGTTTTTACCTTCTACTTCTATTATAAGAAAGCGTTTGCAAAAATCAACTATTTGATAAAGAGACACCTAAAATATAGATTATTGTTGAATAATTTGGGTAGTAATAATTGCTAATTGGTTTTTCGCATTACTATCTGCATTATCTTTTAATAATTCTGGCAAAATCTTCTTAAGGAAATACTGGACACTGGCCATATCACGAAAATCCATAATTGCTGTCAAGCTCGACTTATAAATATCCATATAAACTGGTTCAGGATTACCTTTTTGAATCTCACCAAATGATTCATACATAAGATCAATCTTATCAGCAACTGCGAGGATTTTACCTTCTAAAGTATCATCTTTCCCTTCCGCAAATCGCCGTTCATAAGCTGCCCGGAACTCAGCCGGAATTTCAGATTGAATAAAGTTTTCTGTTAATGATTTATCAACCCGCGCCAGCATTGAGCGCAATTCAGGAGTAGCATACTTTACCGGCGTTTTGATATCACCAATAAAGCGCTCTGTATAGTCGTGATTAAGAGCTTTTTCATATAAAGAACGCCAATCAATTTCATTTCCGGCTTGTTCTTCAATATCACCAAGCATTTGTGCCGCTTGCGTTACCTTAAATGAATGGGCAGCCACATTGTGTTCCTCAAATTTAAAATATCCTGGAGCACGGTTAATCATTTCAAGGTCACTTAAACTTTTTAGATATTCATGCATTCCCATGATGAATTCCTCCCAAAAACTAATTAATTTGTACAATCATACAATTTTTTGACGAAATTTCAAGAAAGGTGAGGGGAAATTTAGTCTTATCGACATCCACAATATTAGATATAAAAACAGAGACTGTTGAAAAAAGCAAAATTTTTTCAACAGTCTCTCAGTTATTATTATTCAGCAAACTCTTGTAAAGCTTTTTCGAAATCAGCTAATTTTTCATTTGCTTTATCCAAGGTATCAGCACTTGTACCAATGTAGAACTTAAGCTTTGGTTCAGTTCCCGATGGACGAATAGCAATCCAAGTATCATCATCAAGGATGTAGCGCAATACATTTGATTCTGGGATACCTAATTCACTTACTTCGCCATCAGCTGTAGTTTTAGTCCCATTAGCGAAGTCTTCAGTAACTACTACTTGATGACCGGCAAAATGAGTTGGAGCTTCTTCTCTGAATTTCTTCATTAAAGCCTTAATCTTAGCTGGACCATCAACACCTGCATAAGTATTAGCAATTGTCTTTTCGCGGAAGTAGCCATACTTCTTAAATAATTCTTGTAAGCCATCGTAAAGGGTCATGTTACGACTACGGTAATAAGCGGCAACCTCAGCAAGTAACGTTAAGGATTGAATAGCATCCTTGTCACGAACAAATGGCTTAATAAGGTAACCATAGCTTTCCTCAAAGCCGAACATAAAGGTATGATCAGCTTTGCCAGTTTCATATTGATGAATTTGATCAGCAATCCACTTGAAACCAGTTAAAACATTGATCATATCAACGCCGTAACTTTCTGCGATCTTAGCAGCGAAGTTAGTAGAAACAATTGATTTTACCGCAGCAGCATTCTTTGGTAAGGTTCCCGCTTGTTTATGCGCCTCAAGAATGTAGGCAAGCATGATAGAAGCAATTTGATTACCAGTTAGCAATTGATATTCACCATCTGGTTGCCGAACTGCACATCCAAGCCGGTCAGCATCAGGGTCCGTGGCGATCAACACATCTGCACCAACCTTTTTACCAAGGGCAATGGAACGAACAAATGCCTCTGGGAATTCTGGATTAGGATGTTCCAAGCCAGGGAAGTCACCATTTGGTTGTGCTTCAGTTGGTTCCATTTCATAATTTGTAAAACCGGCTTGACGCAGTGTTCGTTCACCAAGCATTCGGCCAGTTCCACATAATGGGGTAAAGACAAACTTCATGTCTTTACCGTATTCCTTAGCTAATTCGGGATTAACAGTTACGCCCTTAGCATTAGCAAGGTATGCAGCATCAACATCTTCACCCATGATTGTTTCCAAACCATTGTCAAGCATTTCTTGTTCATCAGCTAAAGCAATGTCAAAAATATCATCAATCTTACGGATGTAACCTGTCATCATGTCAGATTCTTTAGGTGGCATCTGTCCGCCATCTTCACCGTAAATCTTGTAACCATTGTATTCCTTAGGGTTATGACTAGCGGTAATCATGATCCCTGCATAAGTTCCCATGTGACGAACTGCAAATGACAATTCAGGCGTTGGGCGTAAATTATCATAGATGTAAACCTTAATTCCATGAGCACCTAATACACGAGCAGCATCATGAGCAAATTTACGGGAGTTGTGCCGAGAATCGTAACCAATAGCGACTCCTCGTTTTTTAATATCATCACCCAATGAATCCATTAAAGTTGCCAAACCTTCAGTTGCTTGACGGACAGTGTAAACATTCATCCGGTTAATTCCTGGTCCCATTAGTCCCCGCATTCCTGCAGTTCCGAATGATAGTGGACCGTAAAAGGCATCTTCAATTTCTTTATCGTCGCTCATTGCAGCTAATTCTTGCTTTAAGTCTGGTTCAAGATCTGTTCGTTCTTGCCAAACCTTATAAGTATCTTTCCAGCTCACAATAATGTCTCCTTTATGTCATACTCTGCTTTTTAGTATACCGCATAAAATGCTATCTGTCGCTTTTTACTTAAAAATTTACTAAAGTTTTACCACGGCTTGGAAATTGAAATATGAGGCAGAAATTCTTGCTGTTTTTGCCGCTGGATTTGCCGTTGCTTAACACGTTGAGAATATGTTGCCATTAACGTCTTTTGCTCTTCAGTTTCCGGGATTAATTTATTAAATGCCGTTTGTTTTTTAGGATCAAGAATTACAAAAGTCATAAAACAATAAAAGCCGAGGAAACGTTCACCAGTCATCAAGTGCTCGCCAATTACTTTTGTAAACACTTCAATGGATCGCTTTCCAAAGCCGGTAACGTATGCTTCCATACACATTGAATCTTGAAGGTCAAATGGTCGCAGAAATTGGATCTCATCCATTGACACTGTTGCAACTGTTGTTCGAGCTACTCGCATTGCTGCTACCGAGGCTTGACCATCAATTAATTCCAAGATTCGTCCCCCGTATACTGTCCCGTGCTCGTTTAAATCTGAATTACGAATCCGATGAATTGACACCGCTAATGTATCATTACATTTGATTGCACCCATTAAAAAACCTCCTTAGTCCTTGTTATATTAAATTTTAGCAAATCATTAACGATTATTGTTGGATTTTTGAAATTCAGCAACTGGTCCCAGATAATTACTATTAATTCCTAGCCATTTTTTATTAATCCGTCGTAAGGTACCATCTTTTTGAAGAACCCCAAGAGCGTAGTTAATTTTATTAATAAGCGTCCGGTCCCCCTTCCTCATCCCAATCGCAACCCGGTCTGCAGGATAAGCAGATGCTGAAATCAATTTATAATTATTATCATTTGCAATGTGGGTCGCATAATAGCCGGCATAGACAGTCCCGGCAAGTACTCCTTGTGTGCGGCCTGCTTGCAGATCCATGAAAGCACTCGAGTTATCTTGATAAAGAATTGGCTTCTGTCCTTTAACTAGTTTCTTCAATACTTGGGGATATTTGTCAAAATCAGTTTGAGCAGTTGAGCTTTCTTGAATTCCCAACGTCTTTCCTTTCATATCCGCGAAATTTTTAATTTTACTATCTTTTCGTACCACCAATGATTGGCCAGATAGCTCATAAACTCTGCTAAATGCAATTCGTTTTTGTCGGGAAGGAGTAGCTGTATAACCGTTCCAAATACAATCAATTGTGCCATTTTTTAATTCGGTTTCCTTCATTGACCAATCAATTGACTGAAAGTCAGCTTTTAATCCTAAAACTTTCGCAACTGCGCGAGATAAATCAACATCATAACCAACGAGTTGCCCATTCTTCTGCCGAAAGTCCATTGGCACAAAAGTATCATCAACACCGATAAGTAATGTTCCCCGCTTCTTTATTCTTTCCCACGTATCTGTGTGGTTTGCCCGGTAATTCTCATTTTGAATCTTAAAGCCACTTGCAAAAACAATTAAAGGTAAAAGCAATATTAAAACTAATCCGAAATTAATTATCTTTTTCTTCATACGTATCTTCTCCTTTATCAAAAAACGCCCTCTGAAGAATAAATCTTCAAAGGACGTATTTAGTATGCGTGGTGCCACCTTTTTTCACAGCTACCTCACAGCAACTGCCTCATTAAGTTCAGTCATTTGCGACGAAACTCTTTGTGATAACGGGTGACTCCCGGATTCTTCTTTCAGTCAAAAAATCTTTACTCCCAGGTGTGATTCATTAGCATAAAAGCTCCTTTTCCACCAGCCGGAGTCTCTGTACGGTCATGCTTAACTACTAGCCTGTTCATCGTCTTTAGTATTATTCAAATATTGTTTAGCAATTTCAACATAAGCTTGCTGAGCCGTTAAATAATCATCAAGCGCAATACGTTCATCAATTTGGTGTGATAACTTTTCAATCCCTGGTCCGTATTCAATTATTGGAAAGTTATGATTGTCTAAAACATAGCGGGATGCATCCGTTGCCCCATGAGAAATCACTACATTCGGTTGCCTGCCGCTAACCTTTTTAATTGCCGTTTGAGCAAGGGCAATGAAGTGATCTTGCTTATTTGTAACCACTGGCATAAAACTAGCAACTATCTTTAGTTTTAATTCAACCCCTGTCTCCTTGTTTAACTCATCAATGATTAATTGTAGTCTTTTTCCTGTTTCCCGATTATCACATTCTGGAATCGTGCGAACATTCCCCTTCAAATATGCGTAATCAGGAATTGAATTTAACTGCTCTCCACCATGAAAGACGGTCACACTATGAATTAATTTTCCTAGGGTGGGACTTACTGCTGCATCGTCAAACGCCCGTGATTCTTTGTTGATAAATTTCACTAGATTCATAACAGCATTTGCCCCTAGTTCTGGTTGTGAACTATGAGCTAATTTCCCATGAGATTCAACAATATAATCAAAGGAGCCACAGTGGGCATACTCGATTTGACCAGTGGTAGCTTCCCCAATTACCATTGCGTCAACATCGTGTACGTATCCTTGATCAGTCATTTCAAGAGAACCTTGACCACCAACTTCTTCATCAACAGTGGCAATCAAACGAACCTTTCCATGTTTTGGCAAGCCTGCTTCTTTAAGCTCAATTAAAGCACCCACCATGGCTGCCAATCCCGACTTCATATCAACTGCTCCCCGACCATAGATTTTACCGTCTGCTAATTGGCCAGCAAATGGTGGATATGTCCATTTTTGGAAATCACCTGCAGCTACCGTATCTAAGTGTCCAGAAAGAGCGAATACCGGCCCCTTTTCATCCCCAATCTCCGCAATTAAATTGGTGCGGTTGGGTGCAAAAGGAACTAATTCACAGGAAATATGATGATCTTCTAAGGTCCTTTTAATATAACTTGCTTCGTCCTTTTCGTTACCATTTGCTGTATCAATCTGAATTAACTTCTGTAATAGTTTTATTTTTTCATCATTTTCCAATGGTAATCGCCCTCCTTTTCTAACTAAATTTTAATCAAAACTATAACACTAAACAAAAAAAGATGCTAGAGCTTTTCTCTAACACCTTTTTTATTAATCCATCGATTTAATGTATTGATAAACTTGCTGACCAGCAATTGCACCATCACCAACAGCGGTTGCAACCTGTCGTAATGGTGTTTCACGAACGTCCCCAATGGCAAAAATACCTGGTACTGCTGTCCGCATTCGCTCATCAGTCTTTACCCAGCCTTGCTCATCAAGAATATCTAAATTCTTAAAAGCAGCTGTCATTGGGAAATTACCAACATAAATGAAGACACCATCTGCAGCCATTTCACCATCTTCACCAGTCTTATTATTATGAGTTTTAACACCTGTTACTTTAATATCATCCCCAACAATTTCAGTCACACTAGTGTTATAAACAAACTCAATCTTGTCATTATTCATCGCCTCTGCTTGAATAATTGGTTCAGCCCGGAGCTCATCACGACGAACAAGCACTGTTACTTTGGAAGCTAATTGCGTTAAGTAAACTCCCTCTTCAACAGCTGCATCACCACCGCCAACAACGATTAAATGCTTTTCTTTAAAGAAGGCTCCATCACAAACCGCACAGTATGAAACACCACGGCCACCAAATTCTTCTTCTCCTGGAACATTGAGGTGGCGCTGATCAGATCCAGTAGCGATAACAACCGCCTTTGCAGTATATGTTTCATCCATGTCAGTAGTGATCTTCTTTAAGCCACCATCAAGCTCTACTTTAGTTACTGTTCCATAAGCATATTCTGCACCAAACTGAGTTGCACCTTCATACATTTGTTGGGCAAGTTCAGGGCCCTTAACACTCTTGAATCCTGTGTAATTTTCAATTTCAGCAGTATTATTCAAGTTTCCGCCGTAAATTCCACGATCAAGCATCAAGACAGATAGGTTTGCACGTGATGCATACATTGCTGCGGTCATTCCACCTGGACCGGCACCAATAATTACAACATCATATTGCTTACTTTCAGCCATTTCTCTCTTCCTCCTCGAACAATTTTTACTATCCATATCATACCGACTTTGAATCTTTTTGTCTATCATTTTGCTTACTTTTTATCAGTGGTATTCCTTGTCGAACTATAACTAATATTATTATTTTATATATTATTTTGAAACAATTAAATCGTTTTCAATCCTAATATTATCACATTTGCGTTATACTTATTATGATAAGCGATTATATTTTTTCGATTTTTAAGGAGGCGAAGTGCATCCAATTAATGCACGCATGTATGAAAGTCTGTATTTTTTCTACCTGTATTGTTGATCTGCTTTATCCAGATGTCGGAAAGGCAACGGTTGAACTTCTCCAACGTTTTGGCTGCGAAACATTTTTCCCCGATAAACAAATTTGCTGCGGACAACCAACTTATAATAGCGGTTATGATCGTGAAACAATTGCTACATTTAAAAATCAACTCGATGCCCTTTTAAGTATTGACGCCGATTATATTGTTGGGCCTTCTGGATCATGTGTTGCCATGCTTCATGAATACAAGAACATTTTCAAAGATGATCCAGAGTATTCGAAGAAAGCACAAGCCCTTTATGATAAATCTTTTGAACTAACGCAATTTATTTACCGGGTTCTCGGTATTCTTGATTGTGGTGCAGAACTAGATGATACGGCAACCTTTCACCGTTCTTGCCACATGACTCGTCTTCTTGGTGAACGGACAGCCCCCATCGTTCTACTTGAACATGTTAAAGGACTTGAGCTTATTCCCCTTCATAACATTCAATTATGTTGTGGCTTTGGCGGAACATTCTCTGCTAAAGAACCCCTTCTCTCCGAAGCGATGGTTGATGATAAAGCAAATAATGTTTTGAAGACGAAAGCACATATTCTTATTGCTTGCGAGCAAACATGTTTAATGAATATTGGTGGACGAATTAACCGTCGCCGTGATGGCTCTCATATTACAATTATGCACATTGCTGAGGTCCTTAATCATAACGTTGATACTAGCCGAATCACTTATGTCAAAGATACGGATCATGTAATGGTACCAGCAAACGGAAACGGGGTGTTTTAGATGGGAATAGCCACAAGCGGTAAGCCTTTTACTGAACGAATTAAAGACGCAGAAGCCGATAAATTTATGCGGGCATCGGTTGCTAAAGCACAAGACGCTCAATTTCAAAAACGAACTGAAGCACGGCGTCAATTAGGACACTGGGAAGGCTGGCGTGATCTTTCTGCTGAAATTCGTCAACATGTTATTAAGCACCTTCCAGACTACTTAGAAGAATTCAGTGACAACGTTCAAAAAAATGGTGGTCATGTTTTCTTTGCCAAGGATGGTGACGAAGCAAGTGCCTTTATCAAACAACTGGCAATCAAGAAAAACGTTCACCATGTTGTTAAATCTAAGTCAATGGTGACTACTGAAATTGGATTGGATAAAGAATTACTCACAATCCCCGGACTTTCATTAATGGAAACAGATTTAGCTGAATTTATTTTGCAAGAAGATAATTGGGACGAACCAACACATATTGTTTTCCCCACTCTGCATAAAAACCGCAATCAAATTCAAAAAGTATTTGAAAAACTTGGCTATGACGGTGACAATGATCCTGAACATATGGCTAGGTTTGTCCGTCACTATCTCCGTAATTACTTTATGCAAGCAGATTTTGGCATTACTGGCTGTAACTTTGCGATTGCTGATAATGGAATGATTAACCTTGTTACCAACGAAGGAAATGCTGATATAAGTATGGCAATTCCTAAAACCCAGGTTGTAGTCATGGGGATGGAACGAATTGTACCAAGTTTGAAAGAAGCAGAAGTCCTCGACAATGTTTTATGTCGAAGTGCAGTTGGTCAAAAACTAACTAGTTACTGTACTTTCTCAAAAGGTAAAGAAGCGGACGAGGCAGATGGACCGGATGACTTCTATGTTGTAATAGTCGATAATGGTCGTTCTAAGATGCTTAACACTGACTTTGAACCAATGCTGCAATGTATTCGTTGTGGTTCTTGCTTAAACGTTTGCCCCGTCTACCGGCAAGTCGGTGGAAAGGGCTATGGATCGATTTATCCAGGACCAATGGGTGAAGTTCTTTCACCGATTTTAGGCGGTTATCAAGAATTCAAGGAATTGCCATATGCATGTAGTTTATGTGCTGCTTGCACGGAAACTTGTCCTGTTAAAATTCCCCTTCATGAGTTAATCCGTCATCACCGTTATGTAGAAATGGATGAGCTTCATTTAGATCACAGTCCTTCGAATGCTCTTTTGAAGGCAGTTGGCAAAGGTACCAGCTCCCCTACGCTTTTTAATGATGCGATGCGTTTTGCCCATGTTGCCCTTGAGCCATTTGGTAAGAAGACAACTCCTGAAGACATTAAGAACCTTTATCCAGACGGTAAAATTAACCACCTTCCCGCAATTGCTCCTAAACTAGCTCATGGCTGGGTAGAGGTTCGTGATCTTGCTGTTCCGCCGAAGTACCACCAAAACTTCCGGCATTGGTATCGTCATTACGAAGAAGAGGAGGAGCAGAAAAATGACTGATTACTTACAAGAAGCAAACACTACTAAGAATCAAGAAGACTTCTTAAATCGAATTGCAAAGGCTGCCAATCGTCCTCGCCATACGCTTGGTGAAGATCCATTTGTCCCCGTTAATGATCTTCCAGAAACTACCCTTGCTGGAAAAAGTCAAGATGAACTTCTTGAACTTGCACGCAAAAATAGCGAAGAAGTTCATGTTGATTTCCATGTTGTCAAATCAGCCGATCTTGGCCACACTCTTAATGATTTTATCCAAGAAAGGGAGATTAAAAGTTTAATGCTTCCCTCCTTTGATGAAGAGAAATGGCAAGATTATTCATTGGGGAAATGGCAAGATAATTTACGAGTAGATCCTATTTACTATTGGGAACCTGAATTTGGGCGGCAAAACATTGTAAATGCAAATAACAGTGATGGGGCAATTGGCTTTGCGGACTTTCTATTAGCCGAGTCAGGGACCGTAACAGTTGCGACCTCCCCACAACAAGGACGGATGTTTCATTTTCTTCCAACTCATTATTTAGCTATTGTGCCAAAAAGCAAAATTTTACCACGTTCACGGCAAGCAATGGATTATTATCAAAAAGCAATTCAGGATGGTAGTTTACAAACGTCAAACATCAACTTTATTACCGGCCCATCCAATTCTGGTGATATTGAAATGGTGTTAATCGTTGGTGTTCACGGCCCACTTGATATGGAATATGTAGTTGTTGAAGATATGTAAAAAATAAACCTTCAAGATCTCGATAGCAAATCTTGAAGGTTTATTTTTGTTAAAAGGCTAATGCTAGTCTTACTTCTTAGAATTATTTTGCTTATCTTCAGCAGCAAGCTTTGCGCCTAATTTCTTAATGTATTCACGCAATTCGTCTTTAACTTGTGGGTGTTCCAAACCATATTCAATGTTTGTCTTAACCCAGCCAAACTTATTACCAACATCGTAACGGTCACCCTTGTATTCACGAGCGAATACCCGTTGAGTTTGGTTCAAAGTATCAATTGCATCAGTTAGTTGGATTTCGCCGCCCTTACCTGGCTTAGTTTTTGCCAATACGTCAAAGATTTCTGGAGTAAAGACATACCGACCAATAATTGCTAAATCACTTGGTGCATCTTTAGGAGCAGGCTTTTCAACAAAGCTAGTTACGTTATAGAGGCCTGGCGTAACTTCCTTGCTAGGGTTAATTACACCATACTTTGCAGTATCTTCATGTGGAACCCGCATAACTGCAAGAGTAGATGCGCCAGTTTGGTTATAACTTTCAATTAATTGCTTCGTTAAAGCTTCATTCTTGTTGTTAATGTTATTAAGGTCATCCCCAAGCATAACAACAAACGGTTCATCCCCGATAAAATCACGAGCAGTTAAAACAGCGTCCCCTAAACCACGTGGGTGAGATTGACGAATGAAGTAAATATTAACATCAGTTGTTTCTTCAACCATCTTTAACATCTCGTCCTTGTGCTTTGAACGAAGATTATCTTCCAGCTCTGGATTAGAGTCAAAGTGGTCTTCAATAGACCGCTTATTCTTTCCATCAACAACAACAATATCTTCAATTCCTGATTTGCGCGCTTCTTCAACAATAAATTGAATTGTTGGCTTATCAACAATTGGTAACATTTCCTTTGCCAATGCCTTTGTTGCAGGAAGAAAACGAGTTCCTAAACCAGCAGCAGGAATAATGGCTTTTCTAACACGTTTCATACTTGTAAAACCCTTTCCATGTTTCAATTTCTCTCAATATCCATCCTCTAGCATTTTACCATATTTATTCGTTTTCTGAAGTAAGATCTCGGTCCATTAACTGAGAAATTGCAGTTTTGATATCTTCACCTTCATACAAAACACGGTAAAGAGCTTCGGTAATTGGCATCTGTACTTGCCGTTTACGACTTAATTCATAAGCGGCCTTGGTGGTATAGACCCCCTCGATAACCATTCCCATATTATCAATTACATCTTGAAGTTTTTTTCCTTGTCCCAATTGATAGCCAGCACGCCAATTTCGAGAATTTTTACTGGTAGCAGTAACAACAAGGTCACCAACACCAGAAAGACCAATAAAAGTCATTGGGTTAGCACCAAAAGCAACCCCCAGCCGACGAATTTCTGCAAGCCCACGAGTAATCAAAGCTGCTCGTGCATTATCATGGTAGCCAAGGCCTTGGATAGCTCCAGCACCAATTGCAATAATATTCTTTAAGGCTGCTCCAAATTCCGCACCAATCACATCGTCATTAGTATAAACACGGAAATAAGAATTACTAAATAGCTTCTGTGCCTTTTTAGCACTAGTTAGGTCCTCACAAGCTGCAGTTACAGCTGTCATATCTTTAATTGCCACATCTTCAGCATGACTCGGACCTGATAAAACAACAATTGCCTGACGGTTTTCAGGAGAAATATCTTCACTAAGCATTTCTGATGGCCGCTTATAAGTATTTTGTTCTAGGCCTTTCGTTGCGTGAATAATTAACGGTTTTTGGTGTAATTCAGTCAAAATTGTGTTTAATTTCTTAGCAACCTCACGAAGACCCTTTGTTGGAATCACAATCAGTATCACGCTGGCACCCTTAACAGCTTTTTTCATGTCTGTTGTTGCTGTTAATTTAGTAGAATAAACAAAATCTTTCATATAGCGAGGATTTGTATGTTCAGTATTTAATTGCTTAACTTGTTCCTCATTACGAGACCATAATGTAACATCGTGGCCATTTTCTGTAAGCATGTTTGCTAAAACGCTGCCCCACGAACCAGCACCTAAAACAGCAATTTTTTCTGCCATAATTTTTTCTCCTTCTCTAATTCAATTAATTTTTGTTTATTCCGTTATCATACCACGGAATGTCTTTATGACGTCGAATTATTAGTATTACTAATGCACTAACAAAAAACACTACAGAAAGTAACTGTGAAATGCGAATATTTCCGAGCATTAAACTATCAGTCCGCATACCTTCAATAAAGAAACGTCCAAATGCATACCACATTACATAGGTTAAAAAAATTTCACCACGACGAAATAAATGTTTGCGATGACGAAGTAACATTAGTAATGCAAAGCCAGTTAAATCCCATAATGACTCATATAAGAATGTTGGAATTCGATAGTGACCACCAATATACATTTGGTTTATTATCCAATTCGGAATATGCTGAGCCATTAAATGCGCCCGTGTCGTAATATCACCAAATGCCTCTTGATTCATAAAGTTACCCCACCGGCCAATTCCTTGAGCCATAATAAGGGTTGGGGCAATGATATCCATCATCAGCCAACCAGATAAATGACGGTAATGGCAAAAGACAAGTAAAACAATAAAGCCCCCTAAAATCGCTCCATATATCGCAATTCCACCATCCCAGATAGCAATAATCTCACTTGGATGCTGGGAATAGTAGCTCCACTGAAATACTACATAGTAAATTCGCGCGCAAATTATCGCAATCGGGAGCGCCCATAAAAGATAATCATAAAAATCATCTTCAGGAATTCCCTCTCGCATTCCTTCGCGAACGGCTAACAAAAGAGCCAAAACTACCCCACTAGCAATAATGACGCCATACCAGTGGATAGTAAACGGACCACCTTGGAAAGCAATTGGGTTTAAAGCGGCTTTTATTCCTGGATTAATCATCTAGTTTGCCGACCCCTTGTTATTTTTACTATCACGTTCTGAATTCTGCTTAATCAACTGGTTAAGGTTTCGATCAAATGTTTCGGTAGCATCATAGCCCATTGTCTCGGCCCGATAATTCATCGCAGCTGATTCAATAATAATCGCTAAATTACGACCAGTTTTAACCGGGACAGAAACTTTAGGCACAATAACGCCTTGAACTGTTTGAGTATCTCCACGGTCACCAAGACGATCAAACTGTACATCCGGAGTCCACGTTTCAAGGTGAACAATTAAACTGATTTGATCAGAAGGCATAATTGCCCCTGTTCCATAGAGAGTAGAGACATCGATAATTCCAATTCCACGAATTTCCATTAAGTGTTTTAAAATTTGCGGAGCAGTCCCTACCAAAGTCTGTTCGTCACGAGCGTAAACTTCTACCCGATCATCAGCAATCAGTCGGTGCCCACGACGAACAAGTTCCAACGCGGTCTCACTCTTACCTACTCCTGAATCACCGGTAATGAGCACTCCAACCCCACTTATATCAACTAATACACCGTGGAGAGATTTTCGTGGTGCCAAACGCTCAAGCAAGTAAGAAGTCATGTTACTTAATATTTGGGAAGAGGTTAAATGCGTTCCTAAGATTGGAATTTTCGCATCTTCAGCCGCCTTCTTTAGCTCCTTAGGAATTGGCAGATTAGTTGAGATAACAAAACATGGTGTTTGTGGCATACACATTTTTGTCATGTACTCCTCACGTTGCTCATGAGTTAAGTCTTTAGCAAATGAAGTTTCGGTGATTCCTAACAGCTGAATCCGTGCTGCGGGGTAATGCTTGAAATATCCCGCAAATTCAAGTGCTGGCCGTGAAATATCACTGGTTGTTATCTTACGTTGGAGGTAATCTTCTCCTTGTAAGACTTTCAACCGGACCTTATCAACTAATTCTTGCACCGTTACATTGTTTGGCATTTTCTCCACTCCTTTACAATCTATCCTCGTGACTTGTAATAACTGCATTGAAAATTGCCATAATAATCGCAATCAACATTGCAGAACCAAATGACGAAAAATGAAAGTTTGCCGACCCGACAAGCATCGATGTTAGTTGTAGCATAATTCCATTAATTACAACACTAAAAAGGCCCAGGGTCAAAATATTAATCGGCAACGATAAAATTACTAAAATTGGCTTAATAGCAACGTTCAAAATTGCTAAAACAAAGCTTGCCAATGGTGCAATCCAAGCACTTGTGATATAAAACATCCCTGTTCCGGCAAATAAACCAGCAAGGGCAATAAAAAGGATTGTATCAATCAATACTCGTTTCCAAAATTCCATTATGATCTTCCATTTCTTTTAATGTCTTTTTCCTCGACATTCGTTAAAGTCCGCCGAGAACGTTGGTGAGGCTGTTGAGATGTTTTTTGTGATTCACTGAAGGACTTTAGGAATCCTAGTAAATCGGGATTTTGCGGATCAGCAGGCATTATTATTACCAAAATAATATAGATAATAATACCTGGAACAAAGCCGGTAAAAATAGTCAGTAAGACATATAAAATACGTAAAATATTTGGCTGAATCTTAAAGTACTGGCCAATTCCGCCAAATACACCAGCTATCATTCGATCTGATCCCGAGCGAGTTAATCTTTTATGTTGACTTTCGCGCACTTTACTCACTTCCTTCCAAACTAAATAACTTATTGAGGATTCTTTTGACTAAGTTTCCACTGGAGGAAAGCATCAATAAATGGATCAAGGTCCCCGTCCATTACAGCTTGCCCATTATGGGTTTCATAACCCGTTCGATTATCCTTGACTAGGGTGTATGGGTGAAAAACATATGAACGAATTTGAGAACCCCAACCAATATCAAGTTGTTCACCCTCAATTTCCGCCCGTTTTTTAGCTTTCTTTTCTTCTTCCAGTTCATACAACTTTGATTTTAACATATTCATTGCAGTCACTCGGTTTTGGAGTTGGGATCGTTCAGCTTGAGAAGAGGTTACAATCCCGGTTGGAATATGCGTAATCCGAACAGCAGATTCTGTTTTGTTAATATGTTGACCACCAGCACCACTAGACCGGAAAGTATCAACTCGTAAATCTGATGGATCAATATCAACTTCAACACTATCATCTAACTCTGGCATTACATCAACCGAAGCAAAAGATGTATGACGCCGACCAGCCGCATCAAATGGGGAAATACGAACAAGCCGATGGACTCCCTTTTCACTACGAAGATAACCAAACGCATTATGTCCTTTAATTAGCAGCGTAACACTCTTGATACCAGCTTCATCACCGGCTTCATAACTTGCTGTTTCAACAGAGAAGCCATGCTGTTCACCCCAACGTACATACATCCGCAGAAGCATTTCACCCCAATCTTGGGCTTCTGTGCCGCCCGCTCCGGGATGAATTTCTAAGATAGCATTTTTAGCGTCGTATTCCCCATCAAGAAGTTGGGTCAACCGATACTGTTCTAAGGCCTTTTGTGTATTTGTAAATGATGCTTCGAAATCTTTTTGTAAATCATCGTCCGGTTCGACCGCGAGCAATTCAAGCGACGTTTCAAGATCGCTAATCTGATCACGTAAATCCACAAAAGTATCCCGTTTTTCTTTTAAAATATTATTTTCCGCAATAACCTTCTGTGCCTGCTCATTATCATTCCAAAAGTCTGGTTGAGCCATTTCCTGTTCAATTTCTGCAATACGCTCATCTAGTGCATCTAAGTCAAAGAGACCTCCCGAAGTGCGTAACTTCTTTTTGCATTGATTCTACTTGTTTTTTTGCTTCATTTAATTCCACAATCGAACCTCCGTTATACAACAATACGGCAGCGGTACCGCCATGGGTTACCTTACTGCCGTACCTAGTAGTAATTAATAATTAACGTGTTACATTTTGCCGAATTTCTGACTTCATGAAGAGTCGAGTAGTTTCGTACTCAATATCAGCAATCATTTGTTCAAACATGTGATAACCAGCAGTTTGGTATTCAACCAATGGATTTAATTGTCCATATCCACGTAAGCCAACTGACTGCCGGAATTGGTCCATGATATCAATGTGATCAGTCCAGTGTGAGTCAACCACCCGCAAAATAACAACCTTTTCAAATTCAAGCATTTGTGCTGGATCATAAAGTTGTTTTTGCTTTTCTTTATAAACTCCCTGGGCAAATGTCATCAAGTAATCTACCATTTCCTGAGGTGATTTACCTTCCAGATCCTTAACTGTAATGGCATCAGGCTTGATTAAGACTTCTTCTGCAAAGTCAACAATTCCTTGTAAATCCCAATCCTTCTTGTCACCAAGAGTATGTTGATCAACTTCACGCTGGATTGTCCGTCTAAACATTGGCATAAGAACCCACTTCAGCGACTTATCTTCAGTGATAATTTGTTGCCGTTCTTTATAGATAATTTCACGCTGTTCACGCATAACATCATCATATTGAAGAACGTTCTTCCGTGAATCATAGTTGTTACCTTCAACTCGCTTTTGTGCTGATTCAACCTGGTGAGTCAAGAAACGACTTTTAATGACAGCATCTTCATCATTAACTTTCATCCGTTCCAAGAAGGCTTTGATCCGGTCTCCACCAAATCGCTTCATTAAATCATCTTCAAGCGATAGGTAGAATTGTGATAATCCCGGATCACCCTGTCGTCCAGAACGTCCACGAAGCTGATTATCAATCCGCCGTGATTCATGTCGTTCAGTACCAATAACTGCCAGTCCGCCAATTTCACGAACGCCAGGGCCCAACTTAATATCTGTTCCCCGTCCCGCCATGTTGGTAGCGATAGTTACTGCACCTTTTTGACCGGCATTTTTAACAATTTCCGCTTCCTTAGCGTGATTCTTAGCGTTTAAGACAACATGCGGAATATTCTCTTTATCAAGCAGTTGGGATAAGTATTCAGAGGTTTCAACGGCGACTGTCCCAACTAGGATTGGTTGCCCTTTAGCATGAAGTTTTTTAATTCGATCGACAACAGCTGCAAACTTACTTTGTAACGTTGGGTAAAGTAAGTCAGGCTCATCTTTTCGCTGAACTGGACGGTTAGTTGGGATAGTAATAGTTTCCATGTTGTAAATTTCACGGAATTCTTCTTGTTCAGTTTTAGCAGTACCAGTCATCCCCGCCAGTTTGTTATACATCCGGAATAAGTTCTGGTACGTAATGTTAGCCATTGTCTTGTTTTCTTCTTGAATCTCTACGCCTTCTTTGGCTTCAATAGCTTGGTGAAGACCATCAGAGAAACGTCGACCTTCCATTACACGTCCAGTAAAGGAATCAACAATTAATACTTCACCATCTTGAACCACATAATCTTTATCCAAAAGCATGATGTAGTTAGCACGCAACGCCTGATCCAAGTGGTGGGTCAGCGCAGTATTTTCCGGATCATATAGATTCTTTAAGTTAAAGTATTTTTCAGCTTTTTTAATTCCTTCATCAGTTAATGAAACTGTCTTTGATTCAAGATCAATCTTATAATCAACATCTTTCTTTAATTGCTTAACAAACCGATCAGTTTGCTTGTACAACTTAGAAGTGCCCGTTCCTGGACCTGAAATGATTAATGGTGTCCGCGCTTCATCAATTAAAATTGAATCCACTTCATCAACTAAAGCATAGTTTAAACCACGTTGGACTTGATCTTCTTTGTAAACAGCCATGTTATCACGAAGGTAATCAAATCCAATTTCACTATTGGTGGAATACATAATGTCAGCTTTATATGCTTCTCGTTTTTGATCAGGGCTCATTTCTGAGTTGTTAATACCAACAGAGCATCCAAGCCAATTATAAAGCTGTCCCATTTCGGTAGCATCACGCTTTGACAAGTATTCATTAACAGTAATAACATGAACACCTTTCCCCGAGATCGCATTAAGGTAAACCGGCATTGTGGCAGTTAATGTCTTACCTTCACCAGTCCGCATTTCTGCAATATTACCTTCGTGGAGAACAATTCCCCCCATGATTTGGACATGGAATGGATAAAGTCCTAGGACCCGCTTAGCCCCTTCACGAGAAACTGCGAATGCTTCTGGTAACATATGATCCAAGGATTCACCTTTTTTATAACGTTCCCGGAATTCATCAGTTTTGGCCTGAAGTTGTTCATCAGTCAGTTCAGACATCTGTTTAGCATAACTCTCGACTTTATTTGCTATTTTGTTAATTCGCCGTAATTCACGACGATCGCTTTCAATCCATTTTTTTAGAATATTGGCCATAAAAGCGTCCTTCCTACTTTCTGGCTTAAGTCCAAAATCAATAAAAAAGTACTACTCAAGCCAATTATATTTTTTACTCTAACCATAATATTTTACCACGTTCATGGTATAAATAAAAATTATTAGTATGGATATTACTAAGTGGCTATAAATTATAAGACATAAAAAGCGCCAATGATTTCTCATCCGCGCTCTTCATATTTGGCATTGACTATTCAGCTTCAATCAAGCCATAACGACCATCATTACGACGGTAAACAATGCTTGTACCATTAGTTTCAGCATCTTGGAAGATAAAGAAATTGTGTCCAAGCATATCCATTTGAAGGACAGCTTCTTCAGGATCCATTGGCTTTAATGAAACTTGCTTCGTCCGTACAATCTTTAATTCATCATCTTGTCCATCTGTTCCATCATTATCAGATGGGATGAATTCAAGGTTCTTTAAGCCCTTTTCACGTGACTTACGGTTAACCTTCGTCTTGTACTTCCGGATTTGCCGTTCAAGCTTATCAGTAACTAAGTCAATACTTCCATACATATCATTAGAAGTCTCTTCTGCCCGCAACGTTAGGTATGGAAGTGGAATTGTTACTTCAACCTTATACGTCCGGTTTGGATAAACTTTTAAGTTCACGTGGGCGGTAGCTTCAACACTATCTTCAAAGAACTTTTGAAGCTTGCTGATTCGCTTTACAACGTAATCACGAATTGACTCAGTAACTTCGACATTTTCACCACGAATATTGAACTTTAACATTGTACTTCTCTCCTTTCAGCCAAGCAATTGCTTGATCTGATATCAGAAGGACCACTCTTCTCATATCCTATTTTTATTATAGATTAGTTTGTATTAATTAACAAACTTTATTAATGCATCTTAAGAAGAATTTAACGTGCTAGTGAAAGGCTACCAATCTCTTTACAGCCAGCTTGTTTAAAAAGTACTGCTGCATGGTACAACGTCCTACCTGTAGTATAGACATCATCAACTAAAAGGATCCGTTTATTAATTACTTCTTCTGGAGATTTAAGTATAAATGGTTGCTTAGTTGTAAGTCTTTCTTCTTTTGTCTTGCTTGATTGCGCTACTTTTGAACTCGCCCTAGTTCCTAAGATTGATTGGTAAGGTACTTCTCGTAGTAGACCAACAACTTGATTAAAGCCACGCGTTTGCATCGTTGTCGACGTTACTGGAATCGGGACAATTAAATCTGCTTTCTGTTCATTAACCACTTTGCTAAGTTCACGCTGAAACACCTCTCGCAAACGATAATCGCCATTAAATTTATAACGTTGCATATACTCTTTCATTGCTTCGTTATATCGATATAATCCTCGATGATGCAAGTGCCAACCATAAAGCTTTTCCCATGTCTGACAGTCTGCACATAAGAAACCATTTTTATTAATATTTTCTTTACCGCATCCTGCACATCCGTGATCATCCCTGCGCACAAAACTTTCCTTACATTTAGCACATAGTACAGGCATGATAATTTCGCGAAAGCTAAAAATATCTTTCAAACTTAGCTGGAAAGATATTCTTTTATTACACAAAAGGCACTCCATCTATCAACCTTTGACCTTTCCTATTCAAGTACTTCACCTGGAAAATAGCTTGATTAACTTGTCGACAATTACAATTAATCCAAAAAACAACCCGTCCAGTTGGCCGACTTTGGGAACGTCCAGCTCGACCAGCAATTTGCACTAATGCCGAGGAGGAAAAAACTGGATCATCAGCACCCAAAACATAAACATCAATTTCTGGGAAAGTAACTCCCCGTTCAAGAATAGAAGTTGTGACTAAAAAGTCGTAATCACCATCACGCATTTTTTGGACTTTTCCTAATCGTTCTGGATCACTTGCATGAACAGTAGCAAAGCGGAAAGTTGTAAAAGAATGTCGCAATGCAGCTTCAGCCAATGCTAAATCTGCAATATGAGGAATAAATAGCAAAAAGCGATGACCTTCCTTTAGCGTTTCCTGTAACTGTTGAATAATTTGCGGGGGTAATTGCTGGCGTTCTAATCGTCGCCGCCATCCAAAAGCTAGTCTAACTTTTATTTGTGGAAGTAAATGTCCATGATAGCGAAGAGGTAAATAATTAACAACTAATCGTTTACTTTTAATTTCTCGGAGCAAAGTATCTCCTGGAGTCGCGGTTAAGTAAAGACACCCTCCGTTCTTTTTTATTGCTTGCCTTGTTGCATATAATAACGAAGCATTCGCAGCATACGGAAAGGCATCTACTTCATCAATAATTAAATTATCAAAAGCATGATAGAAACGAAGCAATTGATGGGTTGTGCAAATAGTCAGTTGGGCATAATGATAAGGTAATTCTTGCCGACCATGCAAAAGAGCAATATCACAATTAGCAAAGGCAGCTTTTAAACGAGGAAATAATTCTAAACAAACATCTACTCGTGGAGAAGCTATTCCAATTCTTTCACCGCGTTTAATTGCTGCCGCGATACCCGCAAACATCATCTCAGTCTTTCCGGCACCCGTAACTGCCCATAATAATTGCTGAACATGAGCAGCCATTCCCTGGGAAATTTTTTCTGAAGCTTGTTGCTGAAGAGGCGATAATTTCCCTTTCCAGGTTAATACCGGTTCAATAACCGTAAATTGATTTGGCTCTGGAACATGATAAAATTTATTTAACGTTGAAACACGTCCAAGATTAATGCAATGCGGACAATAGAACTTGCCTTGTGGCAAAGCACCCAGCGATTTTGCCGTGACATGATTGCAGCGATAGCATCTGATATTACCAGCGTCAATTCTGATTGTTGGTAGTTCTTGAATTCCTGATTGTTTCACCTCATAACGCGAAACCAAGACTCGTCTCCCATAATAATTTTCTAGATCCATTATTCACCTCCTACTTTATATATACGTAAACTAATTAAAATCGCACGAAGGAAGTTTAAAAATGACAGAACCATATTTAACAATTGCGAAAAACACTACTTATGAGCAAACAATTAAAAAATCACGATTTATTTGCTCCATTGCCCGTGTTTCCTCAGATGAAGAAGCTCAACAGTTTATTGCCAGTATTCAAGCAGCTAATAAAAAAGCTACTCACAATTGTTTTGCATACATGATTGGTGACAACGACCTGATCCAGCGAGAAAGTGATAATGGCGAGCCGAGTGGAACTGCGGGAATTCCGATCCTTGAATCGCTTAAACTTGCAAAGATCCACAATGTCGTAGCAGTGGTTACTCGTTATTTCGGCGGGATTAAGCTAGGCGCAGGTGGTCTCATCCGGGCATATAGCAATACAACTACTGAAGCAATCCACCAGGCTGGTCTCGTCCAACGGATCAAGCAAGCAATTCTAAAAATCACTGTTACCTATGCTCTTCACGATCCCCTTCTTTACTACCTCAAGGAGAACAATCTTGAGGTTGCTAGTGAGGAGTACGGGGTTAATGTTGAAACAAGTATTTATGTAAACGAAACTGACTTAAAAGATGTCAAAGAAAAGCTCATTAATCGTTTTAACGATCAGCTTCAAATAACTGAAGGCGATCAGCGATTTAACGAAATTCCATATTAAAACAACCTAAGATTAGTTCAGGACAAAAATAATTATTGTCCTGGACTTTTTTT
>BLMQ01000125.1:0-4814 GCA_011958095.1 Lactobacillaceae bacterium | reverse complement strand
CAATCGCGGCCCCAATTAAAGCAAGCAATACAAAGAACCCAAACATCACCAAAATTGTTTTTCGTTTATTACGGGCAATTTGCTGATATAACATGCTTAATCACCTAAATCATCAAATGAAACTTTTGGCACAGCCTTGGCTTCTTCTGGCACTTGTAAGTAATCCATTTGTTGGAAGTGATGAATTTTAGCCACAATATTGCTTGGGAAAGATTGAATCTTAGCATCTAAAGCCGCCACAGTACTGTTGTAAAGCTGCCGTGAGTAGGCAATCTTATTTTCAGTATTGGTTAATTCTTCCATTAATTTTTGGTATTCAGCACTTGCTTTTAAGTCTGGATAATTTTCAGCGACGGCAAACAATGTCCGTAAAGTTCCCGTTAATTCATTGGAAACTTCCATTTTTTTAGCATGATCGCTATCTGGAATACTATTTAATTCCGTCCGCAGCTTTGTCACCTTTTCCAAGGTTCCCGCTTCATACTTGCTATAGCCCTTAACTGTTGAAATTAAGTTAGGGATCAAGTCGTTACGTCGTTGCAATTGAACATCAATTTGACTCCATGATTCTTGTGCGTGTGTCCGCAATTGAATCAAACTGTTGTAAAGTCCTGCATAAATAGCAATCAACAAGACAATGACAACAATTACAATAATAAGGGTCATTTTTGTTCCTCCTCTAAAAATATTTGTCCTTAATTTTACCAAAAACTTAAGGATAGTGTTAGGATTACCGAATATTTTAGCAAAATATTATCTTTTTCGGTATGATAGAAGTATAAATGAGGTGATTACATGAACGTTTTATTTGTCTGCTTAGGAAACATTTGTCGGTCACCAATGGCTGAGGCAATGTTTAAGCAAATGGTTGATGACGCAGGATTAAATGGCAAAATCAATGTTGATTCTGCTGGAACAAGCAACGAAGAAGAAGGAAATGGTCCCCACCCAGGTGCCGCAAAGACAATGCACGCACACGGGCTATCAACGGACGGCTTAATCTCACGCCCAATTACACGACAAGACTTCGATTGGGCTGATTACATCATCTGCATGGATAATATGAACAAGTACAACTTGCAACGCATTGCACCAGCGCAAGATCGTGATAAAGTCCATTTAGCATATGAAGTAATTCCCGGCAAAGAGGATCAAGAAATTCCTGATCCTTGGTATACTCACCGCTTTGAAGATACTTACAATAGCCTAAACGAGACATTGCCATTATGGCTGGATAAGATTACTAAAGAATTATCATAATAACAAAAGAGGTTTGGAAAAAATTCCTTGCCTCTTTTTATAGTTTAAATTGATTGTATCCGATAATTTCAACGTCCCTAGCTGTTAGTTGGACCTTCATCAGCGCGCCGTTATGTAAGTTTTCATACTTATATCCAGGTTCACCATACATCCCCGCAATATATTGGATGATCGATCCATGAGCTACTACGACCACATTACTCTCGTCCGGTAAGCTTTGTAAAAAGGCAATTGCCTGCTCTATACGAGTATTTAACTCATTACTATCTTCTGCAAGGTGGGCCGGATCGGCGGCTTTCAGCAGGTCATGCGCTTTTTCAACGCCAAATTCATCAACTAATTCACCGATACGCCTAAATCGCTTGCCTTCAAGATAGCTTGCCCAAATGGCGCCTTCTTCATTACTATGACCTTCAAAAGACCCATAAAATACCTCGCGGAAGAACTTCTTTTGAATTGGCTCCTTCATCATCGCAGTTGGGTGATCCGCAATTAAAAGCCGCGCAGTATCAACTGCTCGTTTTAAATCACTGGAGAAAAGGTAATCGATCCTTAAGTCCGCTAAAACTTGGCCGATCTTTTTAGCATTCATCTTGCCCTTTTCTGTAAGCGGAGTATCTGACCATCCTTGCAGGCGAGCAAACCGGTTGAAGTAGGTCTCACCATGCCGGACAAAGTAAACTGTGATTGCCATTCCATAACCTCCATTATAATTAGGCAACTGCTGGCGTGCCTAACCATTCAATCATATCTTTCATTTTAGCAGTTATTGCATCTGTTCCGGGAAGTAATAATTTCCGCGGATCATATCCTTTTTGTTCTTTATTGAGGTCTAATTCATTTTCAATATACTTCCGGGTTGCATCTTGGAACGCTAACTGGAATTCAGTATTGATATTTACCTTTGCAATCCCCATTGAAATTGCTTTTTGAACCTGTTCTCTAGGAATTCCTGAACCACCGTGAAGCACTAGCGGAATATCAATCGCATTCGCAATTTCTTGAAGGCGGTCAAAGTCTAACCCTGGCCAGTTAGCAGGATAAATGCCGTGAATGTTGCCAATCCCACAAGCAAGACGGTCAACTCCCATTGCTGCAAACGCCATTGCATCTTCAACATCAGCAAGTTCCCCACTGCTGGTATCCTGGTTTTCTCCCACTTTACCGATTTCGGCTTCAACCGCAATGCCGCGTGAATGCGCTAATTGGACAATCTCTTTGGTTTTGGCGTAATTTTCTTCAATCGGCAACTTATGGCCATCAAACATGACTGACGAATATCCTAAGTTAATGCATTCAATTGCTGCATCATAGTCACCATGGTCAAGATTTAGGATAACCGGAACTTTAATTCCCATTGCATCCATCTGGTCCTCGACCATATCTTTAACAAATTTATAACCACCCATATACTTGGCGGCTCCCATTGAAACTTGGATCAGTACTGGGGTATTAGTCTCCGCGGCCGCCCGCAAAATTGCCCGGGTCCATTCAAGATTATTAATATTATATGCCCCAATTGCGTATTGATTCTTCCGTGCGTCATCCAAAAGTTTGTTTCCGTTATCAAAGTAAGCCATTATTCTTCCTCCTAAATTACCTGTAACTTCTGCTTGCTCGCTAATTCGATATAATTAATCATTTGTAAAAAACTTTCAATCTCGAGACTTGCGCGACCGATTAGCGCCCCATCAACATTTGGTTTACTCATAATTTGACCAATGTTCTCGGGATTAACGCTGCCACCATAGAGTATTCGGATTTGCTCGCCAATCTCATTACCATACATTTCAACTAGACTTTGACGAATTGCCTGACATCCCTCTTCCGCAATGTCTGGATTTGCTTGATGCGTGCTCCCAACGGCCCAACTTGGTTCATACGAAATAACAATCTGTGATAGTTTGTTAGCTGGTACCCCTTTAAGGACGCTTTTTAGTTGGCGAAATACATAATGAATTTGTCCGTTAACTTCTGTTTGGACCATCTCTTCATCCGTACAAATGATTGGAATAATACCAGCATTGAGGGCTGCTAAAACTTTTTGATTAATTGAATCATTATTCTCATTAAAAAGGCGCCTGCGCTCTAAATGCCCTAGCATCACGTATGTCACGCCCGCATCTGCTAAACTTCGCATGCTAATTTCTCCAGTATACGGTCCCTCTAACTCAGCAGATGCATTTTGAGCAATAATTTGTAAGTTGGAAGATCCCGCCACTTTTTTCATGTTATAGAGCGAGACTGCTTGTGCCGCGATCCCAATTTCTTTATTTGCCGGGAGTTTTTCTTTAATTGCTTTAACAAACGCAACAGATTCATGAACATTTTTATTCATTTTCCAGTTCGCAATAATAAACGGTTTGCGCATTTCTTTGCCTCCTTAAAACAGTAGTCTAAATAAGCGTCGACTATATTCTTCTTTCGCATCAAAAGGTCCAGCGGTTACACTAATTCCTTCACGATGGTTCCCTAAGAAATCTGTATCAAAATCACGGGCGGTCTCGGGAGTAACACCAACCGCGATCACCCGACTAGTATCTTCATTCAAGTAGTCGCAGATATTACTATCAAGAAATACCCCATCTTCGTTTGAATCGATGGTGACCTTAACGTCTTCTTGCTCATCATTCATAAAGATATTTCCTGCTTTATTAGCTGGAATATAGCTTCGTTGTCCACTGGCTAGGCCAACATAAGCAGCATTATCATCGCTAATATGATTATCGATTGGTTGTTCACTTGCCTGTTCGTGGGCAAATACAATTAATTTTGCCATTTCACTCCGGAGGTTCTTCCGGATAAAGACATTGTTATAAAAACAAGAAGAATCGTAAGGAGCACTTTCTGGCGCATTTTGTTGATAAAGGCGGTGGTAGTAAGGATCATTTTCAGCAACATTCGTATTACTTAACCATTCCACACTGCCATTAATTAGGTTATGAACGAGAAGGACGCCCGTAGATTCGAGCTTAAGCGCACAATCCGATAATAAGAAATTATTATCAATCAAGGTCACACCCATCGAATCCTTAATTTCAATATCTTCACCAAGGGCCGCCACTAAGTCCTCCCGATTTTCGTTTGTGACTTCAAATGAATCTGGCAGTGAATTGTTGTAGAACACATTCCGTGAAATTTGGGTATCTTCAACCTTGCCACCAAGCCAAATTCCGCGCGTGCAATCATGAATGCAATTGCGTAAAATTTTAGCCCCAATCGCTGGCGAAAGGTTGATCGCACTGACATCATCACTGACAAGGTTTTGCCGAACGTTAATGTTGTAAATACTATTGTGTTCAATAATCGGCGATGGGTTGCCTTCAACACCGATAATTCCGGTCTGCCCGCAATCATGAATCGTATTGTTCTTAATCCGATGTGGATAAACCTTATCATCGTCAATGGTTGGAACAATATTTCGACCAAGGGAGATCCCAGAACACTTAGCGTGAGAAATGTCACACTTGGCAATCTTCCATCCCTGACCACGATTAGTACCAATAATCCCCTTATTATACTGCGAAGATGCCCACCGACAAGCAGCCTTCGTC
>BLMQ01000124.1:0-1115 GCA_011958095.1 Lactobacillaceae bacterium | reverse complement strand
AAAGATAAGAAAGTTATTGGCCTCAGTAAGATCCCCCGGTTGTTAGATTTTGTAACGAAAAAACCGGGGATGCAAGAACGCGTTACAACAGATTTAGTAGCCGAGTTGCAACGAATCCTTGATCCAGCCGGGATTGCAGTAACCATTGCGGCCCGCCACCTTTGTATGGAAATGCGAGGTGTTAATAAGGCCGGTCAATTTACTTATACTGATAAGTTTACAGGCCAATTTAAGACTGATCGTGATTTGAAACAAGAATTTCTAAATCAAACGAGGAATTATCGTGCAGACCTATGAACAAATTAACGCGGGCTTTAACCGCCAAATGTTGGGAGGACAACAGGATCGGGTAAAATTTTTACGACGAATTCTTACTTGTTTAGAAAATCCTGACCAGCGATTTAAGATTATCCATATTGCCGGGACAAACGGAAAAGGCTCGACTGGGACAATGTTAGAACAGGGTTTGCAAAATGCTGGATACCGGGTTGGCTATTTTAGCAGTCCTGCTTTGGTAGATGATCGGGAGCAAATTAAGGTTAATGACCATTTGATTAGTAAAAAAGATTTTGCGATGACTTACCAAAAGATTACCGAACGCTTACCAATTGATCTTTCGCCTGATGATATTACCATTTTTGAGTGGTTGACCCTGATAATGCTACAATATTTTGCAGACCAAAAAGTAGATTGGGCAGTCATTGAATGCGGTTTAGGCGGTCAAGATGATGCAACCAATATTATCAATGCGCCTTTTATTAGTGTGATAACGCATGTTGCCCTTGACCATACGCGGATCTTAGGTCCAACGATTACTCAAATTGCCCAAGCTAAAGCAGGGATTATCAAGAATGGGACTAAGCAAGTGTTTTTAGCGCCGCACCAAGAAAAAGACACTCTCACAATTATCAAGGAAAAGGCTCATCAGCAAAGAGTGGGATTAA
Organism: Lactobacillaceae bacterium; assembly: GCA_011958095.1. Classification (GTDB taxonomy): domain Bacteria; phylum Bacillota; class Bacilli; order Lactobacillales; family Lactobacillaceae; genus Limosilactobacillus. The sequence continues at coordinate 171 of BLMQ01000124.1, read as the reverse complement.
CGCAAGCAGATGCCCAGTCAATTGTTGATGGGAAGGCAATCCTGAAAGTTAATCATAAAATTTATAAAGTTCCTTTTAATTTATTAGGGACATTTCAAAGTGAAAATTTGGGCACCGTTGTCAGTGTATTTAATTTTCTTTTTCAACGAAGACTTGTTACTTCTTGGCAGC
>BLMQ01000123.1:0-10784 GCA_011958095.1 Lactobacillaceae bacterium | reverse complement strand
AAGTATAAGATGAATTTTCTATTTCATCTGTATACTCAGAGGGCATTATAGCCATTTTTACTAGCTCAAAAATCATAAGGTCTTTTCTAACTTTAAACCTATCTATTCTTTTTTTTCTTCTCTTCCCTAAACTAATTCCAAACAATCCAAGGAATGCGCCAAGGATTACTCGCCAAATACTCTGGTGTTGATGACCTGTTTGCGGTAACTTTTTGGATACAGTTGAGGAAATGTTTTTGCTAATAGTCGGTGTAACATCCCCCTTTACCGCATGGACGGTCACTGGTGCTGAGACAAGCATTTCATTCACTGAGGATTCACTAGCAGCACTTACTGCCTTGACTGGAGTTGAATTTATTCCTGTTGCCGTACTTGTCGGTGTAGCCGGTGTTTCTGGAACAACCGGTTCTGCCGAATTTGGAACCGCCGAAGATGCCGGTACATCTGCTGCCGATGATGTTGGCCCATTCGATTTAGGTGTCTCACTTGGTTGCGTTGATGCGTTTCCTGAAGAACTTGGTGTGTCAGACTGCGATGGTTCATCTGGCTGGGCAGGCGTACTTCCGGCACCTGACGATGAAGCTGGTTTTTCTGGATTAACTGGTGTTACCGGCACAATTGGCGTTACTGGCACATCCGGTTCGTCAGGTGTTGGATGCGGTTTAACCAGATCTTTAGAATATAGAACAATAAAATGAAGGTCTTGACTATCTGCCGTCACATATTGTTCATCAATTTGCTGGTCTGAAGGGGTATAGCCAGCAACTAGTGGTGAAACAACTGGTGTAAAGTGATCACTTATCGGTTCCCATGACTCCCAACTAGTTTTACCCGTTACTTGATCTGCTAATCCATGGCGGGTAAAAACAATCGGCGCAGCTTGGTATGAAGGAGCTGCTATTCCGCCTTCAACAAACTCATAGCGAATATCTTCATTAATTATTCGTTGCTCGGTGACCTTTTCCGTTCCGTGAGTTAAGTGAACAACTACATTTAAGTCATGGTCAGCAAATGTCGCTGGCAACGTTTCCTGGCTAACTAACTTATAACCAAGTTGCTCATAATGTGCACTGACATTTTGATAGTCTTCACGCATTGCAAGTGGTATTTGTTCGTCAGCATAGCCTGAGCCTAAGCGCGTGTGATTAATAAGGGTTAACCCTGTTGCATCATCAATTACGGAATAAGTAATTTCATGAGGTTCAGTTGTATAACTTACCGTCACTTCAATCGGTTGTTCGCCCTGGCTAGCAAGCTCATTAGCAACCACTGTTTGATCTGGAGTATAACCCTTAATTGATGGTGAAGCTACCGCCGCAAAACTCGTTGGATCACTTTCAATTACTGCTTGACTATCCTTAATCGTTTCCGACTGCAAGACTTGCCACTCGCCCCGGTTAACTTCTTTCGTAACCTCATTTGTCGTTAATAAACGAGCAAAAGTTACTACTTGTTGAACATCGGGAGCAGCGGGTTCACCTTTTCGTGGACCATTTGCATATACATAATGAATGGTCCGTAATGATTGCACATGTTCTTCTTTTGATGTCAGCCGCGGTTGATAATATACTTTGACACTTTCACTTGGCATTAATGCAGTTGGCTGACCACTTGCCACAACTGGATACAGATTGCCCTTCATATCTTTCGGAGCCGCATACCCATACTTTTGCAGGTCTGGATTTGGCGATGCTGGCCAACCGCCCCTTTCTAACTTCCATGCTTGATCAGCATTGGCGAGTGAGACTTCAACCAGGTAGTTGCCATTCTGATCACGTTGTTGATTCAACGTATAACCAATGATTTGGTGGTGAGGGCCGGCTACAATTGCTTGCCGAGCAAAGGTAGCCTGTTGGATGACTGGTTCAGTAACGCCCTCAATCATTATCTGTTTATCTGTGGCGCGGTCATAGTAGGTAATCGTCCGCGTGGTTGTTTGATGTTCCACCTGTAAGCTATTCTTCATTAAGATATGAACAACTACATTTTGGTCAATATGGGTAAATTTGCTTGGCAGCTTATCTTCACTCACAACCGTGTAACCCAATTGCCGATAATGATCAATCGCTCCCTGATAAGCAACGGTTGCACTTGCTGGTAATGCTTCATCTGCAAAGCCACTTGTTAAGGATTGGTGATCAACTAGTGTCTTATCATCGGTATCATCAATAATCGTATAAGTAACTGCATTAGGAGCGGTCTTATATTCTACCGTGACCGTAATGTCAGGATCGCCTGGTTTAACTTGCGTGGCTGCGACCGTTACTTGGCTCGGGGTGTAGTAGTCGATTGCTGGTGAATTAACAGCAGTAAATTGATCATCTTTAGTCGTCCATTCACCTACTTTTGTTTCACCAGTTACTTGATTAACCTTCTTAGGGCGGGTAAACGTAACTTGTTGCTGAACACTTGGAGCAGCAACGGCACCTTTTCGTGGTCCATTCGCATAAACATAATTAATTGTCCGTTTGATTGGTAATTCTTCGTTCGTGACAATTACTTTTTCTGGATAAAAGACTTTTACTTCTTCATCCCCAGACAAAGCAGTTGGGTGTCCTTCTGCAACAAGTGGGTAAGCTTGGCCATTTGTGTCTTCAGCCAGTCCATAACCTTTTTCTGTTAAAATCGGATTGGTCGAAGCTGCCCATTCACCAGTAGCGGGAGTCCAGGCCTTGTCACCATTTGTCTCTTCAACAAGGTAGTTGCCATGACTATCCTGCTTACCGTCAAGGCTATAGCCAAGAAGGGAGCCATCCTGGCCACTAATTACTGCTTGCCGAGTAAATTTAACCGCTTGCTTAACCTGTGGAATATCGAGTTGTTTTCCAGTATCTTTGTCATAATACGAAATTGTTCGCGTAACGGTCCGTTCTTCGCTATGCAATTGATTTCGCTTAGCAACATAGATTGTTACGTTTTGGTTAACATTCGGATTATCATCAAAAGTAGCGGGTAACTTATCGGCAGAAACTAGGTAATAGCCCTTATCTTGATACCCTTGAATTACCTGTTGATACTTAGCAGCAGTATCAGTTGGCAATGGTTCATCACTTAAACCGTTCGCTAATGGAACCTGATTTTCTAAGACTTTTTGAGTATCTTTATCAATGACAGTATAGGTAAGTACTTGTGGGTCGGCCACATAGTAAACAGTGATATCAATATCTGGTGAATCATGCTTAACGGTTATTGCAGCGATTGCCTTAACTGGATTGCCACCTTCATCGACCGCGTGGTAACCAGCAATTGCCGGAACATCTACAACCGCAAATGTATCATTAGCTGGTGTCCAGGCAAGCCATTGACCATCATCATTAATCCGGGCAAAGACTAACTTAGTTGTATAAGTTGGCGCCGCTTCCTTGCCAGTATCTTTGTAGACATAGTGGATCGTTTCGTTAACTTGTTGGTTTTCAACATTATTTACTTTTCCAGTTAGAATTCCACTGTTACTAGTAGTATCATTCCAATAAACATATGGCTGAAGGTAATAGCCCGCTTCCTGATTGACTAGTTCTTGTCCTTGATCGTTAGTAACCGTTAACTTCCAGGGGTGTTGCTCAAGATAATTTTGTAAAGCGGTATCTTTTAAAGCCACCCCTTGATAATAACCCTTAGTAAACATTTGATCCGCGTTAGGGTCATTAATATTAGCAGGTGGTAGCACGCCACTTAAATCTTTTGGTCGCCAACTAATTAGGCCAATGCCAGTATCTTTTCTAAAACCTACATAATCACTTGCAACTATTACATCGTAGGTTCTCGTCAATCCATCGCTCGAATCTGTACTTTTAACCGTAATTGCTGGAGCCGTTGTGGAGATCATTTTGCGGGTAACATAGGTATTAGAGGCATCAATAACAGGGTCTAGATCATAGTCTTTATAGTGGGAAACGATACTCTTTTCAAGCGCATTTTTGACCCCTGTGGCACTAATAAACTGGTAATCAACCTGATCATTGTCAGCAGGTTTAGTAACGGTAATCGTAAAATGCTTTCCTAATTTAACCCCGCTTTTACTCTGAGCAGCAAGGGCAACTGTTTCTTCATGATCAGGATAACGAACAGCTTCATCACCGATACTCCATGTCTTAGTTTGTTGATTATAGTACCAAGTATGAACAGCATACTCACTGCTGCTTTGTGGGATAATAGTTTGATTAAAGTTATCAGCAGGCCTTACCTGAGCCTCAACTGGAATCTTAAAACCACTAGTAAACCGGCGATTGCCAATTTGAATGTCGTTTTGTGGAACAAGCATTGTTGGTGCCGTTGCTGTACTGGAATAAAGATGGAAATAGCGCGTATCTAACGGTGCCTCATCCAGATTAAAACCAGTAATATTGTGCCACGTCAAGTTAAAATGCAAGCGTGCCAAAGAAAGGTTATTCTTACCGTACTTAGTCTTAATATTTTCTAACTCATCATTGAAGACGATCTGGTAGGAATCGTTGGACCCGCCATTACCGTTGCTACCAAGGGTATTATTATTTTGTGATGCTTCCCAGGTTACATCTTGCAAATCCTTAACAACTTGTGAGTTCGGGCTGCTAATGGCATATGACCGATTATTAGCAGCAACCGGCCGCATATAACCGATCACCGTTGAATAGCTTTCCCCACTAGTAGCTTGATAGTTAATGTTAATTGGCATTGTTTGACTTGCCCCACCCCCATAGGACAAGATGTGCTGCTGATCATTAGCCGTCAGCTGATATGGAATTCCCATGGAAACATTAATGTAATTTCCCGATTTGATCTCATGGTTAGCAATGTCAAGGTCAAGATCAAAGGTCAAATTAGTCCGGCCAGTGTGATCAGTCCCGTTTCCCTGTTCAGATGCTGCTTTAACATTTGTTACCGTATAAGCAGTTTCATCAACCGGTGTCGTTGGTGCTAGCTCCTTACTAGTTGATGTCGTTGTATTGATATTCGATTGGCTATCATTTGTGGAAACAACAGCTGGTAGTGTTGTTTGAGCAGCAGCCGGCTGGGGCGTTATTCGATTAGCACTTGTATCGGCTTGGGCGGTCTCACCATTAAGGCCAAGAGCAATACTTGTTCCCAATAAAACCGATACTACCCCAACACTAAGCTTTCGTAATGCAAAGCGCTGCGTTATCGGCATATTCTTTGTCAACCGTTCAACCTGATTATTCTTTGCAGTCAATATAAACTCCTCCTAAAATCAACCAGTAAATTTTTACTGATCAACTCTTTAATAAAAAAGGTTAACTATTAATCAATAGGGAAAAATATAGTAAAAATTTTACAAGCAATTTCTATTGATCGATGGTTGATAGATGTGGCTTAAGCATCAATCTACAAACATAATAGAACAATCCAATTATAATTACAAGCTGATAAATGATCCAAAATTAGCATACAAAAACTGCCTTACAACACCACTATTGTAAGGCAGTTTTTTAGACAATGCATCGAGTATTACTGTAAGTAATTAAGCAAGCATTGCATAAGCGTTAAGTCATTGCAATAAACCCTTGCTCTCCGCATTGTTATAATAATTACCATGTGATAAATTTTATAACTTATCCACATTTATAGAATAACAGGATTTAGATAAATTTCAATACATAAGTTGATGTTTTTTGCCGTTTTTAAGCTTTTTTGCGAATTTCGCTGTCTCTTAATGCTGATAAATGAAGTTTTCTATCCCAGTTGTTTCAGAAATGTTAAATTTTGATTTCGATTGTCATTAATAGAAAGTTTAAGTATTTACCAGTAATCATTGGCTGGCTTGTATTTATCAATTGATATGAAGGCCCTCTTCTCTATGCAAATAAAAAGCGAGGATCAAAGAGCTTTCACTTCTTCAAATCCTCGTTTCTCTTAATTTTGATGATGTTTTTCAACTGCCGTAACTAGTTCTTCCAATGATTGACTTCCAAAAATAACTGGGTCATCATCAATCATCGTCGCTGGAACACTCATGATCTTCTTTTCTTTCCGTAATTCTGGGAAATGTTGCAGGTCAATCATCGTGGCAGTAATTCCCGCATTCAGAGAAGCCATCCGTTGACAAGCCGCAACAACATCAGGACAGAAATGACAAGTTAAGGAAACGCCAATCCGAATCTTAGTCGGCGCAAGTTTCTTAATTCGTTCTACCATTTCTGGTGCAATTGTTTGTCCAGGACCAGCAACGTTGTAGACACCTAGAACTAAGGAGTTTAATTCGTGACCAGTTGGAATCCCTGCATAATGTAAGCCGGTATCATTACCATCCGCATCAAGCAAGCGTAATTGTGGTAAGTACTTTACGTCCGCTGGTGCCGGCTTAGTCTCCATCTGCAGGTGCTTATCAAGTGAAGCAAATTCTTCAACAAAGCTAACTAACTGATTGCTAAGCTCTGTCCCATTGGTTAACACTTGGAGTTTAATATCCTTAGTTAAACGGGCAAAGATTGGCTGCAATTGTTGGTCAATCTCAGCTGGCAGCCAATTTCCTTCATGCGGCGTAGTGTTTTCTTGTTGACTAAGTTCACTCGTCTGCCCCACGGTCTTAGCAGGCTTTTTGTTAGTTTCTGCATGAATGGGGATACCTTGCTTTTCCTTTTGTAAAATAATGTATCGTTCTGCAGCGGTAGAAGCAACCGCCCCATCGGATGCAGCTGTCACGATCTGGCGAAGATTTTTATGGATAACATCCCCAGCAGCATAAACGCCATCGATGTTTGTCTTACCATTTTCATCCGTCATGATATAGCCCCGATCATCCAAATCAAGGATATTAGCTAATGCTTTCGTTGCTGGTTGCGTACCAATATAAATGAACATCCCAAATGTCTGGTCACCATCATCGACATGGTAAACTGTCTCTTCGCCAGTCTTATTATTAACCAAGGTAGCAGTAGTAAGGTAATCATCCCCACTAACTTCTTTTACCTCAGTATTGTATTCCACACTGACTTTAGGATTATCCAAGGCACGCTTAGCCGTCAATACTGGACACGCAAAATGATCCCCACGAACTAAAACAGTAACGTGCTTGGCAAAGCGGCTCAAATAGTCAGCTTCTTCGGCGGCCGCATATCCGCCACCAACGACAAAGACTTGAAGGCCAGTAAAAAGTTCGCCATCACAAGTTGAGCAATAAGCAATTCCCCGTCCACGGAATTCATTTTCACCGGGAAAACCAACCTTTTTAGGATTAGCACCAGTCGCAATAATTACGCTTCGGGCAGTATATTTTTGGCCACTCTTGCCAATCAATGTCTTAACTTCACCAGTAAGGTCAAACTTTTCAACCGCATCATGTTGAATTTCAACCCCAAAGCTAGCTACCTGACTTTGCATCTGGTTCATCAATTGGGTACCATCGACTTTTTCAACAGCTGGATAATTGTAGACTACCGAGGTCGTTGTTACCTGACCGCCGACAGTATCTCCTTCTAAAATCAACGTATCCAGGGTTGCACGTCCGGCATATAAACCAGCAGATAATCCCGCTGGTCCAGCACCAACGATGATTAAATCATATAAATGTTGTTCTGCCATTTAGCTCACCAAATTAAAGCTTACCAACTAGATCAAGACTTGGCTTAATTGAATCTTGGCCTGGCTTCCAGTTTGCTGGGCAGACCCGGTCACCATGTTCACGAACAAATTGGGCAGCTTGGAGTGTCCGTAAGATCTCATCAGCACTTCGACCAATTCCCATGTTGTTAATTGTGTAGGATTGGATAATACCATCAGGATCAACAATGAAGACTCCCCGGTATGCTTGACCAGCGTCTTCGTCAAGAACATCGAACATCCGGGCTAACTTACCAGCTGGGTCAGCAAGCATTGGATATTTGATCTTGCCAATCTTGTCAGAAGCCTGAGCCCATGCCTTGTGGACAAATTCGGTATCCTCAGAAACAGAGTAAATCTCAGCGTTTGCTTTCTTGAAGTCTTCGTACTTATCTTGCAAAGCTTCCAATTCAGTTGGACAAACAAATGAGAAGTCAGCTGGGTAGAAGAAGAAAATACTCCACTTACCTAAAACATCCTTCTTGGATACTTCGGTTGTTTCACCATCATGATAAGCATTTACCTTAAAATCTTCAATTTCATGTCCTACAAAGTTCATGTATATCCTCTCCTTAAATTAGAATCATTCTTAACTGCAACTCTTAGTATAACCTTTTTATGCTAATTTGCAAGTAATTTTAGAACAATTCTAAAAAAGATTAAATTTCCTTGCCGAAGATTTTCGTCTTAATCGCCTGTCCAGTTGGGGTTCCAGCCAGTCCACCGAGACCTGTTTCCCGTAAATCAACTGACATTGACCGGCCAACCTTATCAAGAGCAGAAATACATTCATCGGCCGGAATCATACTCGTACAACCAGCGAGTGCCATATCAGCTGCAATTAACGCGTTTCCAGCTCCAATCGCATTTCTTTTAACACAAGGTATTTCTACCAAACCGGCAATCGGGTCACATACCAAGCCTAACAAGTTACTAAGAGCAATTGCCAATGCTTGACTGCTTTGTTCTGGACTACCACCCGCTGCTTCAACAGCCGCCGCGGCAGCCATTGCCGATGCTGAACCAACTTCTTCTTGGCAGCCACCTGTCGCGCCAGCAATTCCCGCATGATTGGCAATAATTAAGCCCAACCCACCAGCAGTAAATAAGAAGCGAATCATCTGATCTTCACTAAGACCTAATCGTTGTTCTAACATAAAAAGAGCGCCAGGAAGAGTCCCGGATGAACCGGCAGTCGGGGTTGCGCAGATGACTCCCATTGCTGCGTTAACCTCGTTAGTTGCGATCGCATTTTCCACGGCAGCCATCATAACATCACCAGAGAGGGTCTTTCCTTTTGCGCGATATTTTTTCAGCTTAATCGCTTCGCCTCCGGTTAGACCAGTTTTTGACCGAACTCCCAGCTCATTTTCACCTTGTTTAATTGCGGCTCGCATCGTCAGTAAGTTTGCTTGCATCCGTTGCCAAACTTCTTTTCGATTGCTACCAGATTCATGACATTCTGCCTCAATCACTAGTTCGGACAATGCTTTTTGCTGAATTTCTGCAGTTCGCACTAAATCTTTAACACTTTGATACATCGCTCTTTCTCCTAAAGACAAATTGCAGCCGGGTACTTCTTTTCAAAATAAGCAATTGTCGCTGGCTGCATCGGTTTTTTAATATCGTAAACATAAATATCACAATCATCTGCCCGTAATACTTGTCGCCGGGTAAATGGTGCTTTTTCTTCCAAATCAGTATTGATCGCCAGTGCATTGGCCATCTGTTTACTATAATCGCGAAAGATAACAATTGGTAAGGGACCCGCTGGCAAAATATCAACTCCATCGAGACTAATTGCCCTTATTTCAATTGCCCCGCCACCGATTGAACAGCCAGCAACTGTTACTTTTGTCTTGTCACTAGTCATTTGAAGAATAGCTGTGTTTGGATGGTGAATTGGACTTTCATCCGCTTCTTCAACAAAACGAAGGTCCATTCCTCCTTGGCGAGCAATCATTGGCGCCGATGGAACTCGTGAATCGTCTGGTGAAAATCCTAGCAATCCCGCCGCAATTGCATAGTCTGTCCCATGACCACGATGCGTCTGGGCAAAAGATCCATAATAGTGAACGGTTACTTTAGGTGGAACCGTGCCAAAAAGCTTATTTGCGACTCGACCAATCTTGACCGCCCCTGCAGTATGCGAACTAGAAGGACCAATCATTACTGGTCCAATAATGTCAAAAACACTTTTATAGTTATTTTTCATGTTGTTGTTTCCTTAAAAATAAAATAGAGGTTGAAAGAAAAATCATGTTTTTCTCAACCTCTTCATTATAATTACTTTTTCTTTTTATGAAAGCCAAGAAATGACCAGAAACCACGATGACCACCAGATTTTTTCTTTGGTTTCTTCTCTTCTTTTCGATCTTCTTTGGCAGCTTTTTCAGCGAGTGCTTTTTGCTTGGCGAGAATTGCTTCCCGCTTTTGCCGCTCTTTTTCAGCCTCTTTTCGGGCTGCCATTGCCTTTTTAGCCCGCGCTGCCCGTTGCTGAGCAGCTTCTTTCATTAATTGTGGCCGCATTTGTTCCATTGTATCAAACATTGTTGCCACCTTAATAGCTGTCTTGTTAGCTAAGGCTTGATCAGTATTTGAAGCCACTTCAATATTGTGGGCTGCTGCAATCTCACGTTCCCAATATTGTTGTGTCTTAATAGGTAAACCAGTAAACTCCTGGCTCCGTAAGAACTGACCTGCTCGTGATAATTGCATTTTTAAAGAATGTTTATCAGTTTGCTGACCATTTAATGCTTTTCGCGAGTTATAGATCGCCTGATCAACAAGATCGACCATTGCTTGTGGTTCATTATATCCTTCTTTATGCTCTTGAAGGACATCCTCCCCCATTCTAATAGCTTCATCATAAAGGCCTTTAGAACGATCAGTCCCATTAAAGTACTTATATGTTTGCCTTACACGTACTTGATCAGCTACATCTTTACTTAGTTGATCAAAAACTACTTTTTCGTTCATTAGATTTCCACCGCCCGACTTTACTCGTCTACTATTCTTAGTATAGCAGTTATTGATCGCGAACGAAGCTAAAATGTCAATTTTTTTAGAAGATTATCGAAAAATTTACTGGCTAGACGGTATAAACAAAGAGTAATTAAGCCGTTATTACTCCTAATTTTCATCCACTATTCTAAAAAAGGAGGCTGAGAAAAAATTTTGTTTTTTCAACAGCCTCTTTAATCTATACGAACATTATTTAAGATATCGTGGAACTAGCTTCGCGTCGT
>BLMQ01000122.1:0-10877 GCA_011958095.1 Lactobacillaceae bacterium | reverse complement strand
AAAGTCTATCACAAATGGCTTTTTATTTTTTCTAACTTAATTTTACAAACGGCGTTAGTTTTTTAAACACTGATAACTGAAAATAAGTTATTCATTAATGACACTATTGATTTTAAGGTCCTATAAAAGAAAAATCCGAACTACAATTTCGAAAAAATTGAAAACTGTAGTTCGGATTTTCATATTTTAAAACGAAGAATTAATAATTAATTCTGGGCCTCATTGGGTGCATGTTTATTAAGATTCTTTTGTACTTGGAAGTTGTGACTTTAATAGTTTCAGTATACTTTTCGATAGTTGTTCAGCTTCTTCTCTTGGGTATTGATTAAGGAAAGTTTCTAATTGTTGTTGATATGGACCAATATTAGTTGTATAAGTTGCTTCTTCTTTTAGTAAATTTTCCATCGGAACGTTAAGACCTTTTGCCAACCGATAAAGTGTTTTTGCACTAATATTTGGTGTGGTACCACGTTCAATTTTTGAAATGTAATTAACAGATAAATTACTTAATTCTGCTAATTGTTCTTGCGTTATTTTTAATTGGTGCCTTCTAGTAGTGATATTTTTACCTATTGTTTTATTCATTTTTAACCTCTGTATTGCTTTTATTTTCAAGCTTACGGAGTAATTTCGTTAAAAATAAGTTACAAGTAGATTATATCTTTATGTTCCAATTAGAAAATATTCCAGTTGGAACATAAATCCTTGTATCAATTGGAATAGCTAGATATAATTTAATTGTTAATTCTTTCCAGAATTAGGAGGAGATTGTTAATCATGGATAAAAACACTAAGAAGATTTTAACAACTACTGCTGTTGCTGCCGCTGCGGTAACTGCTGGTGTAACTACTACGTCTGTTGCTCATGCTGATACAGTTGATCAAGCTGCTACTCAAACAATTAACGATCAATTGAAGCAAGCTGAACAAAACGTTGATGCGCAAAAGCAAAATGTTCAATCAGCGACATCAGCTGATAACCAAGCCGCAGATGCAGTCAACAAAGCTCAAGAAGATGTTAATGCTGCGTCAAATGCTACGAACCAAGCTAGTCAAACAGCTGCTAGTGATGCTCAAGCAGTTAGTCAAGCAACTGATACTGTTAAGACTGCTCAAGATCAATTAAGTGCTGCATCACAAGCTGCTGCAAACCGTGATCAAGCACAAGCAGACCTCAACCAAGCTAAGTCTGATCAAGCTGTGATTGCTAATCAAAATGCTAATGGTCAACTAAATTCAGCTGTTAGTGATGCTCAATCAGCAGCTAATAGTGCTTCAAATGCTCAACAACAAGCATCAGCTGCTAATGATCAAGCTCAAACTGCATTATCAGATGCTCAAAACAAGTTGAGTAAAGCTGAAAAGGGTGCTGGTCAAAGTGTTACTCAAGCTGATGTCGATGCTGCTCAATCAGCTGTAAATGATGCTCAAGCACAAAAAAATACTGCTGATCAGCAAGTTAATGCTAAGTCAGCAGCAGTTCAAACTGCGGATTCAAATGTAAATGCAGCTAAAACTGCTGCAGATCAAGCTAATACTGATCTAAATAATGCTCAACAAAATAGTAATGCTAAGCAACAAGCATTAAGCGAAGCTCAACAAGCTTTAAATAATGCTAAGAAGCAAGGTGGGCAAACTTCTGAAACAAGTACGAAGAAGAGTGTTGCAGATATCTTATGGATTCCAGATAACTTCGGAACAGTTATGAAGGGCGCTTTTGATGAAGGTCATCATTTGACTCAAGAACAAATGGATATGCTCAAGCAGCTCTATACTAAGAACGTTAACGCCTTCACTGATAACATGGATGATGTCTTTAGTGATGCTGATTACGACACTACTTATGACTTAAGTGGTCGTTCATACAACGTTACTGATAAGCAAGGTAAGGGTACAAATGCTCAAGCTGAATTGGAAGTGTTTGCAGCTGATGTGTTAAATGCTTTCCGGAGTAAATTGGGAATGCCATTACTGACTGTTAATACTACTTACGACTTAGTTAATGATTATTATAACTATGGTGATCATTCTATTTCGCTTCCATCTAACATTAATACCAGCACAGTTGATGGCAAAGGGCAATCTGCTGCAACGCTGTCTTATGGTGTAACTCAAGCTTATCCGATTTTGGATGAACCAAATACTTATTCAATGGATCAACTTAAGTATAACCTATTCCTCCAGTTAATGGATACTGCATTCAGAGACTATACAACAGACGGATCAGATATTCAAGAAGATCATGCAGCGACACTTCTTGGCACAACCGCTAACGATAATAACGCATCTCACAATCCACATCAGTATCTGATTATTAGTTTACAACCAGGTAGCGGTTCATCGCTTAGTTCAACATTTACTAATATTGCGACATTTGCTCCAACTGAGTCGACTTGGAACTTACTAAAGGATGGTAACTACACTTCTAAGCTTGACAATAACAATGAGTCATCAACTGATCTTAGCGACTTGCAAAACAAAGTAAGTCAAGCTCAAACTGATTTACAACAAGCTAATGATGCTGTTAACCAAGTTCAAGCTGCTAAAACAGCTGCTGATCAAAAGCTGAGTGATGCTAAGCAAGCTAAGAATGATGCTGAAGCTCAATTAGATCAAGCTAAGACTGCTCAAAGTCAAGCTGAACAAGTGTTAAACGCTGCCAATCAAAAGCTTGCTGATACAAAGGCAGCTCTTGCTGAAGCGCAAAAGAATGCTGCTGATCATAATGCAACCATTAAGAACCTTCAACAACAAGTAGCTGATGCTCAAACAAAGGCTGATCAAACTAAGAAGACATTAGATGATGCAAATGTCGATGTTAAGAATGCTAACGATAAACTCAGCCAAGCTCAATCAGTACTTAATGATTGGACTAATGCTAAGAAGGTAGCTGATCAAAAGGTTGCTGATTTGCAAAAGGCACTTGATAATGCTAATCCTGCAGCTGTTGACGCTGCTCAACAAGCATTAGCTGATGCTCAAGCTAAGTTGAGTGAAGCTGAAACAAAGGCTCAAGATTCTAAGAAGGCTCTTGAAAATGCTCAAGCTAAGTTAGCTGATGCTCAAAAGACATTAGATGAAGCTCAGAACAAGAAGAGTCAAACTGCTGATGCTTTAGCTAAGGCTCAAAAGGCATTAACTGATGCTCAATCTGAACTCGATCGGATTAAGAACAGCCAACCATCAACACCAGATCAACCAGCTCAAACTAAGACTGATGCTGAACAATATGGCGATGCAGTTCAAATGAAGCCGATTGATGTGACTGTTAATGGTCAATTACCAGAACCTCAATTCGTTAACGGTTTCCACAAGGTAGTTAAGACAACCGATTCAATGCTTGTCCTTAGTGCTACTAAGACTGATGCTGTTAGTCTCCCAGAAGGAATGACTGCAAGTTGGGCTGATGTCAATACGGTTAAGGCTCACTTAGCTAATGTTGGTACTTACTATGAAGACGTTCTCGTAACATTCCCAGACGGTTCTACGACGACTGTTAAGGAGCAATTGAATGTCACTGCTAAGACTCCAGATCAACCAGCAACTCCAGACAAGCCTACGCAACCATCTGATTCAAATAAAGGTACTGATACAACTCCATCAACATCAACTGATGATCACCGAATGACCACTGATACAACTACACCGTCAACTTCAGCTATTAACCAATCAGCGTCTAATGCTACTGGTGCTAATACTGTTGAATCAGTAGCAAATCAGATCAATGGTACTAATGAATATATGACGCGGGAAGAATATAAAGCGCAACAAAATGCTAAGAAATTACCACAAACTGGTAATGATAGTAATCGAGCACTTAGTTTGGTAGGTTTAGGATTAGCGACATTTGCGACGATGTTTGGCTTAAGTAGGAAGAGGAATTTCTAGAAAATAAGATGATGAAGGAAATAGTTCAATTATTACCAACTCTTCTTAGCACAATAATTTCTATAGCTGTTACGATTTTGATCGTTGTTCCTGTTTCTTATCATGCAGCTATTCATCAGGAAAGCAATTGGCGGGCTAATTTAATGGAGCTTTGTTCTATTGAGTATGTAGGTAAGGAAGATTTTTTGAAATTGAGGGCGTTAGTTAATCCTTATAAGAAGTCTACTACCGATTTAGACTTAGATAATATTGTTATTGATTTTTGCGAAAAAAATTATAATCATATTACTCCAGAAAACTCTAAAAAAGTGACTCTACAGTTCAGAATGATTGCAAGGACTCTTCTAAAATATGACTGGAATTATAGTAAGCATATAATATTAAGGTGGAAGATAAAAAAGAAAAATAAGGATCTCGTAACTAAGCTAAACCAATACCTTGATCCTGATAAATATACTTTATAAATATTCATTTTTGAGCCTCACTATAAACGAAATAGGTCTCCAATATTCGATTTTTCGAATGTCGGAGACCTATTATTGTGCTCGCTATTTATCTTTTATAGATGTAGTCTAGCTTATATCGCCGCCTCTTTTATTTAGTAAAAAGAAGGAACTCCATATTATTAAGTGCTTTCAAAATTTATTGGAGCTAGCGATGACAAGCTATGATAAGTAATTAAATTAGCATTTGCTACTATTGCAAAAATAAAATATTGATTTATACCAACACCAGCAAGTTCAACCCAGTGACCAAACTAGCCAAAACGTATCCAAGGACGGTTTGCCATGGTGAATTAACGTGTGGTCCCATCAGTTTCTTATTACCCGTCAAAGCAACAAGGGGATAGAGCGTAAATGGTAAGGCAATACTGAGGACGATTTGCGCATAAATGATGAGTTGCTCAAATTGCTCTTCGTTGAAATTAATCATGAAGCCGATAATTAAGATTGGCACGAGGGTTACGGCTCGCGTAAGGAGACGCCTTTTCCAGAGCGGGAGGCGAATATTGATAAATCCTTCCATGACAATTTGGCCGGCCAAGGTACTAGTGATAGAGGAGATTAAACCAGTTACCAAAAGAGCAAAGGCAAACAACCAACTCATTAATGGACTAGCGAGGCTACCAACGATCTGAGGATTTTTTAGTCCGAAAAAGACGTCCTCAAGACTGCCGAGACTTGCCGCATGAAAGAAGAGGGTTCCACCAAGGATAAGCAGAAGGGCGTTGACGATGAAGGCCGCAAAAAGGTGAATTAATGAATCCCAATTAGCAAAACGGAGCGTTTCTTTGACTTGCTTTGGATCATGTTCATCGTAGCGTCGACTTTGCGCCAGGGAGGAATGAAGATAAATATTATGGGGCATAATCGTGGCTCCGACAATCCCTAAACTAATTAGCAACTCACTGTGATTAGTAAAAATTGTGGAACGAGGAACAAAACCGTCCATGATCGCGGAAAATTCAGGGTGGGCCCGACAGACTTCAATCGCAAAGATGGCGCCGACAACCAGAATAGCAGTTAAAACGATAAATTCAATTCGGCGGATCCCAAAATGAAGGAAAAATAAGACAACTAGCACGTCCGCGATTGTTAACAGCACCCCGATAAGTAATGGTAGTTTGAATAACATGTTTAAGGCGACAGCAGTTCCTACTACTCCAGTTAAGTCCGTTGCCATCATCGCTATTTCATTAAATAACCATAGGGCAATCCGCAGGGGAGTAGGTAAACGCCGCGCAATTGCTTGAGCGAGGTCGGTTCGGGTGGTAACACCGAGTTTGATTGATAAAGATTGCATATACATAGCGATTAAAATGGCGGTAAAAAGGACCACTAATAGTTGATAGCGGTATTGGCTACCACCGGCAAGCGACGTTAACCAGTTTCCTGGATCCATATACCCAACAGCGACTAACGCACCGGGGCCACTATAAGCAAGAAATTTCTGCCAAAATGCACTTTGATAGACATTTGGAACATCAACACTCCCATTGATTTCGTCTAAACTTTTCCGTTCCATTTTTATCCCTTTCGTTGCACAAGATCAGTAATAAACTGAGCAAATTCTGGTGAGTCATTGAGCGAAGATACCATTACAAGGTTATTTCCGCCATTTTCACGAAAGACTTGATAGTTTTGCACTTGATCTTCTTCTAATGTTTCTAAACAGTCCGCTACAAAGGATGGAGCAACGACTAACACATCACGATGACCGAGTTGTGCCTCATTAAGCAGCGTATTTCGGAGGTAAGGTTTTAACCATGGCATTGGGCCAAACTTAGATTGGTAAGCCATCTTGATTTGCTTTTCAGGAATGTCCAGCCGTTTAATCAGTTCCGCGGTGGCCGCTTCTGTTTCATCACGATAAGGATCACCATGATTAACCATGGCTGTCGGAATTCCATGATACGAAATGAGTAATTTGTCATATTTTCCTTTATCCCATGCCGTTTGGATTTGCTTAGCCAATAAGTCTAAATAATCTTCTTCGGCCGAGAAACGATCAATTGTTTTCGCTTCTGGATCAGCATCCTTTACCTTCTCAATGATCGTTTGGGTTGTACTTTTAGTGAAAAAAGGGAAGAGCGGCAGAACTGTAATATTTTGACATTCCTTTTTCATTTCGGTAATTGTGTCACTAATTTTAGGCTTGCCATAGGTCATTGCCATTTTAACAATCCACTCCGGCATCAATTTCTGGACCTTAGCAACCAACCGTTCTGTGTAGACAATCAATGGAGACCCATCTTTTGTCCAACAATTACGATAAAAAGTCGCTGATCGCCATGACCGCGTTGGCAGAATAATTCCGCGAAGGAGTGGTTGCCATAATGCGGGGGGCATTTCAATAACATTCCGATCGCTGAGAAATTCTTTCAAATAACGCTTAACGTCGGGAGTTGTTGGCGTATCGGGTGAACCGAGATTGACTAATAATAGTCCGTTCTTTTTCATGTGTAGCGCTCCTGTTTTATAAAATGATTCTTTTTTATTTTACACCTGTCTATGTAAATTTTCTTGACAACTTACTTTTAACTAGTTATTATTACTGTAATTTGAAATACGAGGAAATTACCAATGGAAAACAATTATTTTGTTAACGCAAATATTTGTTGTTGTGAATCGCGTCTTATGCGACTCACTTTTTGGTATACTCATTTTTAATTGAATTACTATCAAGTTGATAACACATAAGGCGCAAATCCAAGATTATTTCTTGAGTTTGCGCCTTTTTTGTATACTCTGAGGAAGAAGGAACTATTATGTTAGTGGAAAATACTTATGATTTGATTGGTCACACCCCCTTGATGCACCTGCCGATGAAGACTCCAAATGACGTTAATATCTATGCTAAGCTCGAAATGTTTAACCCAGGTGGCAGTATCAAGGATCGTTTGGGAATGGCATTAATCCAGCGAGGAATAGAAGAAGGAAAAATAAAAGATACAACAACGATTATTGAACCAACGGCCGGAAATACAGGAATTGGAGTTGCTTTAGCAGCACTAAAATACCATTTACCAGTTAAATTAGTGGTGCCAGAAAAGTTTAGTTTTGAAAAGCAAACGTTAATGCGTGCGCTAGGAGCCGAAGTGATTAATACTCCGAGTGAAGAAGGGATCAAAGGAGCAATTGCGGCCGCCAAAGAATTAGCTGCTGAAATCGGGGATGCTTACGTGCCTTTACAATTCCAGAATCCAGCGAATCCTGATGTTTATCAGCACACCTTGGGACCGGAAATTTTAGCGGACCTTGCTAATAAACCGTTGGCGGCTTTTGTAGCCGGGGCAGGAAGTGGTGGCACTTTTGCGGGAATTCAAAAGGCACTCCAAGATGCTTACCCAGAATTGAAAGGCTATATTGTTGAACCAGCCGGATCGATTTTAAATGGTGGCCCAGCCCATAGTCACCGTACAGAAGGAATTGGAGTGGAGTTTATTCCACCGTTTTTCAAGGACTTAGATTATACCGGGGTAAAAACAATCAGTGATGAGGATGCATTCTATTATGTTCGTTGGGTTGCTAAAAATCTTGGCCTCTTTATTGGTAGCTCTAGTGGGGCTGCGCTTGCGGCAAGTTTAGAAGTTGCTAAAGAATTGCCACACGGGGCTAATTTAGTCACGGTATTTCCTGATTCAAGCGAGCGTTACCTCAGTGAACATATTTATGAGGAATAGGATATGAATATCTTTCATTTCATTACGGATCGTTCATACATTAAAGAAGAACAAAAACGAGAGCGAGCTAAGGTAACTTGGTTGAAAATCTTTAGTTGGCATCGTTAATTCATTTTAGTTATCTATTAATATTCAATGTTTCTATTTCTAATCTAGTTGAATTATTACTATAATTAAGTAAGAAAGGGCGGGATCATGATGAAGATTGTTGTATTAACAGGAAGTCCCCATCATCCAGGAACTTCTGAGCAATTAGCAGATGCCTTTGTTAAGGGCGCTACTGAAGCAGGAAATGAAGTTTATCGCTTTGATGCTGGACGCCGGACTGATGAATTTTCGCTGATTAAATTGGAAGACAATCATCCCGGACAAGAAGTTGCGATTGAACCGAATGATGTTATTACTAATGAAGTAATGCCTAAGCTGTTAGCGGCAGATATGGTAGTCTTGGTTAGTTCGCTATATTATTACGGGATCAATGCAGCGCTAAAAGCAGTGATTGATCGTTTCTACAACTATAACCATGAACTTCACGGCGGAAAGAAAGCTATTACTTTAGTGAGTGGTTATGGTCAAGAAGATGCCTTTGCTTCACTTAACTTATATTTTAAGCAATTGCTTGAATATATGCGTTGGGATAAAGTAGGAGAGGTGCTCGCAGCTGATTCTTGGAATAATCAAAAATTGGCTAAACACGTTGAAGAAGCTTACCAGCTGGGAAAGAGAGTTAAATAGAAGAATATAAATAAAAAGCGTTAAATTGGAGGAAAGGCGATATGCCCTTTTAAAATAAATCCTCAATTTAACGCTTTTAATAATTAGAAGAATATTTTACTCATAATAATCATAAATACCAATAAACAGGTTGAGCTAATCGCAGCCGCGCCAAAAACGGCTCCTCCGCGTTTAAAAATAACCTTAAAGTTTACTGAAACACCTAATGCAGCCATTGCCATTCCTAAAAAGATATAGGCTGCTTGAACAAGTGCATCAAGAAAGGCTGGTGAGAATGGAAGAAAGGTTCCTAACACACTAGTTAAAATAAAACCACCGAGGAACCAAGGAATTGGTAATTTCTTTGGTTCTTTAGTGTGTTCTTCTTCACTTTCAACTATAAGGCGGTGTTGATACCAGTAACCAACAATTAAAGCGACTGGCGCTAAGAGAAGAACCCGTGAAAGTTTCATAATAAGGGCGTTATCTAAACTTGCTTCACCAAAAGCTCCCCCGGCTGCAACGGCATGAGCAATTTCGTGTAATGAACCACCGGCAACAATTCCAAACTGTGGATCAGTAAGTCCGAGTAATGGTTTAATTCCAATTTCAACTAAAGTAAAGACTGTCCCCATTACACAAACAACAGCAACAGCTAATACTTCATTTTCTCGTTTGCGCTCCTCGTTGTCAGTTTCAATTTGTGGTGAAACCCCCATTACGGCAGCCGCACCACAAATACCACAGCCGCAAGCAGAAAGGATAGCTAATTCATCTTCTGCGCCAAACTTTCGACTAAGCCAATAAGTAAGGACAATCGTTCCGGTAACTCCAATAGCCGCAACTAAAATAGTTTTAACACCAGCGGCCGCAAGTTTTTCTAGGTTTAAGCGGAAACCAAGAAGAATAATACCAAGCCGTAAAAATTTGTTAGAAATAAATCCGATGCCGCCTTGAGCCTCATTACGCAAGCTAGCAGGAGTCAACTGCATGGCAATACCTAATAATAAAGCAATAACCAATGCTCCAATCAAGTTGACATAAGGTAGTTTTGCTAAAAGTACCCCAGCAACAGAACAAATTAAGGTCATAATGGCAGCAATCCAGAATGACCTAGTCTTCATAATACTCATTAGATTTTCTAACCCCCAAATAATAATTGATACCTTACCACTTTAACAAATGTGTCGTGATAAACAAGAGGAAATTTAGAAATTAATAACAAATTGTTTAATTGTATCGTTTATCTCAGATTAAGGTTATACTATTCTTTGTAATTTCAACATTTAAAAATCAAAATGAGGTGAGAAAATGGAAATTAAAAGTGTTAACTTAGATCAACCATATTCGTCTCTAGATATTTATCATAGTCATACTGATAAAGCTTTGCCCGGCCTTGTTATTTTGCCAGGAGGCAGTTATAACCAGATTATGGAACGAGATTCCGAACGGGTGGCATTAACGTTTGCAACCCATGCATGGCAAACATTTGTTGTACGATATCCGGTGGTTGAACATAAAAATTATGAAGAAGCCAAAGTAGCAGTTCACCAAGCATTTGAATATATCGTCAACCATGCAGCTGAATTAGATGTTGACGCTGATCGATTGGGGATTATTGGCTTTTCTGCAGGAGGCCAAATTGCCGCTGCATATAGTAACGAAAAACTAACACACGCTAAATTTGCCGCATTAGGATATCCTGTTATTCAACCCTTGATTGATGAACGCATGGGGGTTACAACAGAAAATGTAGCGGAATTGGTACATCCACAAACACCACCAACCTTTATGTGGGGATCAGCAAAAGATGAACTAACTCCCTTTGTTGATCACCTCCAAGTATATGCAGATGCGTTAATTAAGAATGATGTTCCATATGAATTACATGAGTTTGGCACTGGGGGACATGGAATCGCGTTAGCTAACGAATATACTGGTATTGTTAATAATGATCGGGTAGATAATCATATGGGAAAGTGGTTCCCGCTATTTCTTGAGTGGTTAACTGAATTGAATTTAATTTAGCTAATGATTGTGAGTGGGAATTAACCTTCTCGACAAGGCGGTGGGCTAAGGATAGAACGGTGAT
>BLMQ01000121.1:0-9477 GCA_011958095.1 Lactobacillaceae bacterium | reverse complement strand
GCAGAAACTTTTAGTGCCAAGAACAGTCAATATCGTGAGAAATTTGATGTCGTTACCGCCCGCGCAGTTGCCCGCCTATCAGTTTTAAGCGAATTATGCTTGCCAGCTGCTAAAGTTGGTGGCGAATTTATTGCTTATAAGGCAAGTGCAGCTCCGGAAGAACTTCAACAGGGCGGGACAGCAATTAAACAGCTTGGTGGAAAAGTTCAAAAAACGGTGACATTGACTTTACCAGGAACTGATGAAGAACGTAATATTATTGTGATTGATAAGATAAAGGCGACCCCTAAGAAATACCCACGTCGTCCAGGCTTACCAAGCAAAAAACCAATTCAATAAGATAAGGAGTTGAAAGTATGGCTTTTTCATTATTTGGTATTGGAAAAAATAATTCCGATAATACAAAAAATAAGGTCGTAGAAGTAAAAATTGATCAAATTATTCCTAATCGTTACCAGCCACGGAAGGTATTTGATCAAGACGGTATCCGTGAATTAGCACAAACAATTGACGAACATGGGTTGTTACAACCAATTGTTTTACGTGAATACGAACCAGCAAAATATGAGATTATTGCTGGGGAACGTCGATACCGGGCGATGAAGCTCTTGAAGTGGGAAAAAGCGCCAGCGATCATTGAAAAGATGAGTGATCAAGAGACGGCTTCACTTGCCCTCATTGAAAATCTGCAACGGTCGCAATTGAGTTCGGTAGAAGAAGCGCAGGCTTACCGGCAATTAATGGACCTGAACCATCTTACGCAATCGCAATTAGCAAAGGGAATGGGGAAGAGTCAGTCCTTTGTTGCCAATAAATTACGGTTGCTTCGCCTGATCACTCCTGTTCAAACAGCTATTTTAGACCACCGGATTACGGAACGTCATGGTCGAGCATTGTTAGATTTAGATGAAAAGCAACAACGTGATATGTTAATGCGGATTGTTAATGAACGGTTAACAGTTCGGCAGACGGAAGATGAAGTTGCTCGCTTGCTAGGACGTCCTTTACCTTCAGAGATTGCAGAATTAAAAGCAGCTGCTAAACGGAAAGAATTAGCTTCTATTGAGGACCATACTGAAGAAACAGTAGACGTTGAAGAAGTACCAGTAGAAAAACCTGCAGAAAAGAAGCGGACTCCTAAACGAAAGACAGCTAAGAAGGCCCGAAGCAAAAAAACTCAGCAGGCTAATGATGCGCGTTTAGCTTTAAATACGATTAAAAAATCAATTAAGCTAGCGACAAATGAAGGCTTTGAAATTAAAATGCATGAGAAGGAAAACGGCGATACTTATCAATTAACAATTGAGATTCCGAAGAAACAGTAGGGAGGCCAAAAAATGGGTTCTGTAATTGCCCTTGCAAATCAAAAAGGCGGTGTTGGTAAAACAACAACGAGTGTTAATTTGGGTGCATGCTTAGCTGAGACTGGCCAGCGCGTCTTATTAATTGATCTTGATCCTCAAGGAAATGCAACGAGTGGTTTGGGCGTTGAAAAACAGAATATTAAGCAAAGTATTTATGATGTTTTAATTAATGAAGTGCCATTAGAGGATGTTATTCAAAAGACAAGTCACGAGGGAGTTGACATTGCTCCCACAACAATTGCCTTATCTGGGGCTGAAGTAGAATTAACTAATTTAATGGCCCGAGAAACACGGCTTAAGGATTCTTTTGGGGAAATTCGTCAAAAATATGATTTTATTTTAATCGATTGCCCACCATCCCTAGGGCTCCTGACAATCAATGCATTTACTGCTTGTGACTCAATTCTGATTCCTGTCCAAAGTGAATACTATGCATTGGAAGGTTTAAGTCAGCTTTTAAATACCATCAAGCTTGTTCGTAAACACTTCAATCCGCAACTTAAGATTGAAGGGGTTCTTTTGACAATGTTTGACCGGCGCACAAATCTTGGACAACAGGTAAATTCTGAGGTCAAAAAGTTTTTTGGTGACCAGGTTTATGATACGATTATCCCTCGTAATGTCCGTTTATCAGAGGCACCAAGTCACGGCTTAGCAATTATTGATTATGATAAAAATTCAACGGGGGCGCACGTCTACCAACAATTAGCAAAGGAAGTGTTGGCTAACCATGGCAAAGAATAAAAAAGGTGGGCTTGGTCGAGGTATTGAGGCCCTCTTTGCGGAAAATGAAGTAACTGAGCTTGCGGATGAAACGGTTCAAGATATCAAGTTATCGTTAATTCATCCTAATCCCTATCAACCACGGCGAACGTTTGATAAAGAGGCGTTGGCAGAGTTAGCTTCATCGATTGAAAAATCAGGGGTGTTTCAACCAATTATTCTGCGGCAAACGGATCCAAAAATTAACCGTTATGAGCTAATCGCTGGGGAGCGACGGTTTAGAGCGTCTAAGATCGCCAAACAGAAAACTATCCCAGCAATTGTGCGTAAGATGAGCGATGACCAGATGATGGAAATCGCGGTTCTCGAAAATCTGCAACGTGAAGACCTTACACCACTTGAAGAAGCGCAAGCCTATCAGATGTTAATGGATAAATTATCATTAACGCAGGCACAGGTGGCAAGCAGATTAGGAAAGAGTCGGCCTTATATCGCCAATTACTTGCGGTTACTAGGTTTGCCAAAAGTGATCAAAGAGTTTCTTAATACCAGTAAACTTTCTATGGGACAGGCACGAACAATTCTCGGCTTAAAAGATAAGTCAAAACTTGTTCCGCTTGCCCAACGAGCTGTCGAACAAAATCTTACAGTGCGACAATTGGAAGAGATTGTAACGCAAACTAACGGAACGGCCAAAAAGAAAGAAGAACGGCGGACACAACGTAAACCAGTTTATATTCGAGAAGCTGAGTCACAGTTGCAGAGTAAATTTGGTACAAAAGTCGCGGTTGCGCAAAGTCGGAAAAAGGGCGCAGGAAAGATTGAAATACCTTATACGTCAAATGAAGACTTTACCCGAATTCTTGAATTATTAAATATAACCCTAGATTAAGGAGGAATAACTCATGGCAGCATATGATAAAGGTGACATTGTAATGATGAAAAAGGCTCACCCATGTGGAACTAACCGTTGGAAGATTACGCGAGTGGGTGCAGATATTAAAATTGAATGCCAAGGCTGTGGTCATATTGTCATGATGACCCGTCAAAAATTTGATAAGGGATTAAAAAAGGTTATCGAAAAAGCGGATCAAGATGATTAATATTTTTAATGATTGATGATCACAAATAACTAATTGTAGATTAAAATAATAAATGATTAATTGAAAAGGAAAGTGAACAATTTATGTCATTAACTGCAGGAATCGTTGGTTTGCCAAACGTTGGTAAGTCAACACTTTTTAACGCAATCACTAAAGCTGGTGCCGAAATGGCTAACTACCCATTTGCAACAATCGACCCCAATGTGGGGATGGTTGAAGTTCCAGATAGTCGACTTGACCGGATCCAGGAATTAATTCCGGCGAAGAAGATCGTCCCAACTACCTTTGAATTTACCGACATTGCCGGAATTGTTAAGGGTGCTAGTAAAGGTGAAGGACTAGGAAACAAGTTCTTGGAAAATATTCGTCAAACAGACGCAATTGTTCATGTTGTGCGGGCATTTGATGATAATGATATTACTAGTGTTTCTGGTAAAGTGGACCCAATTGAAGATATCGATACTATCAACTTGGAATTAGTAATGGCGGACTTAGATGCTGTTAATAAGCGTTTGGCAAAAGTGCAGCGGGCTGCTAAGGGACGTGATAAGGATGCTTTGGCAGAATTAGAAGTGCTCAATAAGATTAAGCCAGTTCTTGAAGATGGGAAGAGTGTTCGCTCAATTGACTTTAGTGATGATGAACAAAAGATTGTCAAAGGGCTTTTCTTATTAACAAGTAAACCAGTCTTATACGTTGCTAACATTGCTGAAGAAGATATGGCAGATCCAGATAGCAACAAATACATGGATGCAATTAAAGAACATGTAAAAGATGACGGAGAAGTTATTGGTGTTGCAGCAGCTGCTGAAGAACAAATTGCCGAAATGGATGAAGCGGATAAAGCGGATTTCCTTGAAATGGAAGGCGTTACTGAACCAGGGTTGAACCGGTTAATTCGGGCAGCCTACAAGCTCTTAGGTCTTGAAACATTCTTTACTGCTGGTGGTCCTGAAACGCGGGCCTGGACTTACAAGAAGGGTACAAAGGCTCCACAAGCAGCAGGAATTATTCACTCTGATTTCGAACGTGGGTTTATCCGAGCAGAAGTAATGAGCTTTGAAGATCTTGATGAATTAGGTTCTGAATCAGCAGTAAAGGAAGCGGGGAAGCTCCGTCTTGAAGGAAAAGATTATGTAATGCAAGATGGGGATATTGTTGAATTCCGGTTCAACGTTTAAACCTCTGAAGCTAAGAGAGGAGTAGTTTTATAGTGAGTGAAGAACAACCACGGAATGCACAAGCTGGTCAACGTCAAAAACAATTAGAAAAAGAACGGCGGCAAGCGAATGGGAATGCTTTTAGCAACTATGATCTAACACGAAAAAATGAAGATTTTATGTATCAATTAAATAAACAGTTGGATCGTCTCGGTGTTCCTTCAGATAAGAAAGACTCGATGCTAAAGGAAACCATTGATAAATTGCTAGCAGGGCAAAAGAAGGGGCAAACTGCGCGGGCATTATTTGGGACGCCAACCGAATATGCTAAAGAATTGAAGAATCCTAAGCCAACTCCTGCTGAAGCAAGTAAGCAATCAATTAAGTTATTGGCAATTGATAATATGCTGATTTTCTTGAGTATCTTTACTTTTATGTTTGGTTTAATGTTCTGGTTATCACCAGCTGCAATGCAAACAAAGAATGCTGGAAGCAGTGGTATTACTGCAATCTTAATCGTGGCGATCACTGGAGGATTGATTTTTGGTTATGTGGCTACCCAAGTTCAACCGCAAATTGATAAGAACGGTAAGCGGGTAAGTAAGAAGCCATTATGGCAACGAATCCTTTTGATAGTTGCTGGATTAGCAGCTTGGTTGATTATTTACATGCTTGTAAGTATGTTGCCAAATGTAATCAACCCACGACTTAATCCATGGGTCTACATTGGCATTGGGGTTATTACTTTCATTGGGGATATGTACTTCAGGTCCAAATTCCATGTTACAGGTTCCCTTTACGGTAATCGTGCGCCACGGCGTTAACCAGCAAATAGTCTTAACAACGGAACTATTTGCCAGGTTATCTTTAAAATAACTGAGAGTGAGAAAAGGCAAAAGTTTTTTCTCACTCTTTTCTTTTTCTCTCTTTTTGAAATAAATTTCTTGAAATCTATGGACAAATGTTCAATAGATTGTTAAGATATAAACGTAATCTTATGAAAGCGCATTCAAAGTTGAGAGGAGATCATATTATTATGAAGTTAACGCAAGCACAATTAGCAAAATACATGGATCACACAATGCTTAAACCAGAAGCTACTCCAGAGATGATTGATAAGACAGTTGAAGAAGCTCGTAAATACAATACAGCTTCAGTTTGTATCAATCCTTACTGGGTTAAGCGAGTTCATAAAGGATTAGAAGGTACTGACATTAACACTTGTACAGTTATCGGCTTCCCTCTTGGGGCAACTTCAACAGAAAGCAAAGTTTTTGAAACTAAGCAAGCAATTGAAGATGGCGCCGATGAAATTGATATGGTTATTAATATCGGTGAATTAAAAGCGGGAAATGATGATGCGGTTGTGGCTGATATCAAAGCGGTTGCCGATGCTACTCACGAAAAGGGTAAACTTCTTAAAGTTATTATTGAAAATGCTCTTCTTACTGATGAAGAAAAAGCACGTGCAAGTAAGCTTACTGTAAAAGGCGATGCTGACTTTGTTAAGACTTCAACTGGTTTTTCAACTTCAGGAGCCAAGGTAGACGACGTAAAGATTATGCGTGAAGCTGTTGGACCAGACTTTAAGATTAAGGCTGCTGGTGGAATTCACAGCCTTCAAGAAGCTTACGATATGATTGAAGCTGGTGCTAACCGTTTAGGTGTTTCCGCTTCTGTTCAAATCTTAGAAGAAGCCGCAAAACAATAAGAATAAAGTTTAATTACTAATCTTAATTTACAGAAATAGGAGGAGTCGGAAAATGTCATATAAACGTGTTTTTGTTATTGTAATGGACTCAGTTGGTACAGGTGCTGCTCATGACGCCGCAAAGTTTGATGATGTTGGATCAGATACGCTTGGCCACGTTGGTGAGTATTACAAAGGTGCCTTGAAGCTACCAAACCTTGGTAAATTAGGGATTAGTAATTTGCGTGATACTCCGATTGAAGGGGTTCCAGTTGCTGATCCAGCTATTGGTGATTACGGTAAGATGGAAGAAATTTCTGCCGGAAAAGATAGTATGGATGGTCACTGGGAAATGATGGGTTTACCAGTAATGAAGCCATTGTCAACGTTCCCTAATGGTTTTCCACAAGAAATTGTTGATAAGCTTGAAAAATTCTCAGGACGAAAGGTTATTGTTAACAAGCCATACTCAGGAACAGAAGTAATTCATGACTATGGTGAACGTCAAATGGAGACCGGAGAATTAATTCTCTACACGTCTGGTGATTCAGTAATGCAGATTGCTGCTCATGAAGATGTTATTCCTGTTGAGGAACTCTACAAGATTTGTGAATATGCCCGGACACTTGTTAATGGTCCAGAATATACTGTTGGTCGGATTATTGCTCGTCCATATGTTGGCCCAGATAAAGACCACTTTACCCGGACCGCTAATCGACATGACTTTAGTTTGAAGCCAATTGGTGAGACTGATATGGATCGTCTTCGTGCAGCAGGGTACGATGTAATTGGTGTTGGTAAGATTAATGATATCTTCTCTGGTGAAGGGATCGATAAAGGATACCATAACGAAAGCAACATGGACGGAATGGATCATGTTGATGAAGTAATGAAGCAAGACTTTACTGGTTTCTGTTTCACAAACTTGGTCGATTTTGACGCAATGTATGGTCACCGTCGTAATCCAAAGGGCTTTGGTCAAGCATTAATGGACTTTGATAAGCGTTTAGGCAATGTTCTTGATGAAATGAAGCCAGATGATCTTTTGATGATAACTGCTGATCACGGTAATGACCCTGGCTTTAAGGGAACTGATCATACACGTGAAAATGTTCCATTGTTGGTTTACTCTCCTTCAATGAACAAGCCAAATCAATCCCTTGGGGTGCGGAAGACATTCTCAGACCTTGGTGCAACTATCTTAGAGAACTTTAACGTTGAACCTGTAAAAGGTACCAGCTTCTACAAGGAAATTAGTAACGATTAAGATTAATTAAGGAAAGGGGCGAAACACGATGCGAATGGTTGATATCATTGACACCAAGAGAAATGGCGGAGTTCTGAGTGATGAGCAATTACAATTCTTTGTTGATGGTGTCGTTAATGGAACGATTCCTGACTATCAAATCAGTGCTCTCCTTATGGCAATCTACTTCCAGAATATGACTAAAGAAGAACAGACGAGCCTAACAATGAAGATGATGGAGTCTGGTGAACGATTAGACTTGAGCCGAATCCCTGGAATTAAGGTTGATAAACATTCAACGGGTGGTGTTGGTGATAAAGTGAGTCTGCCACTTGCAGCAATGGTCGCCGCTACAGGAATTCCGGTTCCGATGATTTCAGGCCGTGGCCTTGGTCATACAGGAGGCACGCTTGACAAATTGGAAGCGATTCCGGGATTTCGGGTAGAACTTTCCGAAAATGAATTTATTAATCAAGTTGCTAAAGAAAAATTAGCAATTGTAGGTGCGACTGGTGAGGTTGCGCCAGCAGATAAGAAGATTTATGGATTACGGGATGTTACTGACACTGTTGACTCGATTCCGTTAATTGCTAGTTCAATTATGAGTAAGAAGATTGCTTCTGGAACAGATGCGCTCGTAATTGATGTTAAAACTGGTACTGGTGCCTTTATGAAGACGCTTGATCAATCAAGACTACTGGCTAAAGCCTTAGTTGAGATTGGTAAACAAGCAGGCCTAAAGTGCATGGCAGTAATCTCAGATATGAATCAGCCGCTTGGAAATAAAATTGGTAATGCCCTTGAAATTGAGGAATCAATTGATGTCTTAAAAGGAAAGGGCCCAAAAGATCTTACCGAATTAGTCCTGACGCTTGGTAGTTATATGGTTGTAATGGGTGAAAAAGCACAAAATACTACTGAAGCACGAAAGATGTTAGAGCAAACTATTCAGGATGGATCAGCCCTTGAACGGTTTGCGGCAATGATAGAAGCACAAGGTGGAGATCCTGCTGTTGTTGATAACTACCAATTAATGCCGCAAGCTAAATACAAGATTCCTTTCAAAGCTGATCGGGATGGCGTATTGACAAAACTTTCAGCAGATGAAGTTGGAACTGCTAGTATGTTATTAGGTGGAGGCCGTCAAAAGGCAGATGATGTCCTTGACTATAGTGTAGGAATCGAATTGCACCATAAACTGGGTGACCATGTTAAAGATGGCGAACCAATTTTAACAATCTATAGTAACCGCCAAGAAATTCCAGACGTAGAACAGTTATTAAGAGAAAGTATTAAAATTAGCGATGATGGCAAAGTACCGACGCTAATTCATGAAATTATTGAATAAAGAGACAGGAGGATATTTCAATGAGTACACATATTAATGCAAAAATGGGTGACTACGCAGACACTGTATTACTTCCAGGGGATCCGCTGCGTGCAAAATACATTGCAGAAAACTTCTTGGAAAATGTTAAACAAGTAAATTCAGTCCGAAATGC
Organism: Lactobacillaceae bacterium; assembly: GCA_011958095.1. GTDB lineage: Bacteria > Bacillota > Bacilli > Lactobacillales > Lactobacillaceae > Limosilactobacillus. Next base: position 689 of record BLMQ01000121.1, on the reverse strand, counting down.
CTTTGGTTATACTGGTGAATATAAGGGTCACCGTATTTCAGTACAAGGATCTGGGATGGGAATTCCTTCGATGTCAATTTATATTAATGAGTTAGTACGCGAATTTGGTGTTAAAACCATTATCCGGGTTGGTTCTTGTGGCGGAATTGCTCCAGATGTTCATGTTCGCGATGTTCTTCTTGCCCAAGGGTCTTCAACTGATTCAGCGGTAACGGTAAATACATTTGGACCAGGATTCCATTACGCACCATTAGCTGATTTCAAGTTGTTAGATACTGCCTATCATGTAGCTGGTAAATTAGGTATTGAAACAAAAGTTGGGGATATCTTTGCTGCCGATCGTTTCTACAATGATGAGCTTGATATGGAAAAGCTTCGTGACTATGGAATTTTAGGAACAGAAATGGAATCTGCCGGACTTTACTTGTTAGCGTCTAAGCTTCATTTCCGGGCACTTTCAGTTTTGACTGTTAGTGACTTAATCTTTGGTGACGAAAAAGCAACTGCTGAAGAACGTGAACGAACATTTAATGATATGATTAATATTTCGCTTGAAACAGCAATTGCTGGAAAGTAACTTCTTGCATAAGCTAGAGAGTGCATTTTATAATAAAATGTGGTTTAGATAATGAAAGTGAGTGGGAATTAACCTTCTCGACAAGGCGGTGGGCTAAGGATAGAACGGTGAT
>BLMQ01000120.1:0-3434 GCA_011958095.1 Lactobacillaceae bacterium | reverse complement strand
GCGATTCATCCCCTACTTATAGAAGTGGGGGTATTCTCGCAAATTTATGGATAAAGAGACTGCGATTTCATCCCCAGTCCCTCGTAATCTTGTACGCTTAATTTATAATTTCGTGATCAAGCTTGGTCGTTCCAAACTTCAGTATCGTCAACCTGATTCTTTAAGGCTGCCAAGTTATCGCCGCCAGTTACCCAGACAAAGCCTAGAATTGCCTGATCGTCATCCCCAACATCATTAAAGAACCTAAATTGCCAGTTATTCTTCAACAACCATTGCCGTTGAATTGCTCGTGATTGATAATTGCGAACGACCATCAATAAGCCAATTTGTAATGGCGTAATAACATGCAGGGGCATCCCAACCGCACTTCTTAATTGTTCTTCATACTGGTCAACATTTGCCGTGACATCATAAATATTAGCAATCGACGTTAGCCCTGGTTCGATATTCTTTACATAGAGGGTACCAGTAGAAGTAACATAAAAGTTAACCGAAAATACACCCCGATATTCAAGAGATGCTGCAACACTTTTTACAATCCGCTGCATCTCTTTTAACATATCATCGTGAATATTTGCTGGTGTCGCAACAGAAATCAATTGCCGCTTGTCATTGTAATGAAGCTGAGCAAGTGGGAAAATCTCTGTATCTTTTCCATCAGTTGCCGCTGTCATAGTATATTCATTTGTATGTTCAATCCACGATTCTAGTAAATATGTACCCGTATCAATAAAATCAGCGGCGCGAGTAATATCGGATTGGCGCTCAATCAGCATTGAATTTTCCCCAATTCCTCGTTGAATGGGTTTTAACAACGCAGGATAGCCAATGGAATCAATTGATTGGTAAACATCATCTAAACTAACCACCGTCACATATGGAGCAATATTAATATTTACTTGATCTAAGAAAGCCCGTTCCATTAACCGGTCTTGAACAATTTCAAGAGCATTAATCCCCTGGGGAATCACCGCATATTGACTCAAAAAGTGCAGGACGCGAGAATCAACATTAGGGGTTTGATAAATAATTGCATCGCACGCTTCCCCAAACTGAGTTAGTTTTGCCCGATCGTTCATTGCCCCTACAATTGTAAAGTCAGCCATTTTAGTTACTGATGGCTGAGAGCGATCCACATACACCCCAACATTAAAGCCTGCCTTCTTCGCTGTTGCAATAAGTGCTGCCCCATTGCGATTAATTCCAATAATTCCTAAAGCACTACCTGGGTAAATAGCATCTCTGCCCATTTTATCACTTCCCTTATTAGTCTTTTACGAATTCAACTTTATTATCACTCAATGATTGAATTCGTGCCAATGATTCGACACGAATTCCACGTTCTTTTAGTTCACCAGCTCCAGGTTGAAAACTCTTTTCAATAACTATTCCTGCACCAGCTACTTGAACCCCTGCTTGATCGGCAATTTCTAATAATCCTTCTACTGCTTGACCATTAGCCAAGAAATCATCAATCATTAAAATCTTATCATTAGCATCTACATACTTTTTAGAAATTGAAATCCGATTGGTTGTTTTTTTAGTATATGAATATACATCAGCAGTATACATATTTTGGTTAAGAGTAAGGCTCTTATGCTTACGAGCAAAAATAACTGGGAGGTTCATTTCTAACCCGGTCATTACAGCTGGCGCAATTCCTGATGATTCAACTGTCCAAATTTTAGTAATACCTTCATTAGCGAAAAGTTTGGCAAATTCTTGACCGATATGCAACATTAATTGAGGATCAACTTGATGGTTCAAAAAGGCATCTACTTTTAAAACATTACCCGGTAAAACAATCCCATATTCCTTAATCTTTTCTTCTAACTCTTTCATTTTTTTGTACCCCTCTACATTACTTATCATAATTATATAATTTATACGCCTTAATCACCGAAATTAATTTTTGTGCATAATCAGGATCAGTCGCATAACCTGCTTCTTGCAATCCCCGAGCTGCTTCTTGGTAATTAGTCGCATGGACAACTCGATCATAATTTTGCTGATTGGTGTCTGTTCCATTTAACATCAAGCGCGTATGGTCTTTAATAGAATCACTCCAACTATCATAAACGCGGAATCGTCCCTTAGTAACAATCCACTTACCATTAATATATTCTTTAGTTGTCATTACTCGTGAATTTGTTCCCGTTCCCTTAATTCCAAATAAATTATGATATTGTGACGCTAACTGACTCGTTCCCCATTGAGATTCAAGAATCGCTTGGGCAATCGTAATTGATGCATAGACATGATAGGTATTTTGCATTGCCTGGGCTTCAGGAGCAACTTGCTGAATAAATAATTGCTTCGCTCGGCGATCCTTTTCACGTGCCTCTTGTTCAATTCGTTGCTGATTCCAGATTCGGTAAAAATGGTGCCCAACGTAAACACCCAAAAAGATAACAATAACAGCAAGAATGCTAATAATCCAATTTCTACCCGTATGGCGGTTTTTGTTTCTCCGCTTCCGTTTTGCCACAAGCTTAGCCTCCTCTTTTCTACTAGTTATTAATTGTAGCAAAATCCATCTCGTTTGGGTTAATTTATCGTAATATTTTTAGAAGAAGTTAAAAAAGCGCAACTGAAAAAATTTTTCCAGTTGCGCTTGCTGCTACTAGCCTTAAGTATTAATGGAATTGCATTCCACCATCAACAATAATTGTTTGTCCAGTAACGTAATTTGAATCAGGACCAGCTAAGAAACTTACCACATTAGCAACATCCTCTGGTTCAGAAAGACGCTTCATTGCAATGTTCTTGGCAAAGGTTTCCATTCCCCATTCATCACTCTTACCAGCATTTTGACCAACTTGATGCGCAATATCATACATCATCGGCGTCTTAACAATTCCTGGTGCAAAAGCATTTACCGTAATATCTTCAGTTGCCAAATCTTGAGCTACTACCTGCGTAATTCCTCGAATAGCAAATTTTGTTCCGGAATAAAGTGCAAGATTAGGATTACCAACAACACCAGCTTGAGATGTAGCATTGATAATCTTACCACCATGACCAAGCTCCTTAAATGCCTTGTGGGCAGCTTGAATTCCCCATAAAACCCCAGCAACATTTACGCCATATACTTTTTCAAATTGTTCAGGTGTAATTGAATCAATTGGGGTAGTAGGACCTAATCCAGCATTATTAACGATTACATTAAGATCTCCAAAATGTTCGACTGTCTTCTCAACAGCTGCAAACACTTCTTCTCTATTTGCTACATCGGCTACAAGTGGTAATGCTTCCCCACCATTATTAGTCAGTTCATCAGCAACTTGTTGGAGCTTTGCCTCGTTTAATGCTACAAGAGCAACTGCAAAACCATCCTTAACCAATCTTTCTACAATTGCCTTACCAATTCCTTGGCTTGCTCCAGTTACTAATGACTAAAAAGGTAGCATTAGTAACTGGAGCAAGCCAAGGAA
>BLMQ01000119.1:0-8616 GCA_011958095.1 Lactobacillaceae bacterium | reverse complement strand
CATTAGGGTCTTTCGGAATTAGTAGGACTTCAAGCTCTTTTTCTAACTGTGCTTGTTCTTCGCGCGCTTCCGCTAACTCTTCCTTGGTTAAGGCCGTTAAGTCATCATCATTTGTTTCACGTAATAGTTCTTCATCATCACTAATCGTTTGTGTGACTTTTTTATATTGATTATATTTTTCAACTGTTTCACGTAAGCTTCCTTCTTCTTTTGAAAGCTTCATAAAACGTTGCGAGTCGGCAATTACTTCTGGATCACTGATCAATTCATTTAGTTCATCGTAACGATCAGCAACCGCTTGAAGCTTATCGAAAATTTCTTCCATTTCCATTCTTGATTATTCCTCCTATTGTTTTAATTGGGGATGAAAATAGTGTTTCCGGCATACTGGGTAATATGATTCATTTCCCCCTATCTGGACTTGTTCTCCCTCATATACTGGCTTGCCATTATGAATCCGTAAATTCATTGTAGCTTTATGAGGGCAGAACCAACAAATTGTTTTCATCTCTTCAATTTTGTCAGCATAAATCAGTAAATATTTTGAACCTTCAAATAATTCATTTCGAAAGTCATTCTTTAGTCCAAAAGCCATTACCGGAATATTTAGCTCATCAACAATTTTGATTAATTGTAAGACATGCTCTTTCTTTAAAAACTGTGCTTCATCGATTAATACACAATATATCTTACGGTCCATCTTATTAACATAATCGTAAATATTAGTATCATCCATAATTGGTTTTACCTTACGCTCTAGGCCAATCCGACTAGCAATGATGCCTCGACCAGAACGATCGTCAACGCCACTCGTCATTAAAACAACCGGTTTCCCTTGTTCTTCATAGTTATGAGCAACCTTCAAAATATCGATTGACTTACCAGAATTCATCGCGCCATATTTAAAGAATAGTTGTGCCACTACAATTGCTCCTTTTTGTTTGCATAGTACTCTTCATTATATCCAAAAATTTGTGTCATTTAAATACTTCCACATTAGGAAAGAGTTTTTTTACATTGAATAACTTTAATCTTATAATAATTTCAGTTTAATAACTTTCTTTTTGTTATCGTAAAGTTTAGAATTAAACGGTAATTTTAATCATCACTATTGTATCACTTACAATTGACACGAAAGGAATACATATATTCATGACAGTTCGAAGTTCATTTGCCGAATTTGCCGGGCGGTCAAGCTATTGGTTCCTCCATACTTTTATGAACGGAGGAAGTTCCCTTCCAGGAAAATTAACCTTAAAGCTTGATCCAAATATTCTCCAAGCCTTTAGCAAAAAGTACGACCTTGTTATTGTAACAGGGACCAATGGAAAAACATTAACCACCGCATTAAGCGTACGAGTTTTACGGGAAAAGTATGACCAGGTTCTTACTAATCCGACTGGTTCCAACATGGAGCAAGGAATCGTAACCACCTTTATTACTGCTCCCCGTCCAAAGAAAAAAGGGCTGGCCGTCCTCGAAGTCGATGAAGCCAATGTAGTTAAAGTATGTAAATACATCACCCCAATTGCCTTTGTCTTCACCAACATTTTCCGTGATCAAATGGATCGTTATGGTGAAATTTACACCACTTATAACAAGATCTTAAAGGGGGTTAAATTAGCACCGAAAGCAACCATCATTGCTAACGGGGATGAACAGCTCTTTAACAGCAAAGACTTGCCTAACCCAATCATCTATTATGGCTTTAACCACGAAGAAAAAGAGCCTTTCAACGCCCCAGCTAACACTGATGGTCTTCTTTGTCCTAAATGTCAACACATTCTAAAGTATCGCATGCGAACTTATGCCGGGCTAGGTAACTACTTCTGTCCAAATTGTGGTTTCCATCGACCAGAATTAACGTATGCTGTTACCAAAATTGATAAGCTTACCCCCACGCATTCAACTTTTGAAATTGATGGGCAAAAATACACCATCGGAATCGGTGGTTTATATAACATCTATAATGCTCTTGCCGCTTACTCTCTTGGTCGTTTTCTCGGAGTGAGCCAAGCACAAATTAAAGATGCTTTTGAATCAGATGAACGAGTTTTTGGCCGCCAAGAAGTCATTAATATCGATGGAAAACAAGTTACTTTGATCTTAGTTAAAAATCCAGTTGGTCTTAATCAGGTTTTAGATATGATTGAGACAGATGACAAGCCCTTTAGCTTTGCCTTCTTACTAAATGCTAACTATGCTGATGGAATTGATACTAGCTGGATCTGGGACGGCGACTTTGAAAAACTTACCCAACATCAAATTCCACAATACATGACTGGAGGAGAACGGTATAAAGATATTACCACTAGATTAACAATGGCTGGCGTAAAAGATATGTGGCATGAACCAGACCTTACTCAGGTAATTGATAAAATCAAGGAAATGCCAACTGAACATGTCTATATTCTGGCAACATATACAGCCGTTCTGCAATTGCGGAAACAACTAGCAGAAAAGGGCTATATTAAAGGAGGAATGGACTAATGGCAAAATATCACTTACACCTCGCCCACCTCTACGGCGATTTATTAAACACTTATAGTGATGTCGGTAATATTATCGCCCTTCAATATTACGCTAAACAGATGGATGCCGATATTGATGTCAAAGTCATTAGTATCGACAACGACTTTAATCCACAAGATTTTGATTTAGCTCTTTTCGGCGGTGGACAAGATTACGAACAACTTGTTGTCTCCAAAGATCTTCCAAACAAAAAAGCAGGAATTGACAAGTTTATTAATGATGGAAAGCCGCTGCTTGCTATTTGTGGAGGTTATCAACTTCTCGGCCACTATTATATCGGTGCTGATGGCGAAAAGATTCCGGGACTTGGAATCCTTGATCACTATACTTTAAGTCAAGACAATCACCGGTTCATTGGAGATATTACCATCAAAAACGAAGAAAGCAATCAAGAGTACCATGGCTTTGAAAATCACAACGGCCGCACATTCTTAGGAAAAGGTGAGCGTCCGCTTGGTAAAGTAATTTCTGGTAATGGAAATAACGGTGAAGATCATACCGAAGGAGCAATCTATAAAAACACTTATTGCTCTTATTTCCACGGTCCCATTCTTACAAGAAATGGTGAGATTGCTAAAAAGATTCTTTTAGCAGCTCTTGAGCATAAATACCCCGATGCCGACTTAAGCAGTCAAAAAGCCCTAAAAATTAAACCTACATTTTAATTAAGGTGACAAACAGTGAACCAAACCATAACATTTGTATTTACCATTATTTTTTTGCTAGAAAGTTTTTGGGAAGTCCGTCTTTTCTCCCAACTACAAGCACTAGCCATTCAAAATCCAACTAGAATCCCACCACGCTTTGCAAAAGTTATCCGTCTGGAGCGTCGTTGGAACTGGATATCTTGGATTTTAATCATCTTACTATTTCTTACTTCATCAAATTTCACGATTTTATGGGTAAGCCTAATCACATTGATTGAAACCTATGTTGTCTGGCGAATGGATAACATGAAAAGCAAGATGACTAGCGAAGATTAGAATACAAAAAGGGATGAGATTGAAGGAAAGTAAAAATTCCTTCTAACCTCATCCCTTTTAATTTTTAAAAATTAATCTTTCCAGTAATAATCAACATAAGCGCAATCACAGCTGCTAAGGCGATAATTGTTGCTAACCACTTTTCTTTCTTACTCATTTTATTAGGAGCCCCAGCAAATAATGGTATTCCTAGCGCAAAAATAATCGCACTCGCAAATACATATTCAAGTCCCGAAGCAATTAACATATAGACGGAATAAATGGAAGCTAGCGTAGCAATACTCTTAAAGCCAAGGCCCATTTTTTCACTAATCGCTAACTTCAACCCATATAACGCAGAGAGCAAGTAAGCAACCAAGGTCATCGTCGCAGCTAAAGTATATGCAATTGTATAGGCCATTTGAAGCTGTGGAAGCAGTAAAACTAGTAAACATACTTGCATAATAATTGTATATACAATTAGTGCAAACCCAGGAACACCATGTCGATTAACAAGTTTAAATGCTCGCGGCATATCCCGATCATAACTGGTTACATATGCAATTTCTGGTCCAATCATAAACCAACTCAATAATGCTCCTAATAGAGAAATCAGTAAGCCAATTTTAATAATAAGGCTTCCCACTATTCCTAATGCTGTATGACTAAGGGCTGCTGCCAGTGGAACTGAAGTCTGACTAAGTTCTTTAGCAGGTAGAATCCCCATTGGAATAATAGAGATTGAAATATAGAGGACCAATACAATTACAAAGCTAATAATCGTTGCTAATCCAACATCACGTGGCTGCTTTGCCCGACGTGACATTGAAACAGCTGCTTCAATCCCAACAAAACACCACACAATAGTACTCATCGCACCACTAATTTGGTCTTTAAATGGGACATGCGTTTGATTAACAGCAAGAATGCTTGTCCAATCAGGAACATTAAAAACATGCGGCTGAAATGCAAAAACACCAACAATAACAACTAATAAAAGCGGTAAGATCTTAATAATCGTAATAACGGCATTGAGAATACTTGCCTCGCGGACACCAAACCATGTAATCGCAGTGTATCCCCACAGAATAATTGAGCCCCCGATAAAACACATTAATGGCGAAAGTTGATGCGTCCCGAGCATACTATTTAAGGTCTTAAAAAAGAGCGAGATAAAAGCAATGTTACCAAAAACTGCTCCCATCCAATATCCCCAAAAGGAGTTAAAACCAATATAGTTGCCAAAGCCTTCCTTTGCATAAGTATAAATCCCACCGTTCATCTCCGGTTTGACAACAGAAAGCTTGTAGAAGACTAATACTAACATCAAAATTCCGAAGCCACCAATTAACCATGCAATTAATGCAGCCATTGGATTTGCTTTCAAAATCAAATCGGTTGGACTATTAAAAATCCCACCACCAATAATCGTTCCTACAATTAAGGTGATTAAGAGAAAGAGATTTAACTTCTTTTCCTTCACCTTAATCACCTCACTTATAAATATTCTTAAAATGTGGAATAATTATACATTATTTACCTAGCCAATGGCAATAGTTCCATTAGCAACAAGCCAAATTGCAATGATACTTAGGATTAAAATCAGCGCCATTGTCCACTTTTCAGCAGTTGTAACTTTACGATCATTTTCTTTACATGCTAAGTAGTAAATGTAGAATCCAGGAATAAAACTAATTGAAACTAATAATACTTCTTGCCATCCAGCAAGGAACATACATGCGAACATAAATGCAGCAGAGAGCAAACCAATTGTAAATTGTCCCCATTCTTGGTGTGCAGAACTGTATTTCATTTGGTAAAGTCCAACAAATAAGTATGAGAATAAAATTGCTGCACTACATAAGGAATATGCGAATTCATAGGCTTTATCAGTGAAAAGCAACGAGAACAAGAAGATTGTTTGCAATACCGCTGTAATCATCAAGGAAGCAGTTGGGGCCTTTTTAGCATTAACCTTTCCCCAAATTTTTGGCATTGCTTTATCATCGGCAACTAACATCGTTGTTTCGGCTGGAAGCATTGTCCAAGAAAGCCAGGAAACAATTGTTGAGATGATTAAACCAACATTGATTAAAATTGAGCCCCAACTACCAACAGTTGCTTGAAGAACATGACCAATAGCTGGTTGACCCATTCCAGCTAATTCTGCCCGAGTTAATGCACCATAAGGCAAAATCGAAATCAATACATAGATAACTACTAAAAGGCCAAAACTAATAAGAGAAGCTTCACGAGCGGCTGTAAGTGACTTAGCACGACTTGCCATAACAGAGGCACCTTCAACACCGATAAATACCCAAATTAATGTCATTAGGGTACCTTTCATTTGTTCCCAAACAGAACCAGTTGTGGTACCGCGAGAAGCATTATTAGCAACCCGTCCCCAGAAATCTGCTGTAAACATCCCGGCTTTGAAGCAAACAACCATCATTATAATAAAGATAACCAATGGTAAGACCTTGCAGATTGTCCCAATCATGTTAACAAAGGATGCACTTTCAACACCATTGTTAACTAAGATTGTCAATAGCCAACAGAAGATGATGGCAATAATAATTGATGGTAAGTTTTGACCACCTTTAAATGTTGGAAAGAACGTTCCAATCGAGCTCATCAACATGGTGGCAAAAGCAATGTTTCCCAGCCATGCGGATAACCAGTAAGACCATCCAGAAATAAATTCACCTAATGGTCCAAAGCCGGCACCAGCGTATGAGAAAATCCCTGAAGTAAGATCTGGTCGCTTTTCGGATAAATTGTTTAGCGAGAGAACCAGCATTAAAAAGCCAATTCCAACAAAGATCCAGGCCAATAATGCAGGTCCTGGCGCTGCTGCTGCCGCTACATCACTAGTGATACCAAATATTCCGGTACCGATACATGAACTTACAATTAAGGCGATTAATTCGCCTCTACCAATACCTTTCTTTTGTTCATCCATAAATATCCCTCCTATGCAGTTTATGAATGTATGTGTTGAATGATTAAGTCATAAACCATTTTAGCATCATCATTATCTTTACTGATGATAATCAAGGTGTCGTTTCCAGCAAGTGTGCCCACAACTTCCGGAATATCAAGTTCATCAAACATTCCAGCCAAAATCGTCGCATAGCTAGAATTTAGTGCAGTTTTGATCACGTTCATAAATTGAACAGTTTCAATTGTCCGCACATTATCATGAATCCCTTGGTATAATCGCTCAAAATTATGTTCGGGTGTCACATGAAGTTGAACATAATGGGTATGACCATCGCCATCATTTGCTTTAACGATATTCAACGCATGAATATCTCTTGAAATTGTTGCTTGTGTTGTTTCGAAACCCGCCTCAGTTAACAGCTTAAGCAATTCTTCTTGTGTCTCAACTTTACGATCATTAACCACTTGTTCAATATATTTTCTTCTTGCCTTTCGATCCATTCGTGTTCCCTTCTTATCATGTTAATTACACTAAAATGATACAAGAAAAAGCAGCAAAATTATACCCTTTCTAGATTACTCAGATAAATTTGCTGCTTTTATTATCTTATTTATTTCTTGAGATCTTCACGAACAATTGGACATGACATGCACCGTGGACCACCACGACCCCGTGATAATTCGCTTGAACGAACCTCGTGAACGAGAATACCATGCTTACGCAGCAAATCGTTTGAGACATAGTTCCGATCATAAGTTACAACTACACCAGGGGCAATTGCTAGCGTGTTAGAACCGTCATTCCACTGTTCACGTGGGGCAATAATTGGGTCACCGCCACCAGTAGGAATCAAATCAATTTCTGGCTTATCAAGTGCCTTCTTCAAAATTTCTTTAAGATTTGTTTCATGAGTAATTGAAATTTCACCATTATTACCTGGGTGCATAATGTATGCATCAACATGTCCGCCATCACGTAAGATTGCTGGATGAACTGTAAATTGATCATAGTTAATCATTGTAAACACAGTATCAAGGTGCATCATTGCGTGATTGTGAGGAATATGGATAGCAATTACTGTATCATAATCAGACTTTTCGAAGAGACTTTCAGCTAATTCTGTAATAGCCTTTGCAGATGTTCGTTGAGAAATACCAATTGCTAATACATGATCGCTGAGAACTAATTCATCGCCACCTTCAATCCGACCTTCAGGATAACGGTTTCGCCATACTTCAACACCTTTGTCAGCAAAACGCTTATTGTGCTTAATGATGTACTCAGTAAAGAGAGATTCGCGTTGACGCGCCTTAAAGGTCATGCGATTAATGGTAATTCCATCCCCGATACATGCCTGTTGGTCACGAGTAAAGTATGCATTTGGCATTGGATCCATATAGAATGGGTAATCCTTATCTTCTGCTAATTCTGCAAGAGAAGCATACTTAGTTTTAATCTCATCTTTACGTACACCAGCAATAATCTTGTTAACCATGTCCTTAGTACTGAAACTAAGTAAGAATTCCTTTAAGCCGTCATGGATTGCTCCAGCAGCATAACCAGATTCAGCAATGATCTTTTCAAGGAATTCATCTTTGATATTATCATCTGCTAGTGCGTCTGTTAATAAATCTTCAAGATACAATACCTCAGCGCCATTATCGCGTAACGTTTGGGCGAAGAGGTCATGTTCTTCTTGAGCGATCGGTAAGTATGGAATGTCATCTACGAGCATCCGGTGAAGAATTTCAGGATAAACATTTTCGATTTCCTTACCTGGTCGATGCAACATAACTGTCTTAAGCTTTCCAATTTCTGATGTAACGTGAATTGGACTTTGCATACAATATCACTCCTTTTTGAAGTATCACTTGACTACAACTACATCATATTAGTTTATGTAAACGTTGTCAAATGCCGTCAAATCAATATTTAGTGAATTATATAAAAAGAAGTTATTAATATAAATTATCGACAGTTTTTATACATTTTTTACCCCTAAAGCGCATATTCTGTGAAAGCGCTTATTCAATTAAGTGAATATAAATTTCACAAAGTTTTTTCTTTTTCTTTTAAATAAATTGCCAAAAGTTGGTCACGAGCATCTAAAAATTCTTGATTTTTGGCACTTGGATGGACACGATTGGTTAATACAATAAAACCTTGGTCATTTTGCCG
>BLMQ01000118.1:0-4485 GCA_011958095.1 Lactobacillaceae bacterium | reverse complement strand
TGAGTAATTGGGGGTGGTGCGCCATTGTGGGATAAATGACCATCAATCCTTTTAGTGTATGATCAATAATCCAACGGAAGATACTTACGAGGAAGCCGGTCACAGCGCCGACAACGATTGCTTTTCCAATTAATGAAATGAAAGCCATGGACATCGGTGTTGATAATACATCGCGGGCACGCTTAATGTTAGACTGACTGGTTGGCATGGCAATTCCTCCTTTTAAAAATTTAAGAATTGTTTATCTTGTATTATACACGCCTCTCAATAATATTTCGTGTTGATATGGTAAAATCAAAACTATATATGCATTGCACAGTAAGTAAAAAAATGGAGGAAAAGAAATGGAATTTATTGCAGTGTTGGCGGGGTTATTGCTTGCAACACAGATCGTAGCACACTTATGTCGTCGAATTGAGATTCCAGAAGTGATTGGACAAATCCTGGTTGGAATTATTGCGGGGCCCGCTATTTTAGATTGGGTTCATTTAAATTCAATGATGAATGAATTTCAGGAAATCGGGGTTATTATCTTGATGTTCATCGCTGGGCTGGAAAGTGATCTTTCTTTATTGAAAAAATATTTAAAACCAGCGGTTGTTGTAGCACTTTTGGGGGTAATTACTCCTATTGTAATTATGGGGCCAGTAAGTTATATGTTTGGCTTTACTAAACTTGAATCACTGTTTATCGGTGTTATTTTTGCAACAACATCTGTTAGTATTTCAGTTGCGGTATTACGTGAATTTAATCGCCTAAATAGCCGAGAAGGTGCAACAGTGCTTGGAGCAGCAGTTGCTGATGATATTATTGGTGTTATCTTATTAAGTGTGATGATTAGTGTAATTAATGGAAGCAACAATAGTGGCCACGGTAATGGGCAGTCTTTAGGAATCATTCTCTTGATGCAATTAGTATTCTTTGGTGGGACTTACCTTTTAATTCGTTGGTTAGCACCTTACTTGATTCATATGAGTGATCGTCTCTTAACAGTTGCTTCAACATCGGTAATGGCGATGATTATCTGTTTGGGTATGGCCGCAATTGCTGATTATGTTGGGTTAAGTGGGGCGGTAGGCTCATTCTTTGCCGGAATTGCAGTGGCTAATACAAAGCATAAAGAAGTTGTTGACCGGAGTTTTATTCCGATTGGGTACGCAATGTTTATTCCGCTATTCTTTGTCAGCGTAGGGTTGAACATGCGCTTTGACAATATTGGTGAATCGTTTGTCTTTGTTATTGTGATGACAATTCTTGCATGCTTAACAAAACTACTTGGATGTGGAGCGGGTGCTAAGTTATCTGGCTTTAGTATGCCAAGTTCTTATGTTGTTGGTAGCGGAATGATTGCCCGTGGTGAAATGGGATTGATTACAGCTCAAATTGGTTACGAAGCTCATCTTCTTTCACCAATGTATTATTCAGATGTAATCACCGTGATTATTATCGCAACTGTATTAGCGCCATTTATCTTAAAAAACGCATTAAAACGGTCAGCCAATAAAATTGAGTAAAGGGGACTTTTGATGGAAAATCATGAACGAGAAACGGAGCAAGCACGGGTCAATAATGTTGAGAAACAAATTGACCAACAAGTAGCTGCAACCACTAAAGCTGTTGAAGATGCCCATCGTGAAACACGAGCAGTTGAACGTAATTATAGTGAAAATGCGTCTATTAACCGTTATGAAGTTGATGATATTGCCGAATCTCGGTCAATGATTGAACAACAGCGCCAATTGGTTTCACGAGCAGCGGAAAGTGAATCAATTCTCAAGCACCAGTTAAGAACTTTGAAAAACTTAAAAGGGTCACCGTATTTTGGCCGGATTGATATTCAAGATCCTGGTGAAGATAAGAGCGAAACGCTATACATCGGTACTTCATCTTTAATGAATGAAGATAAAACAGACTTTTTAATTTACGACTGGCGAGCACCGATTTCTGGAGTTTACTATAATGGTACCCTTGGGAAAGTAAATTATGAAACGCCAGCTGGAATGCAAACTACAGAATTAAAAAAGAAACGGCAATTTACGATTAAGGATGGTAAGATCACTAACATGTTTGATACTAATGAAACTGTTGGTGATGAAGTCTTACAAGCGGCTCTTGGAAAACAAAATGACCAGTATATGCATAATATTGTGGCAACAATTCAAAAAGAGCAAAATGATATTATCCGGGATACGCATAGTGATCTTTTGTTAGTCCAAGGAGTAGCTGGCTCAGGAAAGACTTCAGCGATTCTTCAACGAATTGCATACTTGCTTTATCATAGTCGAACAGAATTGAATGCTGACCAGATTGTCCTTTTTAGTCCCAATAATTTATTCAGCCACTATATTTCTGAAGTTTTGCCAAGTCTTGGTGAAAGAAATATGCGGCAAGTAACATTAGAGGGATTTATCCGACGGCGTTTTGAAGGCCTGCAAGTAGAAACATTGTTTGACCGCTATGAAGAACGACAAAAACCTGAAAATGATTCGCATGTTGTTGCCGACTTTATTGCAAGTGAATCTTTTATGACATCGATTGCACGTTACGTTGAAAAAATGACAATTGATGATTTGCAATTTGCTGATATTCGCTTTAATGGTCAAGTTTTCTTTTCAGCTGACCACGTCAAAGATCTTTACAAAGAATTACCATTGACGATGGCTCCTGCTGATAAGTTAGTCCAATTAAAAAATAAGTTAATTCGTGAATTGCAGCGGCGGGTTAAAGATGAAGCTAAAAAGGACTGGGTAGCTAAAGAACTGGATTCACTTAATTTACAACAATTGCACAACCTTTATGGTAAGAAAACAATTGATGACTTTAAGGATGAAGATGAGCAATATGCTTACCTTTCGCGGCGCTTAGCTAAACGACGCTTACGTGTGATTGCAGATGCGATCTATAATAATTACTTTCTCGATTTTTATAATCAATATAATAAGTTTTTGCATCAAGTTGAGGTACCTAAGACAATTAGTCAGCGGGAATGGGCAACAATGATTCTTGCTTTTCAAGATGAGATTGAATATCATCGGCTGGAATTAATGCATGCTGCCCCTTTGATGTATCTGCGTGATTTGATTTCCGGGACAGGGCAAAATCGTTCTTTTCAATATGTATTTATTGATGAGATGCAAGATTATTCAATAGCGATGTTAATCTACTTAAAACACGCCTTCCCCCAAGCTAAGTTTACGGTCCTCGGTGATAGTGAACAGGCTCTTTTTAAGCCATTGCAGTTACCGGAGGAGTTATTGAACAAACTTAGTGAGGTATTAAAGGCTAAGCGACCTAATTTAATTGCTTTACGGCGGAGTTATCGTTCCACGACGGAGATTACTAATTTTGCGAAGGCCTTGTTGCCGGATGGAGATAGGATAATTTCTTTCACTCGCCATGGAAAGAAACCACGCTTGTTAGTCCGTTATTCTGATAAAGAGAGTCAGCAAAGCTTGTTAGATGAGACGCTTAAATTAGCTGACGAACATGAAACTGTAGCGATCTTAACCAAGAATCAAGAGCAAGCCGCTGTTATTTATCAATTACTTCGCCGGCAAAAGGTTGAAAATATTCATCTCTTAGATAAGGATGCAAGTGAATTGCCAAAGGGGATCTTAATTCTCCCAATTTACTTAGCAAAGGGGCTTGAATTCGATGCTGTCCTTGCTGCGGATGTCTCTGCTAAAAACCTAGCTAATACTGATGAAGTCGGTATGATCTATACAATGGCATCACGGGCAATGCATGAACTGGTCCTTTTAAGCAACGGTTCAGTTAGCGACGCAATTAACGAGAAAGCTGGGCGTCTTTTAACGATTGAATATCAATTGCCAAATAAAAATTAAATTTTCTTATTGGCTAAAAACGCTTTCAAGAAGTATCGACTTATGATAATCTAATGGAGTAGATATAGAAAAAGGAGATGCTTCGCCATGGTTAAAGACGAATACACACTTGTACTAGTAAAGCCTGATGGGGTAAAGACTCGTCATATTGGAGATATTATTACCCGTATTGAACGGAAAGGATATAATATTGAAGCTCTTAAGATGATTGACCCATCAGAAGAAAAGCTTCGTCAGCATTATTTTGATAAAGTTGACAAACCATTCTTCCCTGAATTGTTAGAATACATGACAGAAGGACCAATTGTAGGAATTGTCGTCTCTGGTACTAATGTAATTCAAGCAATTCATAATATGGCAGGAGCTACTAACCCTGGTGAAGCTGAATGGGGAACAATTCGTGGTGACTACGGTCGTGAATGGCCTGATGGTAACTTGCGAAATATCATTCATACATCTGATAATGTTGATAGTGCTACTCGCGAGATTGGTATTTGGTTCCCAGAATTTGATATTAAAGATAAGCAGTAGAGTTAAAGAAGCTGAAAGAAAAAACAAAAATTTTCTTTCAGCTTCTTTAATTTATTCATCGGCTATAATGCCCTCTGAGTATACAGATGAAATAGAAAATTCATCTTAT
>BLMQ01000117.1:0-5486 GCA_011958095.1 Lactobacillaceae bacterium | reverse complement strand
TGACTATATCCTACAGCATTATTAAAATAATATCAATAACTTTTTATGAAAATTTTTAAGGTGGTGATATGTTTGTGTAATCGTATAGCATTAGGTAGTAGAATTAAGGCTATTAGACATAAAAGAGGAGAAAATCAAGAGCAATTTGGTAAACATTTTACTCCTCCTTCTAATAAAGGTACTGTTTCAAGGTGGGAAAGTGGAATTTCAAAACCAAGTGCCCAACGTCTACGTGAAATTGCTGAATTAGGTGGTGTAACAGTCAATTTCCTTCTTAATGGTGATGCTACAACTGTTGAGGAAACACAAAAGTTATTAAACAAAATCACTAATCATCCAGAATCTACTAGTATTGAAGAGAAAAAACAATTAAATAGTATTCAGTTGGAGTTAAGTCAAATGCTTAAACTTCATGATCTTAATGAGAAGACAAAAGACAGCAATATACATAATGAACAATTAAACGACTTTCGAGCCGAAATGAGTGTTTTTTTTGACGGTAAATTAACTTACACACAAGTGGAATTTCTTACTTTAGTTGTTAAACTTTTTAATAACTTAAACCTTCAGGATGATTCTTCTAGTATACAAAAGTTTAAGGACATAATTTTTCATGTGAACCAAATTGCCGAAGGTAACGAACCGTATGACAAGAAAAAAGATTTAGCAGAAATTGGTGATTTCTTGACAAAATTAAGTATGTCTAGCTAGAATGATAGACATAATGTAATTCACTACTCGATGTTTCCCTTGCTTAATCATGCTTAAATGATGTACGCAGAAAGAGAGTGAAATTACATGGAACCTTATGGATATAATACAAAAAAAGGCAAACGTTATCGGGTAGCTTACCGAACTCCAGATAATAAACAGCATAATAAAGGTGGTTTTACTACTAAACGTGAGGCTCGCGCTTGGTATCGTCAAAAAATGGTCGAAATTGAGAACCATGGCTTTAGTAGTAATGAAAAGGTAACGTTTGAAGAGGTTGCTAACCGATGGCTTGATAATAAGAAGCAGACGGTAGCTGGCTCAACCTATAAAAAATATGAAACGGAATGTAAAAAACACTTAATACCTGCTTTGGGTGATAAATTGCTTAAAGATATCAGTATTCCTACTTGTCAATCTTTAGTTTATCAATGGGCTAAAGATTTCAAGTTTTATAATAAAATGGTTAATGATGCCGCAAGCATTTTTGATCTAGGTATTAAATACAAATTGATCCATGATAATCCTTTTAAATTAATAGAGCATCCAAAAAAAATAAGGATGATGAAAGAAAAGTAAGATCATTTACCAAAGATGAGTTCATTACTTTTAAAAAAGGATTGCATGAGCATTATGAATCAACAAATTATAAGGCGTTTGCTTTCCTTTTTATCTTGTCACATACGGGATTACGAAAAGGAGAACTTCTAGCTTTAACATGGAACGATATTGACCTTAAAGGTGGATTTCTTCATATAGAAAGAGGAGTTACCCGTGATACTGAAAATAAGCTTATAATAGGTGGAACAAAGACTGATTATTCTGTACGTGATGTACCTATTGGGCCAGAAACTATTAAAGTGTTGAAAAAATGGCGTTCTGAGCAATATCAAGAACTGAAATTTTTTAATATTAATACTTTTAAACCAAATCAATTAGTATTTACAGGCGAAGAAGGTGGTATATTGTCACCGTCGAAACCTGGAAAATGGTTAAATACAATTGAAAAAAAGTATAATCTCCCTTCTTACGTAACACCACACGGACTGAGACATACATACACCAGTTTACTGATTGAAGATGGAATGTCGGTCAATGATGTTGCTAGTGTGTTAGGGCATAAAGATGCTACAATTACTATAAAAGTTTATAATGATTTACACCCGATTAAAGATAATTCGATCGGTAAAATTATTGAGAATCTTTAAAAACTAAAATGTTGTAGAGGTGTTGTATAATTAACATCTAACAACATAAAATAGTTGATATAGCAGCCTTTAGGGGACACGGGTTCGACTCCCGTCATCTCCACTATATGCCTATAAGGACTGCCATTGGTTTATGGCAGTCTTTTTTAATGCTAAATATTAGGATAATTAGTGGGGTTTCATAAGAAGATATTCTCATGTAAAAATCAGTAAATAGAGTTCAGATAAAATATAAAGGAATGAATTAAATGGAAATATTAATGATTGAGGATAATCATTCTGTCTGTGAAATGATGGCAATGTTTTTTAAGAAAGAAAAATGGCACTATGAATTTGCTTATGATGGCGTGGAAGCAGAAGAAAAGTTTAACGCTGACCCTCATAAATGGGATATTATTTTGCTAGACCTCAATCTTCCTAAAAAGGATGGAATGCAGGTTGCAGCTGATATTCGGCGGGTATCACCAACAGTTCCTTTAATTATGTTGACAGCTCGGGATACTGAAAGTGATCAGGTATTGGGATTGGAAATTGGTGCTGATGATTATGTAACCAAACCATTTAGTACAATTACTTTAATTGCGCGGATCAAGGCCCTTTATCGGCGAACACATTTAAACAAGCTTGAGGATGTTCAAGATACTGATAGTGATGATACATTCGATATTCAAACAAAGAACTTTAAGATGAATACTAAGACAAGAGAGGTATTCTTATATGGAAAACCGGTCGGCGACTTGACACCTAAAGAATTTGACTTATTAAAGACACTTGCCTCGAAACCACGTCAAGTATTCACCCGTTCACAACTTTTACAATTAGTGTGGGATTATGAATATTACGGTGATGAGCGAACTGTTGATGCCCATATTAAAAAGTTACGGCAAAAGCTAGAAAATATTGGACCTCAAGTAATTAAGACTGTATGGGGGGTCGGCTATAAGTTTGATGACGAGGGTAACGACTAATGAAATTAATGTATCGGTTGATGCTTTCATTTTTTGCGATTATTCTGACGCTAATGGTGATTGTTAGTATTTCGTTTATAAATGTAACTAATAACACTATGTATCATAATACGTGGCAACAATTGAAAAGTTATTCTGATAGTTTAATTCAGGATTCTATTCGTTACAATATGGCAACCCAAAGTTTTGAAGGGTTTGCTACAGAATCATTAAATAGCAATGCCAATCTTTTAACACGTCAAAATGTCCACTTTGCGATTTACGATACAACTCACCGGAAAATCTTTGCCAGTAATGGATTTGCTCCGAGTATGAGTAAAAGTGATTGGAAAAAATTAAAAAAAGGAGAAACCGTTTGTACTAAGCTAATTACTCCTAAAATTAATTCACGAGTATCGAAGGGTGCTTCTCCACGAATGACCGAAGTTTCACGACCATATTTCTATAAGGGGAAGATGATTGCGGTAGTATCAATTGCAACCTTTGTATCGACAATTGAGCAAAATATGCATCAAATAAAGATTAATTTAATAATGGCATTACTGACTGCTAGTCTTGTAACGCTTGCAGTTAGTTACTTCTTGGCACGGTCAATTACCAAACGAATTGATCGATTGCGGATGGCTACTCACCAAATTGCGCAAGGAAATTACAATGTTGAAGTAGACGATAATGGGCATGATGAAGTGGCAGACCTTGGTCGGAGTTTTAACCAAATGACCGCTTCGTTACGTGAATCGCAACAAGAAATTCGTCGGCAAGAGGAGCGGAGACGCCAATTTATGGCCAATGCAGCCCATGAAATGCGGACGCCATTAACAACCATTAATGGAATTCTTGAAGGGTTACAGTATGATGCGATTCCAGAAGAGGACAAAAAGCATAGTATTCAATTAATGCAGAACGATACTCGCCGTTTAATTCGCTTGGTTAATGATAATTTGGATTATGAAAAGATTCGCACTAACCAAATTGCGATGGAACGGAAAGTATTTGACGCATCAGCAGTACTCGAAAATTTACGAGAGCAGTTAGCGAAAAAGGCAAAAGAGAAGAAAGATACTCTGCACTTAGATGTGGAAAAGAATTTACGAGTATATGCAGACTATGATCGGTTTGTACAGATTATGTTCAATATCATTCAAAACGCAATTCAATTCACTGATAACGGAATTATTGACATTCGAGGAAAACGTGTGGAAAAGGGAAGTCAATTTGAAGTTCAAGATAATGGAATTGGGATGACTCCTGAACAACTTGAAAATATCTGGGAACGATACTATAAAGCTGATCGTTCACGGATGAATACTAAGTACGGAGAATCCGGCTTAGGACTTGCAATTGTGCGGCAGTTAGTTCTTCTTCATGGAGGAAAAATTGACGTAAAAAGTCAGTATGGTAAGGGGACGACATTTACAATCTTTTTCCCTGATCGTGAATACGCTCCTCATAATATTCAACCTACAAATAATAAAGATAAAAAGTAAGCCAATAATTTGAGTGAAACGCTTTAACGCTGATAAAAAGCGTTTCTTTTTTATAGACCAATTTTTATAATCCAAAAAAATTTAAAGAAAGCGCTTGTGGAAGCGTTTACCTTATGATACACTTATACCTCGTAATAATATTACGGATTGATAGGAGAGAATTTTTTATGAACTACTTACTTGCTTTAATCCCTGCAATTGGGTGGGGGATTATGCCACTGATCACTGGTAAGATCGGTGGTTCAACGATTAACCAAATGTTTGGTATTGGTGCCGGTGCTACGATTGTTGGGTTGGTTGCATTTATTATCGGCCATCCAACTGTTACAACGACTGGATTCTGGTTCTCAGTACTGTGTGGGGCTTTGTGGACAATTGGTCAAATTGGACAATTCGTTTCATTTAAGCGGATGGGTGTTTCAAACACTATTCCACTATCGACAGTATTTCAATTAGTTGGTAACTCTTTGATTGGGGTTATTATCTTTGGAGAATGGCGTGGAGCACGTGCCCTTACTGTTGGATTTATCGCTTTAGCAATCGTTATTGTTGGGGCTTTGATGACCTCTGTCTCTGATGAAAGTACTGGGAAGAAGATTACTGTTCAAAACTTCTTCTTCTTACTTATTACTACAATTGGTTACTGGGTTTACTCAGCATTCCCCAAGATGCCAATGGTTGCTAATGATAGTTCTTTAGGAATTTTCCTTCCAGAAATGCTTGGTATTTTACTTGGATCTGTAATTTATGCTATTTGTTCAGGAAATATTGATTCCTTCAAGCAAAAGGAACAATACCTCAATATCTGGGGTGGTATTTCTTGGGGAATTGCGGCCTTAGCTTATATCTTTGCTGGACGGGCATTAGGAATTAATACGGCCTTTGTCTTCACGCAAATGAACGTTATCATTGCAACAATTGGTGGTATCTTAGTTCTTCATGAACACAAGACTCGGCGGGAAATGTCATTTACAATTGCCGGAATCATCTTTATTGTTGCCGGAAGTATTTTAACTATTTTTGCTTAAATTATATTAAAGCTAAACTTAAAAAGACCTTCATCGGCTATAATGCCCTCTGAGTATACAGATGAAATAGAAAATTCATCTTAT
>BLMQ01000116.1:0-4637 GCA_011958095.1 Lactobacillaceae bacterium | reverse complement strand
AATCAGCCCGTGCCGTGCTAATCATCGTTCTAGCTTAGCCCACCGCCTTGTCGAGAAGGTTATTTCCCACTTCCTTTTTTATCAATTACCCTTCAACATGGTGACGCTTTGCGGAGATTTGATAGAAGACCAACGCAACGATTGCAAAGAAAATTGGTCCAGCAAGTGTCCAGAAAGCTGTTTGATAATCTTTTTGTAATAGTGGTTGAACAAACGTAAAGACGATTCCGACAATTAAAATCAATTCAACGAAACATACTAATACATCTGTCCAGAAACGGTTCTTAAAGACAACGAATGGCCGGTCAAGGTTCTTCTTTGCCTTAAAGAATGGAAAAGCCCCGATCAAGAAAATATATGGGAAACAAGTTGAAACGTTCGCCATATCAGTCAAAATCAAGTAGAACTGTTGAGCAGCATTTCCACCAAAGGCAACCAAGAAAACAATAATTGAAACAATAATTGCTTGAAGCCACATTGCATTTGCAGGCATCCCCGCCTTATTAAGTTTCGTAAGCTTCTTTGGCCATAATTCAGGATTAGAACCAAGAATGAAGGCCTTGATTGGGGAGTAAAGCAGAATAAACAATGCACCCAAGAAACCAAGAGTCTGTGCAAAGGCAACGATCCGCGTCATGATAAGTCCAAAAGTAAGGGCAGCACCATGCGACCATCCAAGCGCATCTCCCATGGTAACCCCTAATTGATTAAAGACAACATAGGTAACATTACCAAGGTTAACGCTGCTCTTAGTCAAAGTTTGTTGATAATTTACTGACCAACCAAGCATAAAAATCATTAAAACATAAGTACCAATCGTAAAGATACTTGCAATGATCAATCCACGAGGGAAAGTCTTTTCAGGATTTTTCATACTATCAGTAACAGATCCTAATGATTCCATTCCACCGTAAGCAAAAATAGCATAAACAACAAATGAAATAATAGCAATTGGTGTCTGGAATTGTGGATTAGGTGATGTAATGAAAGTTGAAGCACCATGAATTGGTTGCTTTAAGATTCCCTTATCGGCGACTAAAACAATAACGCTGACAATAACAAAGATAATGTTAACAACAATTGTAAAAATACCACCAAGTGAACCAACTTTAGCAATGGCGGTCATTCCCCGTGAACTACACCAAGTTGTCCCGAGAATCAACAGAATCCCAAGGACCCCAATCAATTGAGTCGAGGTCAGACCAAATGCGTGCCATTGTTGAGTGGTATCCTTACCAAAAAGCAAAGCAGAAAAAGTAATCCAAATCCGTGATGCTGTTGATACCATCCATACAATCCAAGATGCTAACCATACAAAAGTACCAACAAAGGCGATTCGTTCACCAACTGACCCGGCAAGCCAGGAATAGATGCCCCCTTTAGCATCCTTAAATGTGGAACCGTATTCTGCCATCATCAAGCCACAGGGAAAGAAGAAACAAATCCCTGCTAATGCGTACCAAATAATACTACCGTAACCCATTTGTAAGTAGGCGTTTGAAACATTCCCAAAACCAAAAATGGCGGTAATGATCATCGTCACTAGTCCAAAGGTAGTAATCATCTTTTTATTACTACTCTGTTCGTCCAAAATAATGCCTCCAAAGCTTTAGAATTCTTAAATAAAAATAAGAAATTATTTAATAATTATTAGTATAGTCGTCTTTTAAAAAAATAAAAGTCTTTTACAGAATTTCACATTACTTTTATACTATTTTTTGTATTTTTATGCTAATTTAGAAATCTTTATTCGTGTATTTGTATATTTTACTATAAGTGATGTATACTATTTTCATTACTTAATAATTGTTTTCACATTTAATCTTAATGCTATGGATAGCGTTTTCTGACGTTGCTATAATTGGGTTAAGAAAATTTATGTGATTTTCACTCTAATATATAAGATCGTGAGGTGGAGTAAATGAGTGAGAAAAAAGGTATTAATACGACGGAACTAACCCTTTTAATTGTGGGATCAACAATTGGTTCGGGAGTATTTGGAATTACCAGTGATTTAGCTACCGCGGCGGCTCCCGGACCAGCAATCATTGCCTGGATAATAGTAGGGATCGGCGTCTTGACTTTAGTGCTCTCCCTAACTAATCTTTCGCAAAAGCGGCCAGACCTTGATTCAGGGATTTTCAGCTATGCGGCAGCTGCTTTTGGTCCGCTGGGCGAATTTATTTCTGGTTGGGCATACTGGCTTTCCGCGTGGCTTGGTAATATTGCTTTTGCGACGATTATGATGAGCGCCCTTGGAACATTTTTCCCCAGCCTATTTGCCAATGGTCAAAACTTATTCTCAATTATTGTTGCAATTATTTTAACCTGGGTTTTGACATTCTTGGTAAATCGAGGAATCGAATCAGCGGCCTTCATCAATTCAATTGGGACAATCTGCAAGATTATTCCATTAGTCGTCTTTGTTATCTGTGTGATTCTTGGTTTTAAGGCTAAGATCTTTACTGCCGATTTCTGGGGCAATGTAACACAGAACCTTAGTGCAAAAATCGAAATCGGTTCAATCTATGACCAAGTAAAGGCCTCAATTATGGTAATGATGTGGCTATTTGTCGGTGTTGAAGGGGCCTCTGTCCTTTCCAGTCGTGCCAAAACGCGGACAGATGCTGAACGTGCTTCCATCTTCGGCTTGGTAAGTTTGCTTGTTATCTACATTGTGGTTTCCATTTTGCCATACGGGGTCATGACTCGGGCCCAGTTAGCAGCTGGTGGTCAACCGGCGCTTGGGGCTATCATGCAACACCTGGTTGGAACATGGGGTGCCGCCCTGATCAGCATTGGATTGATCATCTCAGTTTTAGTTTCGTGGCTCTCGTGGACAATGCTCCCAGCTGAATCATTAATGCTAATGGCTGATGATGAAACCCTTCCAACATCGTGGGG
Source organism: Lactobacillaceae bacterium (assembly GCA_011958095.1). GTDB lineage: Bacteria > Bacillota > Bacilli > Lactobacillales > Lactobacillaceae > Limosilactobacillus. The sequence continues at coordinate 1,733 of BLMQ01000116.1, read as the reverse complement.
TGAAGTAAATGACAAAAAAGCGCCAACACGGGCATTAGTAATCACCGGGATTCTTCAATCGATCTTCCTCTTCTCTTTGCTTTTCACTACCTATGCCTACAACTTTGCATATACGCTTTGTACGGCTGCCATTTTGATCTGTTACCTCCTTGTTGGTATTTACCAGATGATGTACAGTTGGCAGCACCAAGAATGGGGACAATTTGTCATTGGACTAATCGCTACCCTCTTTGAACTTATGGCGATGGTTCTCTCTGGCTGGAAGGAAATAATGGTTGTTTCAGTCGGTTTTATTCCCGGATTCTTCTTCTATGTCCAAGCATGTAAGGAATTCCATCACCCAATCACAGTAAAGGAGAAATGGGCGATGGGGATTATCGCTGTCTTTGCGGTTATTTCCTTAGTACTAGTAATTAACGGAACAATTTCAATTAATTAAAGGAGGAAAAAGATCATGGTAGAAATAGCACATTTTGGTGTCGAAGCATGGCTAAATAAGTGGGAAAAGAGCGCGACTTATGATATTTCACAGAGTACAATTGCCTCTTTGAGTATGCACGATCTCTTAAATTTAGATGGTAACAATGGCGAAGAATTTTATGAGATGCTTGATAAGCAGCAAATGAACTACGGGTGGATTGAAGGATCCCCCGAGTTTAAAGAAGAAGTTGCTAAACTGTATCACCATGTTGATCCAGAAAATATCTTGCAAACAAATGGTGCCACTGGAGCAAATATTTTAGCTCTCTATGCCTTGATCAATCCCGGCGACCATGTAATTGCCGAATACCCTTCTTATCAGCAACTCTACGATATTCCTAAATCATTAGGTGCCGATGTTGATTACTGGCATATTCATGAAGAAGACAATTGGTACCCACGAATCGATGACCTAAAAGCGATGATTGAACCTAATACTAAAATGATTTGTCTAAACAACGCGAATAATCCAACGGGAACGGTTCTTGATAAAGAGTTTCTCGAACAAGTTGTTGAAATTGCCAAGTCAGTTGATGCTTATGTTCTTGTTGATGAAGTCTACCTGCCTCTCGATCACCCTGAAAAATTTGCGCAGATTATTGACCTTTATGATAAGGGAATCTCTACTAATTCTCTTTCAAAGACTTATTCAGTCCCCGGGGTTCGGATCGGTTGGACTGCGACTAACGCTGAAGTTGCCGATGTCTTCCGTAAGTTCCGTGATTACACCATGATCTGTGGCGGAGTCTTTAACGACCAGCTAGCTACCTATGTTTTACGTCACCGTGATCAAGTTCTCGCTCGCAACCGGAAGTTAGTTCTTGGCAACCTCGCCATTTATAAGGATTGGATTGACCACGAAGACCGAGCAAGTGTCATCATGCCACAAGCAGTCTCTACTTCCTTTCCAAAGCTTGACGTGCCGGTTGATATTCATACCTTCTGTGAAAACTTACTTCATGACGAAGGGGTTCTCCTCGTGCCCGGCGATGCTTTTGATACTCCGGGTCACGTTCGCCTCGGCTACTGTGCACCAGAGGCAACCCTAAAAGAAGGCTTAAAGCGGCTTTCAAAGTATATGCATCAATATGATTAGCGAGCGTTATAAAAAAGGACTGTGACATAAGTTAAGTTACTTTCATAAAAAGGCAAATACGCAGTACAACAATGGCCTCCAACATCCGGCAAAAACCGAACGTTGGAGGCCTATTGTTGCTTGCGGGGGCTCGAAAACGAAGTCACAAGTGACTTCT
>BLMQ01000115.1:0-2934 GCA_011958095.1 Lactobacillaceae bacterium | reverse complement strand
CTAAAGAGCTTTATTGTTAATCAAACATTGTCCTTGTTTGATGTTCTTTCTTAACCCACCAACCAGTTAAACCGAGACTTATAACTGTAATTATAAGCCCGAGAATGAGAAACGGTGGCCGATAATAAAATTCAATCCGATGCTTTCCGGAACTCATTGGAATAGCCATAAACGTATTAAGCACGGTCTGTGGAGTAGTAGATTTACCATCTACTTTAACGTGCCAACCCTTGGCAGCAGGGATAGTAGTCATCAATACTCGCTGATTCCGCTGGAGATTGACTGTACCAACAATCCGATTACTACGGTATGAACTAATCTTTAAGGGAGATTCTTGAAGAGTCTTTAAGCTTGCCATAAATGGTCGTTGCTTTAGTTGATAGATACTAACATTTTGCATCCAAAGTGTAGCTTTCTTTAGTTGCAAATTGACAAGGACTTTTTGCCCTTTTTGATCATGAGCAACGTTGATTACTACCGTATTACGAAAGGTGTCATATTGGGTGAATTTTTTGTTATTCATCGTAATTGTGGCATTATCCTCAACGTTTGGTCCGAGTGTTAAGTAGTAAGAATCGTTAGTTGGCGGAATAAATTCTAACTGAACTGATGCTGGTTTAAGCAGGTTTTGCTTTCTAAAGATCGTGCCAGTAATTTGCTTAGCGCTTTGAACATTATTGAATTTGACGGAATTAAAATTTTGAACGGCAAATAATGAATGAAATGTTGGGCGACCGGCAAGTGTTTGGAAGATCTGTGACTGATAATTTAACGGATCCATTGTCGTCCGTTGAAGGTGGAGGATGGCGGCATTAGCTCCAAATGCGATCGGAAGAGCATTTGGATTCTCACGGAGATTGACTGCCGAAGTTGATCCTACTAATGGGTAACTGTACCAATCAGGACGGAAACCTGATAGGGGTAATGCCTGTCCGGCTGAAGTATTACGGGCATTCATAGTGTATTTGTAACCAAGAAGTGCATCACTCACTTGAGTTCCATTAGTATACGTAACAAAGCCATCCCCATCTGGCTGCCCAATTGCACCCATGAAGGCTGGAATTGGCGGCTCTAGGGTCGAACCAAAATGGTCACCAGAATTAAAGTCTGCTTGGAAGGGGTCATCCTTCGTTCGCATAAAAGTTTTGGCAACGCGGTAGAAGCCTGAATCATGTTTCTTTAGTTTTTCTACACTTTTATCAAGAGCAAGTGTGTAGTTGCCAAATTCAGGCTGTGAAACGTAAGAGATCTTATTAAGCGCCGTGTAACCACTCATAGAAATATCACAGACAGCAAGGAGAACAAGAAGCGCATCGTATAAGCGCGGTGAATTTGTTCGGGGAATACAAAGGCAGCTAACGGCGATTAACGCAAAGCATAAGCCAATATTCCGTTGATTGCTATTAATGTATGATAAGTTAAGCGTACCAACATACCAGTAAATTGCGATAATAAGCAGCGTAAGGATCATTGCACTGCGCTTTTTTATCTTGAAATCAGGTTGAAGCACTTTAGCTGCAAGATAGATGCACCAGAAAGAGAAAAGGTAGGAAAAACGATAAGGGTACCAAACTGGAAACTGTCCGGCATGCCATAAAAGATCTAATGGTTCGTAACAGAATGAGAAAATAAAGAAAATAGAAATGGCTGCCCCAATTAAACGACGACGAAGGTCAAAGCGATTATTGAAGAAGTAGAGACAAGCGCCGAGCATTAATAGCATTCCGATATAAATGTTAGGCTGACCACTTGGCATTTGATTAAAATTAAATGATCCGGGAACAAGTTTCCCAAGCATTTTAGGAGCAAAGTACTCAAAACGGCTGTGAATCTTGGTTTCAGTGTAGGTCCCTTTACTTTGCATTAAGGCATAGAAAGTTGGCAATAAAATGACTGCTGAAATACCCACTGCAAGCAGCGAACTGCCAAGATAGCGGAGAAAAATTACTCCCCGTTGTCGCCATGAGGCTAACGCTGGTGTTTGCCAGAGGAAAAATAGAAAAGTAAAGATGGCAATCATCCAGCCCATATAATAATTATCAATCAGCATTACGGCTAGCCAAGCGATATAAGTTCCAACACGATTTTGATAAATAAGTTTGAGGAGTCCCCAAATAATTAACGGCAAAAGTATTAAAGCATCTTGCCAAATCATATTTAATTGGTTGGCAATCATCCAGCCATTCATTGAGTAGACTGTACTGAATGCTAAAATTCGCCACCCCTGTTGTAGCTCAGTTTTTTGCATTAACCAGGCAAAACTCAATCCCGCTAGACCGTATCGAACGAGTGTAACGATGGTTATCCCAGTTGCAAGGTGTTGAGCAGGGAAAAATAACAAAATTAAGTTTAATGGGCTTAGCAAGTAATACGCATTAGTTCCAAACATTTCGCCACCCAGCCCTTTGCTAAACGAATAAAAGAAACTACTGGGATGGTGGAGAATGGTATTTCGAAGGTAACTGAAAAAATCGACATATTGTTGACCGAGATCAACGGTTAATAAACTGCTTTTGCCAAAGGGAGTCATTTGACGATATGCAAAATAGCAGGCCATCAAAATAACTGGTAACAGGAAGCTTGCAATCAAAATTTTGCGTCGATATAAACGATGATGTTGATATAAAAACACAGCAAAATTCTCCTTCTCTCAATTAAATAGACACATCCACATTATCATATCCTTTTTGAAAATGATATTCATTACTATTGTTCATTAAATTTCATTAAATCATTGGAATAAATTCTTCATTTCTTATAAAATAAAGAGTATTATTTTCACGTTAGTAGTGGTAACTATCTGTTAAAGCAGGTAATTTTTGTTAAAATAGATTCACTACGATGAAGGAGAATTATAAAACTGTGAAATTCTTTGATCGAATAATGAACTTATTTGGTTCACGTACCAAAAAGCGTCAAAATGCGCAGTCAATT
>BLMQ01000114.1:0-4475 GCA_011958095.1 Lactobacillaceae bacterium | reverse complement strand
ATTAGCACGGCACGGGCTGATTATCGTTCGGACTTAGCCTCGAGCCTTGTAGTTACGACGCGAAGCTAGCCTACGAGGATTTCCACGATATCTTACTACTGTTCATAAAAGCAGTTGAGGCTGAGAGAAAACAAAAGTTTTCTCCCAGCCACCTTCCTTTTTTAATCCCACTCGTTGCTTGTCTAATCTTCTTCTGGTAACTGTTCCTCTTTTTGTTCCCAAGCCTTCATCCAATCAACAACCGGTTCCCCATCTTCATGAAATTTAACATTAGTCAATGCGGTTAAAATTTTTTGATAAGCTGGCTTACTTAGCCGCGTGCTTACATTAACTAATTCTTGATGACCCATAAAAGCATTATCGCGCAAGATTTGATTAATTGTAGCAATTAGTTCATTAGATACTTGTGAGCTAAGGATCTCTAAACTACCCCTACGATATTGATCAACATAAAAATTAATAAACGAATTAAGGGCAACTTCTTTAGCATCCTCGCTTAACTCACTATAACTTAAACCTGTTGTAGCCAATTGTTATTCTTCCTTTCTCAAATTAATTTACTTTGGTTATCCTCTACATTTTAACCTTAACACAAAGTTTATTATCCGTTAATTTTCTTTATGATCCCGAATATGAAGACTGGTCTTATCACCATCAATCACTGCATATACTTCTTTTGTGGAATCTTCAGCTAATGGGCCCAGCTTAACTTCTCCACTATCTTCCCCGGTTTGTTCTACTTCTTTGATGCCATCAGTAATAAAACGAGTAAAAATCTTATGAAGCTCGCGCCGTTTACGTTCCTTTTTTACAGCCATCGCTAAAGTAAAACCTTGATCTAAAAATACTTTAATCGTTAATACCTGAAAAATTGTTGGAAAACTAAAATAGTGATTTTTATTCTGCTCATTTTGTTCTGATTTAATATAACCCTTTTTCTCCCAGTATCTTAGTTGACTAGTAGAGACACCAGTTACACGTGCCACTTCACTCATACTAATTTTTAATTGTTTACTAGCGATCATTTTTCTAATTTTTTCAGAAAGTGGATCCATTATTTTCCTCCAAAGTGTATATTTTAATCATAAATTACCAAAAATTTGATATCTTTGTCAAATAATTTGACAAAGATATCGAATCGTATTATATTTTTCACATTGTAAAAAACGTAAAGGAGGATTCTATTAGTGAATCAAGAGCAACAACCTGTTGATATTAATGGTCAAACTTATAATCGTTCCTTAATGATCTTTGTCTTATTAATTGGAGCTTTTTGTACCATTTTAAACCAAACTATTCTTTCAACAGCCTTTCCCGCATTAATGGATGCTTTTAATATTAGTACCGCCACCGTTCAGTGGTTAACTACTGGTTTCTTAATGGTTAATGGGATTATGATCCCCGTAAGTGCCTATTTAACCAGTCGTTTTAATACTAAGAGTCTTTTTATCATTGCTATGTCAACCTTTGAAGTTGGGACAATCTTAGCATGGATTGCTCCATCGTTTGCCGTTTTATTAGCCGCTCGTCTTATCCAAGCAGTCGGAGTAGGAATTAACATGCCTTTAATGCAGAATATCATGCTGACTGTTTATCCTCCTGAGAAGCGTGGGGCTGCGATGGGAGTGAATGGCCTAGTTATCGGATTAGCGCCAGCAATCGGTCCTGCTCTATCAGGGTGGGTTATTGATAGCTATAGCTGGCGGTGGCTTTTCGGAATGATTGCCCCCATCACTGCTTTAGTCATCATTGTTAGTTTTTTTGCAGTTAAGAATGTTATTCCTAATAAAAAGCCGCATCTTGACTGGCTTTCTGTTGTTATTTCAACATTAGGATTTGGAAGCATGCTTTATGGATTCTCAAGTGTCGGTGATAAGGGGTGGACAGATCCCATTGTCCTTTCAACCATTATCATTGGGGTGATTTTAGTTGGAATTCTAATCATGCGTCAAAACAAGCTAGACGATCCGTTCCTTGAATTCAAGGTCTTCGAAAGTAAAGAATTCTCCCTTGCGACCATTCTTAGTTCAATTGTAATGATGGCAATGGTTGGGGTTGAATTCGTCATTCCTCTTTACCTTCAAATCATTCATGGAATGTCTGCCTTCCATTCAGGTCTTACCCTTTTATTTGGGGCTCTTTTCATGGGAATCATGAGCCCAATCACTGGGAATTTATTTGACCGTCATGGTGCTAAACGCTTAGCCTTTACGGGAATGTTTATCTTAACTGTTGGAACAATTCCTTTTGCCTTTATTACTCGTGATACCCCAACTATTTATATTGTCTTCTTATATGCAGTCCGGATGTTTGGTATTTCGATGGTAATGATGCCAGTTACTACGGCGGGAATGAATTCTCTTCCTTACAATTTAATCTCGCATGGTACAGCCGTTAACAACACCATTCGTCAAGTTGCTACTTCTGTGGGAACAGCAATTATGATCTCTGTTTTGACAAATATTACTAATAGCAATCGACCTGCTCATTCACTGCTGACACAATCCCCATTGCAATATAAAGCAAAGATGTTTGATGCTACTTTGATGGGGTACCATGCAGCATTCTGGTTCGCAATCGCCTTCTCACTCATTGGTTTATTTCTTACATTCTTTGTTACAAGTGGTAATGGAATTCACCTCCGCCTTGATAGCGAAGACATTGCAGAACCAACTGATAAAGGAGGGATGAAGTAATGGTTATTATTCTAACTTTTCTAGGAGCACTTGCCTTTTTTGCTTGCATGATGTTTATTCAGCAAAAAAACCTGCGAATTATTTTAGCTACACTCACGGGAATTATTTTTGTGGGCTCAACTCTTTTGATGACACTAAATTACAGTCACCATTTTGGAATGCAAAAAGTTACGACAACAACCACCAAGCGGATTTACTCTGCTTCAAATTCCTCAATGCCCCTGGCAATTTACCAACCGGTTGGTAAAAGCGGCCGTGATGATGTTTATATTTATAACACCAAGGTTAAACAAAAAACGCCTAACCATACCCAAGCAAATGAATATACCACTAGCCGGATTAAATGGACTAATGGTACTACTCCTCAGCTCGTAACAACTGAGACACGTTGGCAATATCGTAATAATTTTTATAAAGTCCTATATGCATGGTCAGGAATGGACAATACATTGGTTAAGCGGACTAACGTGTTAGAATATCCACGAATGTATGTTAAACTCACAACGAGTCAGGCAGATAAACTTGCCAGAGTTGCTAAATCTGCTACGGGAGCCAAATTACAAGCACAAGCAGCAGAACAAGGACGCGCTTTTGTTACATCAAAAGTTCAGGCAGCAATGGCCAAGAATCCTAACATGACTGCTAAGCAAATCCAAGAAGTATCGGCACAAGCAGAACAAGAATTTCAGGCCCAAAGCGTTAAACAAATTTTAAAACAAGTTAAGTAAAAAATAGAGACTAAGAGAAAAAACAATCTCCTAGTCTCTATTTTATATTTAAACTAATTCCAAAAATGCTGCGGGCAATTCTGAGGTAAATGTCATTTGTTTAAGGGTGAAGGGATCGTTAAAGCTAATTTTACTTGCATGAAGCAACTGATGATCATACTTACTAGTATCGCCGCCATAAAGATGGTCACCAATTAGGGGATGACCAATAGCGGCAAAGTGAACCCTGATCTGGTGTGTGCGTCCAGTGTGGAGTCTTACCCGCACTCTTGTCCACTTTGCACCTCGTTCTTCCACCCAATACTCGGTCAAAGCACGTTGCCCATTCTCGTCAATTACCCGTGCGGCCTGCCCATCCTTTCTTCCAATCGGCTTGTTAATCTCGCCATGCTCGTCCATAATTTGTCCTTCTACTAAGGCAGTATACTCCTTCAGCATTTGATGTTGCTGCACTTGCTGACTGATCATACTGGAGGCAATGTGATGCTTAGCGATAAGAAGTAATCCTCCCGTAAAGCGATCCAGTCGTGTAATTAAATGAGGGCGGAGATCTGCAGAATTATTTGCGATTAAGTATCCCTTTACCCGATTTAAAACTGTATCATTCTGAACGGTTGGTCCTGGGATAGAAGTCACACCTGCTGGCTTATCTACTACCAGCCAATTATCATCTTCATAAACAATATTTAAGGGCTCATTACTAATTTCAACAGTATCATCAGCTAATTCTGGCTGAGCCTTAATGGTTAAAGGTTGATTAGGAAGAATCTGGGTTGTTGGCCGTACCTTCCGATGATCAACAAGGAATTCCCCTTCACCGTTTTTAAGATCGTTAAATAAACGATGCCCCATCCCCAATGACTGAAGATACTTCTTTATTTTAATCGGTTCGGTCCCTTGGTATATCCACGTATTTTCCATCTTAATTTCCTCCATCAACATTGCAAAAGATACAAAAAAAGAGCTGATGACCTAAATCACAGCTCTTTAATATTGAACGGTCCGTACGAGACTCGAACTCGTGATCTCATCCGTGACAGGGATGCGTCCT
>BLMQ01000113.1:0-17013 GCA_011958095.1 Lactobacillaceae bacterium | reverse complement strand
GCCTTGTGATTATTTTCCACGTTATCTTACTATTGTTCATAAAAGCAGTTGAGGCTGAGAGAAAACAAAAGTTTTCTCCCAGCCTCGCCTTTTTATAAGCTTTTTAATTAGAGCTATGATTTTTTACTATATTGATGTGGGCGGTATCCATTATAAAATTGAAAAATCGCAAGAACAATGTTAGTCCAATTCATCAACCGAAACCAAGGAGCAATTCCGCCCCCGCCATTGCTGGCAGCATAAAATGTCCAAAAGCCAATTACTACTGCCACTACATTTATCCAGGCAAACGTTCTTGACATCATCCGATTATTAAGGCGCGCAATTGTCCAGACTAGATTGACAATAAACCAAAATGCTAAAACCCAAAATACTGCACTAAACATAATAATCACTTCCCTTATATGTTAGCCTACTTTTGTTTCTTCATAGTCATGATATAACAAAAATTATAACATTATCAAGAAATATAGTTTTCTGCATTTCGTGTTACAATTGCATGATAAGGAGGCGTTCAATATGTCTGAACAAGAAAAAAGTGCTGCTCAACAGCGAATTGACAATGCTGTTTACGGTACACCAAAAATCAAACCCGATGAACAGCGAAAATATCTCGGAACATTCCGTGAACGCGTCTGTCTAACAATTAGTGTTCAAGAACTACAGGAACAAGATTGGACAAAGGCATTAACTGCCGAGTTAGATCGTGGAATTGGCAACCTTGTTTTTATCAACGGTAATCTCCCTCACGACGAAATTCATCCATACATTCAAACTGCTGCTAAAGATAATGCTCAATTTACATTGAAAACTGATCCAGAATATAAAACTGACCCAGACTCATTAGCAGTTGTCGTGGCGGCAAAAACAGCTGTTTACCAATCACCAGTCGACGTCAAAAAACGATATCCTAATCTGGTAAATTCAAATAATAGTATGACTGAAAAAAACAATGATCAACATCAAAGTTTTTTCCACCATCTCTTCCATAGAAAGGATCGTGGCTAATATATGCAACAACCACTTGCTTATCGAATGCGGCCGCGAACGTTAGATGAAGTGGTCGGTCAACAACACCTTGTCGGACCAGGTAAAATCATCTCACGCATGGTTAAAGCAAAAATACTTTCTTCAATGATTCTATACGGCCCTCCCGGAACTGGTAAGACCAGCATTGCCAGTGCGATTGCTGGTTCAACTAAATATGCTTTTCGAAAACTAAATGCGGCAACTGATACAAAAAAGGATTTACAAATCGTCGCAGAAGAAGCTAAGATGAGCGGAACTGTAATCTTACTACTCGACGAAATCCATCGGTTAGATAAAGTAAAACAAGATTTTCTTCTTCCGCACCTCGAAAACGGACGAATTATCCTCATCGGAGCGACAACAGAAAATCCATATATTAGTATTAATCCCGCCATTCGCAGTCGAACGCAAATTTTCCCAGTTCACCCGCTTTCAACTGCTGAAATGAAGACCGCTATCCAGCGTGCATTAGTTGATAAAGAACGCGGTCTGGGTAATCTACCATTAGTCCTTGAAGAAAACGCTGAGGACCAACTAGTAGCAGCGACCAATGGTGATCTTCGAAGTGCCTTAAATGGATTGGAACTTGCTGCCAAATCAACTGATCCAAGTGAAGATGGGAAAATTCATCTTACGCTACCGATTATTGAGGAAAGCGTCCAGAAAAAGGCGTTATCCGCTGACAAAGATGGTGATGCTCATTATGATGTCATTTCGGCCTTTCAAAAGTCTATTCGCGGGTCAGATACTGATGCGGCTCTCCACTATCTTGCTCGTTTAATTGAAGCTGGGGATCTTCCTATCATCGCACGACGTTTAATGGTCACGGCCTACGAAGATATTGGGCTTGCGAATATGCCTGCTGTGCAACGAGCTGTTACGGCAGTTCAAACTGCAGAACGAGTGGGCTTTCCGGAGGCACGAATTCCCTTAGCAGATGCTGTCATCGAACTATGCCTGTCACCAAAATCCAATTCGGGAATTAATGCAATTGATGAAGCTCTTGCTCAGGTCCGCCAAGGTGGCTTTGGCGACGTTCCAGCTCACCTTAAAGATGCTCATTATAAAGGAGCTGCTAAGCTAGGGCACGGGATAGATTATGATTACCCCCATGATCATCCCCAAGATTGGGTAGCTCAACAATACTTGCCTGATCGAATCAAAGATGCCCAATACTACCAACCCAAAAATAACGGTCGTTTTGAAGCTAGTTTAGGCCGCCAATATTGGCAATTACGGAAGGCTCAGCAACATACTTTACGGGGTAAACATCATCCGAGCAAATAATTGCACCAACCACTTAAAAATGCTATTATAAAAGTGAAAATTCTGTAGTGTACGCGTTGTCTAAACGCAGGTTTGCCTTACAGTCTTATTACTTTGGGACTAGTGCATTGCCTTTTGGACAACATGCCTTTACACTTGGTAGTTGAATATTAGGCAGCCGTGTCCCACCTGTCTTAAACACAGGTCAACACTGAATGACAATTAACGGCACCAACGGAGTTTTCGTACATATTTAGTGAGGGTGAGAAAGATTTTTGCTTTTTCTCACCCTCATTTTAATTTCATTATAGATAGGATAGATTTTTATGTTGTTACCACTTCTAATGACTCTGTTTGGTTTAATTGCTCTTTTTGAAGGAATCTTTCTCTTAACCCACATCCATAAGCCATTTCTTGTTTTCGATCCTACCAAAAGTAAATATTTAGCTCCACAATTAAAAAATTGGGGGATTGTGATGACCATCGTCGGTATTCTAAGTATCATTTCTGGATGGACAAACAATACTGGATTCCTAGTTATTATGGTAATCATTGGCTGTGTCAGCGAAACGTTAATGGCTTTCGCAATTACTGCTGATTTTCGCGTAAATCATCGCAAGTAATGTTTCGTAGGCGCTTTACGCTCAATAGTGAAAAAGTGTATAATAAGTATATAATATAAAGATTTCAGGAGGGCACTACAATTATGGCACAAGAATACAAACACATTTTAGTTCCTGTTGATGGTTCTAAAGAAGCTGAATTGGCTTTTAAGAAAGCTGTTGCTGTAGCAAAACGTAATGGTGCAGATACTGAATTACGTTTACTTCACGTTGTTGACACACGTGCATTCCAAAACATTTCTAGTTTCGATACTTCAATGGTTGAACAAGTTACAGAAACTGCAAAGAAGACTTTAGACAAGTACATCGACTATGCTAAAGAGCACGGTGTTGAAAATGCTAGTTACTCCATTGAATATGGTGCTCCAAAGACAATTATTGCTCGGGATATGCCAAAGGAAATGGGTGCTGACCTCATCATGATTGGTGCTACTGGGTTAAACGCTGTTGAACGAATTTTGATCGGTTCCGTTACCGAATTTGTTACCCGAACAGCAGTTTGTGACGTTCTAGTAGTACGGACCGATTTGGATAACAAACCAATCGAAAATCCAAAGAAGCGTCGGTTCTAAATATCAAGATAAAATCAATCAAATGCTTCATAAGCGTTAGCGGGTTGCTAATTATATGGAGCATTTTTTATATATTCAAAACTAATTTTATTAAGATAGGAGCGCAAAGCATTGGAAGTGAAATATGAAACAGTAAAGCAAACTTTACGAAACGAAATTATTGATGGGAAATATAAAATCAACGAAAAACTGCCAACTGAAAGTGCCTTAATGAAACGTTTTAATGTATCACGTTATACAATTCGTCGCGCTGTTGGCGATCTTGAAAACGAGCATTATATTTACCGTATTCAAGGTGGTGGGATGTTTGTTCAAGACTGGCAACGCGATTGGACAAAAAGTGATAAGAATAAAATCATTGGGGTAATCAGCACTCATATGGCTGACTATATCTTCCCTCCAATCATTTCTGGAATTGATAGTGTGGTAACAGAACAAGGTTACTCAATGATTGTCGGAAATACGCTTAATGACCATAAACGCGAACGCCAAACTATCTTAAATATGTTGGATCTTCAAATTGCTGGGTTAATTATTGAGCCGACTGAAAGCGCCATGCCTAATCCTAACTTAGATCTTTATCGTCAAGTCCAGAAATATAAAATTCCAACAATCCTATTTCACTCCACTTATCCTGGCTTCGATTTTCCTTCTTTACTGACAAAGGACCGGGAAGCAGAGGAAGAATTAGTGAAATACCTCTTTAGCCTCGGCCATACTAATATTCTAGGAGTATTCCAAATAGATGATCAACAAGGCGTTGACCGCATGGCTGGGATGATCAAAGCCTATCAAGATAACAACATCCCCACTACTAAATCAAATGTTATTATGTACCAATCAAGCGAAGACTATGAAGATATTATCAAAAAAGTCGACATGATGCTTAATAGCAATAATGATATTACTGCGATTGCATGCTATAATGACCGCCTTGCAACAAGAGTTATTAGCCATCTTCAGAAACAGGGGAAACAAGTGCCGACTGATATTTCAGTAATAGGTTTTGATAACTATGAAATGGCGCAAATTATCTCCCCCAGCCTCACTACAGCTAATCACCCCAAACGTCAACTAGGTGAAGATGCTGGGAAAATGATCTTAAAAATGATTGCAGGCGAAGAAGTCACTTCAAAAGTCTATACCCCAACGATAATTAAGGGACAATCGACTGCTCCGCTTATTACAAAGGAGAATTCCAATGAATAACGATGTAAAACAATTATTACTTGCTGATGGTCAATCAATGCCTCAAGAAGGATTTGGCTTATATAAAATTACTGATCAAAGTACGATTACCTCCGCGATAAAGTATGCCTATGATGCTGGCTATCGTCTTTTTGATACCGCGCAATTATATAAAAACGAAGCAGAGGTTGGGAGCGCTTTACAGGAGCTTGGTTTGCCCCGTGAGAAACTTTTCATTACCACAAAAGTATCTGAGCCTAATCAAGGGTTTAAGCAAACGATTGCCTCTGTTAAGGACTCCCTTCAAAAGTTGAAACTCGATTATGTTAACCTTTTACTTATCCATTGGCCAATTGAGCGAGCTTTCTTTGATACTTGGGCAGCCCTTGAAGAATTAAAAAAGGAAGGTCTGACCCGTTCAATCGGTGTTAGTAACTATCAAATGATTCATCTTCAGTATCTTGCGACCCAAGCGCATGAGATGCCCGTCATCAATCAAATCGAACGTCATCCTCGTCTAAATCAACAACCCTTGCTCCAATACGATAAGGAACATGATATTATTACCCAGGCGTGGAGTCCGCTTGGGCGTGGAACCATCCTCGACAATCCAACCCTCAATAAGATCGCTGCTAACCATCATAAGTCTGCTGCTCAAGTTGTCCTCCGCTGGCATTTGCAAAGCGGGGTCGCCTTCATTCCAAAGTCAGTGCATGAAGCGCGAATCAAGCAAAATATTAACATCTATGACTTCACATTAAGCGACGAGGAAATGACGGCTATTAATAACTTAAATAACTTTACACGCGTAGGTAAAGAACCAGCACTAGTTTACGAATATAACCTTAAATATTAAGAATGATAAAGGGAACCAAGATAACGGCCGTCACATGACCCATATCTTAGTTCCCTTTTTGCGTTAAAAATAACCCGGGAAATAATCAATTATTCTACATATGGATTCTCTTTAATGATTCGTGCTGGATTGCCGGCAATAACAACATTATCACCAAACGACTTTGTCACTACACTTCCAGCACCGACAATCACATTATTACCCAAAGTTACACCTGGACAAATAATTGCCCCGCCACCAATCCACGCATCATCCCCAATGGTGACATCCTTACTTTGGCCGTAAGCTCCATTGCGTCGTAATCGTGGATCAAGGGGATGATTGACAGTATAAATCTGCACTCGCGGTCCCAATAAACAATGCTTCCCAATCCGAATTGGACTGACATCAAGCATGACACAATCATAGTTAGCGAAAAAATCATCATCTACATAAATGTTATAACCATAATCACACTTGAATTGCGGATGAACCTCACACTTTTCGCCAACGTGTCCAAATAATTGACGAATCACAGTATTGCTTGCAGTCGGGTTCATCTCGCCAAGAGCATTAAAGCGCTCAACTAATTGACGGGCATATTGGCGCTCTTTAACTAATTCGGGATCGTAAACGTTAAAAACTTCCCCTGCTAGCATTTTCTCTTTTTCAGTTTTCATTTTTCATCTCCTGATAAAAAATGGTTCTACTCGTCTCGAGGTTTGCCGAGTAGAACCATTTTGAGGATTTTTAATTTGAATTAACTATTCAATAAAATCAACTTTAACATCTAACATTCCGAAAAGATCTTTAATTTGTTGTGGTTTCAAGCTAAAACTCAAGATTGTGTGGTGACCACCACCAGCATGCATCCAGCGTTCAGCACCTTCCTTTAAGCCAACAGTTGGTGTCCATAACTGCTTAGCAACTGGAAGATGAGGCGTTTCAGCTTCTGGCTTGTGACAATCAACTGAGTAACCAATAACCTTGTAACCATCGTTGAAGTATGAAAGGGTAACATCGACAGCCTTACCTTCACGACCAGTAAATACTAACCGTGCTGGGTCATCTTTACCACCAATGTCTAATGGGTGAACTTCAACCCGTGGCTTATCTGAAGCAATTGTTGGGTCAACTTCAAGCATGTGTGAACCAAGAATTGCTTGGTGACCTGGACGAAGGTCTAATGTGTAGTCTTCCATAAAGGCAGTAGCAACATTATCAGCAGCAATCTTCAATAAGCGATCCATTCCGGCAGACTTCCAATCACCTTCAGCACCAAAGCCGTAGCCATCACGCATCAATAATTGAGCAGCTAAACCAGGTAATTCTTCAAGGCCATGCAAGTCTTCAAAGTTGGTGGTAAAGCCAGTGTAGCCTTTTTCATCCATAAACTTCTTCAAACCAAGGTATTCACGAAGTTGGTAACGAACTGAGTGTTCATAGTGCTCCTTAGTATTATCACCTTGGACCATTTCGTAACGACTTGCTAAGTCCTTGTAAGCAGCATCAATTTCTTCTTCACTGATACCATTTACATATTCTACCAAGTCACTTACTGGCCAGTAGTCAACAGTCCAGCCAAGGAACATTTGGGCTTCAACTTTGTCACCTTCAGTAACGGCAACGTTCCGCATTGTATCACCAAAACGAACAATCTTAATGTTAAAGCTTTCGTTGTAAGCAACCGCAACATTTTGCCAGTCAGCGATTTCTTCTTGAACTTCTTCATCTCCCCAGAAGCCGTAAACAATCTTGTTATGCTTTTGTAAACGAGCGTTAATGTAAGCATATTCACGGTCACCATGAGCTGATTGGTTTAAGTTCATGTAATCAAAGTCAATGGTGTCATATGGAATCTTGTTCAAGTATTGAGTTGCTAAGTGAAGCAGTGGCTTTTGTAAAAGCTTAGTTCCCCGAATCCAGTTCTTTGCTGGTGAGAAGGTATGCATCCATGTCATAACACCGGCAACGTTGTCATTGTAGTTAGCTTCCTTCATAAACTTAGTGATTCCTTCAGCAGTTGTCATAACACCCTTGAAGACAACCTTGTAAGGCAATTTACCACTTTCGTTTAACTTATTAACAATATCTTCAGCATCAGCAGCAACTGACTTTAATTGTTCTTCACCGTAAAGGAATTGACTACCAGTAACAAACCAAAATTCGTAATTCTTAATATCCATGAGATTACACTCCTTTTATCCTAAAAAGTTTTTAAATGTAGCTACCAAATTAATTAAGCGTGAGCTGCATGATCTTTTGAATGCGCATTATTTTGTCCGTAATATGCATTCGCACCATGCTTGCGGTAATAGTGTTTGTCCAACAAGTATTGAGGTAAATGAAGGTCTTGGTGCGTTAATTGCATTGCATGATAATCTTCTTCTGCCACAACTTCTAACACCTTAGCATTATAAACTGCTTTGTCAGGTGTCGGCCCCCAGGTAAATGGACCATGTTGCATTACTAATGCTGCTGGGGTTGCTTCATAGTCCAAGCCCCGTTCCTTGAATGAACGAACGATTACCTTTCCTGTATTACCTTCATAGTCTTCTTCAATTTCTTCCTTAGTCAAAGCATCCGCAGCTGGGACATCAGTATAGAAAGTATCAGCGTGAGTGGTATTCATCGCCGGAACATCCATCCGTGCAGCTGCAAACGCTACTGCCCATGGTGAATGAGTATGAACGACTCCACCAATCTTTGGGAAGTGATTATAAAGGTAAGTGTGAGTAGGAGTATCACTGGATGGATTCAAGTCACCCTCGACTACCTCACCATCCAAGTTGACAACGACCATGTCTTCCGGCTTCATCTCTTCATATGGAACTCCAGAAGGTTTAATAACAAACAATCCTTTTTCGCGGTCAATCCCTGAAACATTGCCCCATGTAAAGGAAACAAGGCCTAGTTTAGGAAGCCGCATATTTGCTTCATAAACTTCTTTCTTTAACTCTTCTAACATGTACTATTTACTCCCTTTCTCTTCACGTTCTTTAATGTCATCACCAGCTAATGCTTCAACAGGTAAGCCTGCTTGGTAACGAGTAATAAAGCTTTCATATCCTTTTACGCCAGCAGGTTCTGGTGTAAGGGTCATACTTTCTGGATTCTTAAAGACTTTTTCGTCAAGGTAATCTGCTAGGGATTCTTTTCCGTACGTCTCAGCATACTTAGCAAGAACCGCCATTCCCCATGGTCCACCTTCACTGGCAGTATTCATGATTGTAATTGGGATATTTAAGGCATTCGCCAAAACTTGTTGCCCAATAACTGGTGTCCCAAAGAGTCCTCCTTGCGCAACCATGACATCGGTTTGAACGTGTTCTTCATTTAGTAAGATATCCATCCCAATCTTCAATGGCGCAAATGCTGCATAGAGTTGAGTAAGGAAGAAGTTAGCGAGGTTCATCTTACTATTTGGAGTACGGACAAATAGGGGACGTCCTTCTTGAATCTTGGTAATATTTTCACCAGAAAGATAACTATAATTAATTAATCCACCAGCATCTGGGTCGGAGTGAACCGTTGAATCAAATAGGATCTCGTAAAGCGTATTGGTATCGATCTTGGCTCCAATTGCATTAGCAAAATCTCTAAATAATCCAACCCAGGCGTTGATATCAGAAGAACAATTATTGATATGAACCATGGCTACTGGATCACCGGTTGGCGTAGTAACAATGTCAATATCACGGTGGAGTTTCTTTAATGGAGCATCCAACACATTCATTGAGAAGGCTGAAGTTCCAACTGAAATATTTCCTGTCCGTTTTCGAACACTGTTAGTTCCAACCATTCCAGTTCCTGCATCCCCTTCTGGAGGGGCCATCAAACTACCGGCTTGTAAAGTTCCACTTGGATCAAGTAATTTTGCTCCATCAGCAGTTAAGTGACCTGCATCGCGTCCAGCTACCAGGACTGCGGGTAAAATATTCTTAAGTTGCCACGGGTATTGTTCAACTTCTGGTAATGAGTTGAATTTTTCGATAAAGCCTTGACGGTAGGTTAATGTTTGATCATCGATCGGAAATACTCCTGAAGCATCCCCAATTCCTAAAACTTTTTCACCTGAAAGCTTCCAGTGAACATAACCAGCTAAAGTTGTAATGAAATCAATATCTTTAACATGCGGTTCCTTGTTCAAAATTGCTTGGTAAAGGTGAGCAATACTCCATCGCTGTGGAATATTAAAATCAAATAAATCAGTTAACTTATCTGCGGATTCTTCAGTGATGTTATTCCGCCAGGTTCTAAATGGAACAAGTAATTGGTTATTTTTATCAAATGGTAGGTACCCATGCATCATGGCACTGACACCAATTGAACTAATTTCATCCAAGCTCACATGGTATTTGCTTTGGACATCTGCCTTAATCTTGGCATAAGCAGCTTGAATCCCTTCCCAAACTTGATCCAGCGGGTATGTCCAGATTCCGTCTTTCAATTGGTTTTCCCAGGTATAACTCCCAGAAGAGATTGTTTCAAAATCCGGATTAATCAAGACTGCTTTAATTCGGGTAGAGCCTAACTCAATTCCTAGTGAAGCCTGACCATTTTTTACTTGTGTCGCTGTTTCACGTAAATTCATAGAGTATTCCTCCTAGTTTTCAGGATTGCTGGCCTTTACTCGACCATGGTTTGTTCCTTGCTCTTCAATTTCTTCAAGAGTGTGACCACGAGTTTCTGGAACACAAGTCTTAACAAAGATAACTCCTAAGATACAGATAATTCCGAAGATCGCGAAAACAGCTTCTTGTGGCATACTTGCCGTCATAATTGGGAAGATAAGACCAACTAACCATGATCCAATCCAGTTAAATGATGAAGCTAAACCAGATGCACGACCCCGGATAGCTAGTGGGAAGATTTCACCAACAAGCACCCATGTTAATGGAGCCCATGTGAAGGAGTAGAAAGCAACATAGATACATAAGAACACAACAATTGTCATCGGATTCATATTTGGCATCATCCAATTAATAACGGCTGGAAGAATGAAGGAAAGTCCCATGACAGCACCACCAACCATTAACAATGTCCGCCGATTAAATTTATCAGCAATCCACATGTAAACCAGGGAACCAACAACTAAGATAACCCCTTGAACAATTGGCCACATTAAGTTTGAAGATGCAGCTTGGCCAGTTGCCTTTTGAACAATTAATGGAATGTAGTAGAAGATCGCGTTTGCACCTTGGAATTGTTGGAAGGCTGCAACCCCAACCCCAGCAATAACTAGGTAACGATACTTGCCACTGAATAAGGTTGACCAACTTGTCTTTTGATTTGCTTGTCGCTCTTCTTTAGCAGTTTCTTTAATACTTGCTAATTCTTGGTCAATCTCAGCTGGATTTTTACGAATGTAAGAAAGAACTTTCCGCGCTTGTGCTTCATCACCTTTACGCAATAAGAACCGTGGAGATTCTGGCAAACGAAGAACACCAAGGAATAAGATTAAAGCAGGAACAGCTGCCAATCCTAACATAAGACGCCATGCCCATTCACCAGGAAGGTCTTTCAATAGGAAGTCAACAACATATGACAATAACATTCCGGAAACAATCATTGTTTGGTTAAGTCCAGATAAACGTCCACGCGCTTTAGCTGGTGCCATTTCGGACATATAAGCTGGTACCAAGGCTGAGGCAGCCCCAACCGCTAAACCTAAAAGCATCCGAACAATAATCAGATAGTAGGCACTTGCTTCGCCCATGTCTGGTGAAACACCAGATAAAACGGAGAATACCATGAATACAATTGCAGACATTAAAATCATTTTCCGCCGACCAAACTTATCAGAAAGCTGTCCGGCTAATGCGCCCCCGAAGATTGCCCCAAACATAACTGCTGAAGTAATCCAACCAACGAGAGAAGCCGCATTTTCAAGGTGCCAATCAGCTTGTAAGAAAGGTAAGGCACCAGTCATAACACCGATATCGTAACCAAATAGGATGCCCCCAAATGATCCGAAGAAGTAGATAAATGCACTTGATATTTTCTTCTCGGCTTTAGCCATTACATTCATCCTCCTTAAAAATTAAAAAGTAATAGTTTTTCATGAACATGAACGCGCTTTCATTGAACAATTATTACTATAGAATATTTATACGTATAAATTAAGTGGATTATTTAAAATTAGTCATAACCAATTGTGAAAAATCATTTTATACATTTAACAATTTCATGTCTATCTTGTAGTTAGAAGCAGTTATGCATGTGAAAAATATTTTTATTTTTTTACTATTAAAAAAGACTAATTCCCGTTTAATGCACATAAATTGGAATTAGTCTTTAATAATCAATTAAGTTTTTATTAATTATTTGTACGGATGAATATTGAAATTTATGCTAAAAAAAACGAAGCTGAAACATACTAATCATCTCTCAGCTTCGTTTTTCAGTTACGCATATTAATTAAATTTCTAAATTCTTTAACTCTAATAGAATTGTATCTTCTGCTACTGATCCATTACGAGCGATACTAAGACTTTCAGCAATCTTTAATGCTTTTTTAGCTTCTTCTTTGTCGTTCTTTAGGATGTAGCTACGACCTATACAAAGATATAGTTCATCTAATAAGAATAATGAATCATGTTCCCGACAAAGTTCAATTCCCTTATTAGCAACTTCAATAGCGTTATCAGGATCTTCGAGTTGAAGATATAATGCTGCAATTTGACAATCAATTGATGCCCATTGATGAAGGCTCCCAATCAATTTTTTATTGTCAATCAGTTTTACAGACCGGTTAGTTAACCGTGCTGCCCGTTCTTTATCACCACGTTTTAAGTAAGCAAGCGCCATTCCTGCAGTTGTCATGGCTAAATAAATATTAGCACTAGTAGTAGCAAATTGAGTTAAAACAAGTTCAAAATTAAAAATGGCTTCATCAATTTGATTATTTTCAACTTGAACCATTCCTACTAGATAGTAGTAACGTTGTTTATCAAAATCACTTTCTAGATTTTTTACATGAACCTTCTTCAAAAGCGCTGAAGCATCTTCAAAATTGCGGGAAATCAAATTATCAACAATTTGGTTGAATGTTTCATTAATTCCACTAACTTCATTTTCGACAATTCGATCAGAAGAAATATTTAAGCGTTCACATATTGCCGTTAAAATATCCATTTTAGGTAAGCGATTTTGTTTTTCCATCAGGCTTATTGTCGCTTGAGTACAAATTCCTTCAGCTAAAGCTGTTTGGGACAATCCACGCTTGCGACGAATTTGTTTCAATACGTCTCCTCGAAGTCTCATTTTTTACTTCCTTCCTTAATTATAATTGTTGAATATAAAGGATTTACTCTATAAACTACACTATTGCTTTTCGTACTATATTACTAATAACAAGAAACATTAATAAATTTACCTATAGGATTATTATCCATTACCTTAAAAGAAAATTAATGCTAGTTTTATACTTTTCAATAATACTATTTATAAAAATAAATACGCATGACTACTCCCACAGTCACTTTTGCAATAGCTATAAGAGTTATTATTCCAAGCTTATTTGACACTTTCACAAGCTGTGTAATTACATTATATTATAAATTAATCTTACTGCAATACTAAACCACAGCTTTTATACTATTATGGTTTTAATAAAAATAGTTAGCATATTGTACTCACAACATCCTAACCATTAAACAATCATTCTTTAGTCTTCATTATATTTCTTTTGACCAACTCGTTCAGTACCAAGCTTACGAAAATCGTACTTAATCTTGCTGTTTCGTTCAAATTCTTGTAATCCTAATTGAATTAACCGATCAATCAAGTCTGAATATGAAATACCAGAAACTTCCCACATTTGAGGGTACAAACTAATGTTAGTAAATCCTGGTAAAGTATTTGGTTCACCAAGATAAGGGACATTATTGCTGTCAACTAAGAAGTCAATCCGAGCCATCCCCTTCATTCCTAATGCCTTGTATGCCTTCAAAGCCATGTCTGTAATTTCATCAACTAAGTATTGTGGTAATTTAACAGGAAGTTCAAAAACAACGCCACTGGCATCCACAAACTTATTTTCGTAATCATAGAATGGATCATCCTTAGGTACACGTACAGCTCCTAACTTAGAGGCAATTGGGTGTTCATTTCCTAAGATTGAAATCTCAATTTCTTGAGGATTAGCGATCCCCTGTTCTACTAAGATCTTGTAATCATACTTAAAAGCATCATCTAACGCTTTTTCATATTCTTCAGCATTAGTAACTCGATGAATTCCAACGGAGGAACCTTGCTTAGCGGGCTTTACAAAAGTGAGATTGCCTAATTTTTCTTCAATCCGGCCCCATGAATAGTCAGCCCGGTTTTCTGGCGTAACTACTACATAAGGGGTGTTGCGAATACCAGCTTGACTAATAATCTTCTTAGTAAGATCCTTGTCAAAAGACATCGCACTAGCTGCAATATTTGAACCAACGTATGGCTTATTAAGGAGCTTAAAGAGACCTTGAATTGTACCATCTTCACCTAAATTACCATGGATAACAGGGAAGAAGAAATCAATTTCCTTTTGTTCGTTTAAGGCCATAATTGGTGCTAATGGACTACTCATATCCATCTTTTGATATGCTTCTGCTACCACTTGGTCTTCAGATTCGCCATCAAAGATCTTTTGGGAATCCTCATTGCCTAATAGAATTCCATCCTTTGTAAACATAAAAAGACTTACATTATACTTTTCCTTATCAAGAGCATCATAGATATTATGTGCTGATCGCTTTGACACATCATGTTCAGAGGAGTTGCCACCAAATAATAAAGCGATGTGTAATTTTTGGGTCATAATAAATACCACCTTAAATATTTTTATCTTAGCCTTTTTCCTAGAACCTTAAGTATAACATGAACTGGAAAGATCCGCCAATACTAAAATAGGAGACTAGAATCAAGTGTCCCTAATCCTAGTCTCCTAATTTTTTATTTAACTTCAACAATCCAGTTTTTTTCCATATCGCTTGAATTTAATCCAGCCGGATCATCAATAATCGCTTCATTTATTTTGGTAATCTTACCATCAATGGGGCTATCCACATCGGTAACTGCTTTTTCTGCTTCAACCGCAATAAACTTATCAGCTTGTTTCAAGGTTGTCCCTACTGCCGGTACATCGATGAAACTTACTTCTCCTAACTCATCACGGCCTTCATCGTTTAAGCCGACACGTTTAGTACCATCTGCTTGTTCTTTTACCCAAAAATAATCTTTTGCCATTTTATGACCCCACTATCTAAATTCACTATTACTGCTAAACATATAAGAATGATGGTGGTAACGCATCGACATCACCATTCCAATCCCAATCAGGTTACCAATTAATGAGGATCCCCCAGCACTAATAAATGGAAGCGGAATACCTGTTAATGGTAATAGACCGATGTTCATTCCAATATTTTCAAAAACGTGGAATAAAATCATCATGATAACTCCGGTTGAGATATAAGCATAGAATTCGTTCTTGGTATCGAATGTTACTCGAATCATTAAGTAGATCAGTAACAAATAGATAAGGATTAATAAAACCCCGCCAATGAACCCAAAATTCTCACCGATAACGGAAAAAATCATATCTGATTCACGAACCGGAACATAAACCTTTGAGTTATTAAAACCAGTTCCAGTAATACCACCAGAACCAACTGCCTTAATACTCTGCCATAACTGATACCCTTGGTTAGTTGTATCCTGTTCTGGATGAAGCCAGGTATCAACCCGATCAAACTGGTATGCTTGGAATCCAACATGTTCAAGTATTTGTCGCCCAACCGAACTAGTTACCATCGCTAAGGCTGAACCCCCAACAACAACTAATATCGTAGCTGCTGGCGCCAAAATTCGCCAAGTAACTCCAGAAACTAAGACCATTCCACAGAAAATAGCGAAGAATACTAACCCAGTCCCAAAGTCATTTTGAAACTTCAGCGAAATCAAAATTGGTAATAGCCATAAGAACATCGTCCCAATTAATCGCCAATCTGAATCAACAGTATGCACACTATATCGATTATTATGAGTCGTAATAACACGCCCCATCATTAAAATATAGGCAGGCTTCATTATTTCTGAAGGCTGAAACGTAAATGGTCCAATCGCAAACCAACTCTTAGCCCCTGTACTAGCATAATAGGCTCGACTATAAAAGACTAGGATTGCGAACATTAAAAATACACTTAGCCAGTATACAATTGGTGCTAATTTCCATAATTGTTCAGCATCAAATTGCATGATGACAATAATAAGGATTGTTCCAACCGCATACCAAACCAACTGGGTAATAACCTGTCGTGCTACACTAGTTTGCTGCCGATCATGAACTGCCGCTACATAGATTGAAGCAAGACCAATCAAGGCTAACAAAAGAACACAGAATATAATTCCCCAGTCAATCCGACTTTCTACATCATTTTGCGAACGTTGCATTACCAAACTCCTTTACAAATTATTAATCAAAGAGGATGGTTCACCAAACTAATGCTGGTGAAGATGATATTGTTGAAGGACTATTTCTAATCCCTCTTCTTGAGAACGAACATAAAATTCGCTCTGGTCACTTATCAGCATTGCTTTGAAACGTTCATTATCGGTTACAACTTCACCAATCAATCGGTCTCCAATAAAAATTTGTTGAACCGGTTGATTACGACGTTCAATATCTTTAACGCTGACTTCTACTTTTTTATCTTTCTTTGACACTTTTTCACCCTTAATAACTATTATTACCCCTGACGACGAAAAGTAAAATGATTAGGTACCGGATCATAGCCACCACGAGAAAACGGCTGACAACGAAGGAGCCGCCAACTTCCGAGCAATATCCCCTTTAAACCAAAGCGTTGTAAAGCTTCTAACATGTACTGTGAACATGAGGGGGTAAAGCGACATACGCGAAATGGTCGTTGGGCGGAAATGCCTTGTTGATACCAGCGTATAAGGTCACATAAAATCCTTACCATTTTCAACTACTTCTTTCGTTCAGTCTTTTGCATCCGTTCCAACATTTCACCAGCACCCTTAGCAACATTGTCTAATGGGTCTTGTGAAACAACAACCGGTACCTTTAGACGAGCACTGAATAATTGATCGACACCCTTTAATAAAGAAGTACCACCGGTTAACATTATTCCCCGGTCAATAATATCACTAGCTAACTCTGGTGGAATTGTTTCTAATACATTTACAGCGGCTGAAACAATTTGTTCAAGCGTATCGTGCAATGCTTCTTCAATTTCATTTTCATTAACCGTGATTTGCTTTGGCATTCCAGTAGCTACATCACGACCACGAACATCCATTGTTTCAGGATCATCAGCCCGTAATGCAGTCCCCAGTTCCATTTTGATCTTTTCAGCAGTATGTTCACCAATTACTAAGCCGTGCTTGTTCTTAATATAAGAAGCAATATCACTATTCATCTTGTCACCGGCCATCCGAATTGACTGGCTTGAGACAATATCTCCTAATGAAAGAATGGCGATATCAC
>BLMQ01000112.1:0-1392 GCA_011958095.1 Lactobacillaceae bacterium | reverse complement strand
GTTGATGGCATTGGCTTAATGCGAGAAGAATTTCTTTGGACGACTTATATTCATGACCATCCCCTCTACTTAATTGAAACTGGTCATCCCGAAAAAGTTGTTGATATGTTAGCAGATGGGATTGCTAAAGTGGCCCGGGCAATTGCTCCACGGCCGATGGTTTTACGTTTTTCAGATTTTAAATCGGGCGAATACCGTAATTTAACGGGCGGTGATAAATATGAGCCCCATGAACCTGCCGACTTATTGGGATGGCGTGGTGCTTCTCGGTACTATGATCCCAAATATATCGAAGCTTTTAAGCTAGAACTTGCGGCGGTAAAAAAGGTGCGTCAAGAATTCCGGTTAAAGAACCTCAATGTAATGATTCCGTTTGTCCGCACCGTTGCTGAAGCTGATAAAGTTACAAACTTAATGGCAGCTGCCGGGTTACACCGTGGACCTGATTTTAAGGTATACATGATGGCCGAGATTCCAAGTAATATCATCTTGGCGGATCAGTTTAATAAGTATGTTGATGGTTATTCGATTGGGTCCAATGATTTAGCAATGCTTATTTTAGGCTGTGATCGGAATAATGATACAGTGGCCCACCTCTTTGATGAACGTAATCTTGCGGTAAAACGTGCGATTAGTCACCTTATTAAGGCTGCTCACCAAGATAACAAGACGGTTTCAATATGTGGGCAAGCACCGTCTGAATATCCTGAATTAGCATCTTTCTTAATTCAACAAGGGATTGATTATATTTCAGTTAATCCAGATATGGTTAAAGAAACAAAACAGAACGTGGCAAGGATTGAACAGCGCATAATCCTGGATAACGCGACTGGTAAGGGACGACAAGCTGTGGAAAGTTATGCATGGTAGAAAGGATTGAATAAAATGCAAATTTTTGTTGATATTAATGCTTCTGAAAATGGTAATGGTTCACAAGAGTTTCCGTTTAAGTACATCCAACAAGCGGCGGATATCGCTCAACCAGGGGATTATGTTCAAGTAATGCCGGGTGAATATCATGAAGAAGTTCATCCGCAATATTCTGGCACTAGTGACAAGCCGATTATTTATGCGTCTGCTAAGCAAAATCGGGCAATCATTACGGGCGCTGACCGTGTTACTGGCTGGCAGCATGTTGCTGGTCCGGTATGGCAATTAAAACTCCCTAATGCCGAATTTGGTGACTATAATCCATACAATGTTTTAGTTGATCAAACCTTTAATCATGCTGGTGAAATCTTCCTGAATAATAAAGCAATGTATGAGGTTGATCAGTTAGCAAAAGTTGAAACACCAAGTGAAAACAAACTTTCACGAGACCGGAAATTTACTTGTTATACCTGGTATACCGAACAGTTGCCAGCAGAAGATTCAACCGTAATCTATGCGAAC
>BLMQ01000111.1:0-16206 GCA_011958095.1 Lactobacillaceae bacterium | reverse complement strand
CACCGTTCTATCCTTAGCCCACCGCCTTGTCGAGGAAGTTAATTCCCACTCACAACCTTCTTTTTTAATCAAAGAATTAGGCAATTACTACCTTCAATTTTGTAGATGTGGTAAAATAATAGTTAGTTTTACGTACGGATTAAATAATTAAGATTAAGTGCCAATATTAAAATGAATATTAATAACCGACCTTGCCAAAACAAAGCGGTTCTTTTGGCTTACTTAAATTCCGTTAATTAACATGATAAAAAATCTATAAAAGGAAAGGTATTATGACAAAATTAAAGATTAAAAATAATGAAGTTGCCTTTTACGCCATGGGTGGTCTTGGTGAAATTGGTAAAAATATGTATTGTGTACAATTCCAAGATGAAATTATTGTTATTGACTGTGGAGTTTTATTCCCCGAAGATGAATTACTAGGGGTAGATTACGTAATTCAAAACTATGATTACCTCATTGAAAATAAAGATAAGATTAAGGGAATCTTTATCACACACGGTCACGAAGACCACATTGGAGGATTACCATTCTTCTTACAAAAGGTCAATGCGCCTATTTATGCTGGACCTTTTGCAATGTCACTAATTAAAGGAAAACTGGAAGAAAAACACTTGCTAAGAAATGCTGAATTGCATGAAATTAATGAATTTGATGAAGTTCATTTTAAGAAGTTATGGGTGAGCTTCTTCCGAACAACCCACTCAATTCCTGATACTCTGGGGATTGCCGTTCATACTCCTCAAGGAACAATTGTCCAGACTGGTGACTTTAAGTTTGATTTAACACCAGTTGGTAATTTACCAGGTCCTAATCTTCAACAAATGGCTAAATTAGGGGATGATGGGGTTCTCCTCTTAACGTCAGATAGTACAAACGCTGAACGACCAGAATTTACAAAGTCTGAACGCTGGGTTGATATCCATATTCGCCGGATCTTTGAACGAATTAAGGGACGCATTATCTTTGCTTCATTTGCATCTAATGTTTATCGGTTGCGTGAAGCATCTGATGCTGCGATTGCACAAGGCCGAAAGATTGCGGTTTTTGGTCGCAGTATGGAAAATGCAATCACTGCCGGTCAAGAATTAGGTTACCTTAACATTCCTAAAGATTCGCTTATTGACCAAAATGAAATTAACAATTATCCACCAGAGAAAGTATTGATTATGTGTACTGGGTCGCAGGGTGAACCAATGGCAGCCCTTAGTCGGATTGCTAATGGTACTCACCGTCAAATTACTATTCAGCCAGAAGATACAGTCGTCTTCTCTAGTAACCCAATTCCAGGAAATACTACTAGTGTTAATGCCCTTATCAATAAGCTTGAAGAAAGCGGGGCTAACGTAATTCATGGATATGTTAATAATATCCACACATCAGGACATGGTGGGCAAGTCGATGAAGAATTTATGCTACGGTTAATGAAGCCTAAGTTCTTCGCGCCGGTTCACGGTGAATACCGAATGCAAAAAATTCACACCAAGTTAGCTGAGATGACTGGTGTGCCAGAGGAAAATAGCTTTGTTCTTGCAAATGGGGATGTTTTAGCTCTTACGAAAGATTCTTGTCGAGTAGCGGACCATATTGATAGTGTTAGTGATGTTTATATTGATGGTCGTGATGCGGGAGATACAGTTGGAAATCCAGAAATTCGCGAACGGCGCTTACTTTCGGAAGAAGGTGTCGTAACGGCGATTGCGGTTGTCGACTTAAAGGATTACCAAATTGTTGCGGGGCCTGATATTGTTTCGCGTGGCTTTGTTTATATGCATGAGTCACAAGAGCTGATTAAGGCAGCCAATCATGAAGTATTCTGGGCAATCCTTAATACATTTAAGAATCACAAACACATTGATCAACGGGTATTAAACCGGACAATTATCAGTCGTTTGCAAAAATTGCTTTATGATCGCACTGGTCGTCGTCCAGTGATTATTCCGATGGTGACAATTTTGAACGGTAATAATCGTTCCGAAAACCAACACTATCGTCGACCAAACAATAAAAATAATCAAACACATAAAAACGAACGACAAAATAATCATTCCCACCGGAACTCTCAGCAACATTCTAAAAAGAAGAATAGTAAAGAGAAGCAACCAGTTGCAACTGGAAATACAAAATAAACGATAAAAGAACTTGCGGTTTTTTTGCCTGCAGGTTCTTTTGTGGTTTAAACTAAAAAAGAAGATTTGTTCTTAAAACTAAGGAGATTGTTTGGTATGATCATATTTAGCAATTATTTTAGATTTCCCAGAGAGGATGAGGAAAAATGACCGGAAACGATTATCTTAGGATCTGGTACCGGGTTCAAATTGGGGCGACCCTGGTCATTTTGGCAATGATGATGATTCGTAATTACGAATTTAATCGTCAGACCGTTGCATTAGCATTATTGATCATGGTTATTATTTTAGGAATTGGTTTAGTCTTTGAACTCTTACCTAATGTATCCTTGCTAGTTAAAAAGCTGAATGCATGGCTACAAGTGATTACTCAGCCGATAATTTTAGTGTTTGCTTGGGATGTAATGGTTCGAGAAATTATTGTTTTATTACATTTACCATCCCGGGGCGTTGTGACAATGATGATTTTTTATTACTTTATTATGTTTGCACCATTTGCAAGCGTAATTGGTGAATTCATGCATTGGAGCATCGAACGACTAATCTTTATTGCCTGGTTAGCTCAGGTGGTCTTCACGCCATTGATTGCCTTGCCAACAGACTTGGTTGATAATCACTTCTTATTATTAGCATTATCCACTGGTGCAGTTGGCGCAGTTGCCTTTTTTATTCTTACGACAACTGTCATGCGGACGTGGCACTTATCATGGCCAGGATTAAAGCCACATTGGAGCGGTGATTTTAATTGGGGGATATTTGCTGGATTAGTTGTTGTTGATATTATCTTTATGGCTCTAAATACGGGAGAAATGCCAAGTTTCCATCGTGCTAATTGGGATTTTACCCTTTCAGCATTTGAGGCTGCGGTAATGGAAGAGACCTTGTTCCGTTTTGCTATTCTTGGCATCTTATTCTATGCTTGGCGTAATGTAAAACAACGACTTCCGTTAGCATTAGCAACGAGTTCAATTTTATTTGGAATTGTTCATCTTACCAACTATGGTCCTCAAGAATGGTCGATGACTGTCTTACAAGCAGTTAGCGCAGCAGGAATTGGACTATTTTTTGCAACAGTTTATGTTTACACTGGCCAATTATGGCTAGCAATGGTAATGCACTTCCTATTAGATTGGACAGCATTTATTGCTTCTGATTCAACGTTAATGACTGGCAAAGTAACAGTTCAGGATTGGATTGGGACGGGAATTGAATTAGTAGTATTTATTGGAATTGCCGTTTGGATGATGTTTGGACAACGACGTCAAGTGATGGAACGACATGTTAATCGCTTAACAGGAGAGCATCAACGGTTTGACTTTATGATTCAGTATTAAAAAATGGCGAGATTAGAAAAGTTTTCTAGTCTCGCCATTTTTAATACTTAGGCAATGTGTTTATGCAAATAACGTGCAAACAATGATAATGAGTAGCAGACAATAAAGTAGAGGACTGCTAACGCAACGAACATCGGAATAATATAATTTGTGTTTTGACCATAGATGATCTGGGCGTGGTACATTAACTCTGGCAAGACGATGATTGTTGCTAGTGATGTATCCTTAACTAATGAAATGAACTGACTAACAAGGGCCGGCATCATATTCTTAATTGCTTGTGGTAAGACAATAATTCGTAATGCTTGCCACTTAGTTAATCCATTAGCTAATGCCCCTTCCGTTTGACCGTAATCAATCGAATTTATCCCTGAGCGAACGATTTCAGCAACCATTGCCGATTCGAAAATTGAAAGCGCCATAATTGCGGCAGGAATAATTTCTGGTTTAATTCCGATATTCGGGAGGCCAAAGTAGGTGAAGAAAATTATTAGCAGGAGAGGAAGATTACGGATAATATCGATAATGAATCCTACAATTGCTGATAAGTATTTGATGTTAGCGTAACGGATAATTCCGAGAAAAGTTCCCAAAATAAAACTGATTATAATTGAAATTACGGAAACTTCAATCGTAATCCAAAGCCCTTCTAGGAGAAAACGGATATTAATCCATGAATAAGCGTCAATAAAATTTTGCATTGATCATTCCTCCTAGGCTAATTTCTTTTCAAGGTGGCGCATGTAATAACTCAACGGAAGCGTGATGAGGAGGTACATGATGCCGACGATGAAATAAGTGGGCATAGTTGCTAAGGTATCATTTGCAATTAAATTTCCTTGGTACATAAGATCAAAGCCAGCAACAAAGGCAAGGACCGATGAATTCTTTACCAAGTTGATAAATTGGTTGCCAAGTGGCGGAATAACAACGCGAAATGCTTGTGGTAAAACAATGTAGCGCATCGCTTGTCCATAAGTAAGTCCATTGGCAACGGCTCCTTCCATTTGACCAGGATCAATTGAATTAATTCCAGCACGCACAGTTTCAGCAATAAATGCAGACGTATAAAGAGTTAAGCCAATTGTTCCCGCAGTAAATCCATTAATTTTAACAATATACATTGGAATGATCAGGAAAAAAGCCATTGTAATTACCAATAATGGGATATTACGAAAGACCTCCACATAGACATGACCAATTATTTTAACAACACGGTGTTGCGAAATCTCAAGAAGAGCAAAAAAGGTTCCGATAATAAGGCTCCCGATTAGTGCAATAAGGCTACATAGAATAGTATTCCAGAGGCCGGTTAAAAGGGGATGCCACTCATTTATAATTAAATTTAACATTAGCGCTTCATCTCCTGATAATTAAATCCTTTAACATTGCCAAACCATTTAAGAAGAAGACGGTTGTAGGTTCCATCCTTTTCAACTTCTCTTAACGCCCAGTTTAATTTATTGCGAAAACGCGTTTGATTTTTGTTAACGGCGATTCCATAAGGTTCTTTAGTAAAGTTACCGCCGACAACTTCATAGCCCGGATTTTCAGCTGCCATCCCATAGAGAATCCCATTATCAGTGGTAAGGGCATCCCCCTGTTTAGATTTAAGGGCCGTCATCGCTTGAGCATAGTCAGATAATTGAAGGACACGTGCTTTAGGAGCAAACTTCGCAACGTTTTTAACTGAATTTGATCCAGAAACCCCAAGAATTACAGCACCTCGGCGATTTAAATCGCTGATGTTTTTGATTGGACTTCCCTTTTTAACTAGAAGAGATTGACCAGCATCAAAGTAAGAATGGGTAAAATCAACTTGTTTTTCTCGCTCAGGAGTGATCGTCATGGTTGCCATAATCGCATCAATATTACCGTTTTTTAGGAGTGGTACCCGGGTTCCGCTAGTTACAGGAACAAAAATTGGCTTTCCCTGTGGGCCGAGGATCTTTTTTGTAATAGCTGTTGCGAGGTCAATTTCAAATCCTTCTAGCTTCCCTGTCCGGATATTTTCCAGTCCAAAGAGACGAGTATCTGCTTTTACTCCCCAGGTAATTCGTTGACTACGCATATCCTCATTCAGGACATCCTTTTTTGCAATTGAAGTACCACAGGCAGAAAGGGTAAGGAGGGTGATAAAGAGGAGGGCGCTAAGACTAATCAATCGCCAATACTTTTTCATTGTAATTCCTCCTTAGTGACCACTGATCTTACTCATAAATTCGCGAGCACGCTCTGTAGAAGGCTGGTCGCCAAAGAATTTTTCGGTTGAATCGTCTTCTAAGATCCGACCATCTGCCATAAAAATAACCCGATCAGCAACTGCCCGTGCAAAGCCCATTTCGTGGGTCACTACTAACATTGTCATGTTGGAGTTTTTAGCGATATCTTTCATAACGTCTAAAACATCATCAATCATTTCCGGATCGAGCGCACTTGTTGGTTCATCGAACAGGAGGCATTTAGGCTTCATAGCCAGACTGCGGGCAATCGCAATTCGTTGTTTTTGCCCTCCAGATAGCTGAGCAGGCATACTTTCAGCCTTGTTTGCAAGGCCAACTTTATCAAGCAGTTTCATTGCTAACTCACGGTTTTCATCTTCTGGGCGCTTTAATACGATTCGGGGTGCGAGCATGATGTTTTCGATAACACTCTTATTGTTATATAAGTTAAAGTGTTGAAAGACCATCCCAACATCTTTTCGAATTAAATTTACATTGGTTTTCTTATCGGCAAGGTCAAACCCATTAACGATTAATTGACCATCTCTAATAGGATCTAAACCATTAACAGTCCGGATTAAACTACTTTTTCCCGAGCCAGATGGCCCAATTAAAACAACTGTTTCACCATCATCGATTGTTAAATTAATATCTTTTAATGCATGAAACTTGCCATAATATTTTTGTACATTATGAAATTCAATCATTGACATGAAATAATTAACCTCGTTTCGTTATATTATCAAGAAGTAAGTAACTTTTATTATATCGATTGTTCTATAAGTCGTCAAAATGAGAATTGTGTAGAAGTGAATTTGAAAAAATAATTATAAAATTCTTTAATAAATCACTTTTATTTTAGGAAGGCCGAAATAATTATTTACAAAATCGAGATAAGTAGTAACATAAGGAGTGAAGAATATGATTTAACGAAGAGGAGCGAGTAATGCTTCACCGTTAAAGTGTAGAACATAGGAAGGAGAATACTAATGTTCGAAATAAAGCCAAAGAAGTTCAAAAAGATCCTCGTTGGTGTTGACGATGCACCAGATGCCCGTGCCGCTTTTTCATATGCGGTTGACAAGGCGAAACGTGATGGCTCAGCGCTAGGAATTGTCTCAATTCTTGAAACTGACCGGGTAAATGTATATCAGATCTTAGATAAGGATTATGTTCATAGCAGTGAAGACGAATTACGTCAACGAGTAAATGAATATGTCCAAGCAGCGATTGATTACGGTGTTGATCCAGAAAAGATTACGGCAATTGTTGATCGTGGTGAACGGCCGGCTGAGCGGATTTGTAATCACGTTATCCCTGCCTTCCAACCGGATTTATTAGTTGTTGGTTCAATTGGCAAGAAGGGTAACCGTAAGGCAGTTGGTTCCCAGGCATCATACATGGCTCGTCATGCTGGAACATCAGTATTTGTTATTCGGACTAATACTGTTCAGGCTTATGAATAAATAATTTAATTTTTTGAGCTACTGCGTTTTGGCAGTTTACAATTTAAAATAGTAAAGAGGTTGGATTATTTTCCCAGCCTCTTTTTACATAACAATATATTTTTTAATGATTCTAATATAGAATGTTATTTGAAGATTATTTGGTTGTTTTTACTCATCTCTATGTTATAATGATTATAAACTGAAAGAGGGAAGGGATAAATGTGTCCAAGAAAAAGATGTCACTAGCACAAAAGGTAAACGTTCTGCGTGCGAGTGTGATGGGGGCTAATGATGGGATTATTTCAATTGCCGGAATTGTTATCGGGGTGGCAGCGGCAACGAGTAATGCCCGTTCCATCTTAATCGCGGGTTTGTCCGGAACACTTGCCGGTATGATTTCAATGTGTATGGGGGAGTACGTCTCAGTTTCGACCCAAAAGGACTCACAAAAAATGGCTTTGATTAGTGAAAAGCAGCGCCTTCAGAATCAATACCAGCATGAATTTGACTATGTTCAAAAGAAATATGAAGCTCAAGACATTGATCCGCAATTAGCTAAACAAGCGACGAAAGAATTAATGGAAAAAGATGCTTTAGGGACAGCTGTTCAAGAGCGCTATGGCTTTAATCCCAATGAGTTTACAAGTCCATATGCTGCGGCGATTGCTTCCTTTATATCCTTTCCAACCGGTTCAATTTTACCAATGGTGGCGGTTACCGTTTCTCCTGCAAATGTTCGAATCTCAGCAACCGCAATTGCAGTTCTGATTGCCTTGTTAATTACTGGTTATTTTGCGGCGGTTTTAGGAAAATCTAACCGGATTAAATCCATGATCAGGAATGCAGCTGCTGGATTGTTAACAATGGGGGTTACGTACCTGATTGGACAATTATTTGCGCGGTAGGGAGATGAGATTAAATGAGTATTAAGGTGAAAAAACATCAGAAGCAAACAATGGAAGAAAAACTGAATACGTTACGAGCGGGGGTACTAGGTTCAAATGATGGGATTTTGACTGTTGTCGGTGTTTTGGTATCGGTGGCAGCAGCGACAAGTGACCGTTTTACTATCTTCATTGCTGGCTTATCTGATTTGCTTGCCTGTGCATTTTCAATGGCTTCTGGCGAATATGCCTCTGTATCTACTCAAAAGGATACGGAAAAAGCGGCCGTTGCTAAAGAAGAGCAGCTCTTAAAAACCGATTATGAAGGGGAACTTGCAGCAGTAAAAGACTATTATGTAAATAAAGGGGTTACCCCTGAAACATCAATCAAAATTGCTAAAGACCTCCTTAATAAAAAGCCCCTTGAGACAGTTGTTCGGATTAAGTATGATATTGAGCTTGGTCACTATCTTAACCCTTGGGATGCGGCATTTTCTTCTCTTTTTTCAGCAGCTGCTGGAGGCTTGATTCCGTTGATGGCGATGACTTTTGCTCCCGAAGCATATAAGTGGTATGCCGTGATTTTAGCAGTTGCTTTTACTAGTGCCTTAACTGGTTATATCAGTTCTAAGCTTGGTAACGGGCTTGTAAAAGTTGCAGTTATTCGAAATATTATTATTGGTTTGATTACGATTACGATTCACTATGGAGTCGGAAAATTATTTTAATCGATGTAAAAAAATAGGAAGCAAGAGGCTGAGTTTTCGCTCAACTTTTTGCTTCCTTTAATTTTAGTCCTGTTTGAAGTCGTTACTAATAACATTTTTTTCATCAACGGGAGTATTGAATAGTTCTTCATCTTTCCCCCGGTGATATTCTGCTTGAATAGTAACATGGCAAATTCCGTATTTTTCATGCAGGATCTTTTCTACTTGACTATAGATCCGCTCAACCTGACTTAGTGGCAAGTCATCACAATTCAGATGGGCAGAGAAAATAATTCGGTGTTCATCCATCATCCATGCATGAACATGATGAACAGCCGTAACGCCATCAATCTGTTTTAAATCATTTTCGATGGAATCATAATCAAGATCAGGGGAAGACTGCATGAGGATTTTGATAGTCTGATTAATAATTGGCCAAGCCTCATAAGCAATATAGAGGGCAACCCCAATTGTCAAGGCGGGATCAAGCCATGGAACATTAACAAAGGTAAGAATGATTCCTCCAATGATAACGGCAACAGAAGAGAGCGCGTCACTTAGAATATGAAGATAAGTTGCTTTGACATTTAAGCTGTCTTCGCTACCAGCATGTAAAAGAGCTGCGGAAATAAAGTTGGCAAGCAGACCAATCACGGCTACGGTTAACATAATGCCCCCGTTAATATGCTGAGGATGCTCTAACCGTTTAATAGCTTCAATAATTAAAAAGACAGAGATAACAATTAGAAAGATACTATTAGTTAATGCTGAGAGGATTTCAGCTCGCCGGTAGCCATAGGTTCGCTGCCGATTCTCTGGCTGACCCCCAATATGCTGGGCAAAATAGCCTAGTACAATGGAAAGCGAATCCCCTAAATTATGAAAAGCATCTGATAGTAAGGCTAAACTTCCCGAAAGAATACCTCCAAGAATTTCAACAATTGTAATTAACACATTTAGGAGGGTAACTGCTAAAAAGCGTTTCCCTGTTACTTTTTCGTCCATGATTTACCTACTCCTCCGTAAAGATCGATTGCGGGTTTGTAAAAAGCTTATAACAAAAAAGTTAGGCTTTCCAAACTACACTTTTAATAATATGCTATAATCAATTTGGGTTCAATGTTAATATATAAAAACATATAATGACCGATCGTAGGCCAAATTTTAATACCCAGAGGTGAAACAATTTGACTCCAATGAAGGAAGACTATCTAAAAATTATTTTTGAATTAGGTGGTAGTCATAAAAAAGTTTCTAATAAAGAGATTTCCCTTGGACTAGGAATTGCCGCTGGATCAGTAACCGAGATGATTTCTAAGTTGGCTGACGAAGGGCTAGTCGTTCATGAACCATATGCCGGTATTTCTTTAACTGAAAAGGGACAAAAGTATGCTGCGGAATTAGTTCGGAAGCATCGTTTATGGGAAACATTTTTAGTGGATAAGCTTCACTATAATTTTGCAGATGTTCATTCAGAAGCGGAAATTCTTGAACATCAGACAAGTGATCGCCTAGCAACGGCCTTAGATTCTTTTCTTCAACACCCTGATCATTGTCCGCATGGTGGAGTAATTCCATCAGCTAATGGCAAGTTTCCAGATGTAACGCATCGTTTATTGGCAGATGCTAATGATGGGGAAAAAGTTGAACTAGAACGATTCTTAGATAATCATGAGTTACTCACTTACTTAGAAGAGTTAGGATTACGACCTCAAGAACAAGTTACTGTAATTCGCCATGAGCCTTTTGAAGGACCAATTGTGATTCAAAAAGAAAATAACGACCAAGAAATTAATGTTTCATATAAGGCCTCACATAATATTTTTATTGAACCGGACACAGCTCAAGAAAATAAAGATTAATTATGTAAATGATTGCTTATGTGATACAATGATTTTTGTAGTTTTTTTAAGTGCGGTTGGTTCGATTGTTTCATTGCAAATGGATCTCTTCACCTGAGACGAATTACAAATTATATTAGTGCTTAATGCACAGGAGGATTTCCAACATGGAACAAGGAACTGTTAAATGGTTTAATGACGATAAGGGGTATGGCTTCATTACTCGTGAAAGCGGCGATGACGTGTTTGTTCATTTTTCTGCTATTCAAGGGGATGGCTTTAAGTCATTGAGCGAAGGACAACATGTTACGTTTGAAGTTGAAGAAGGCGAGCGTGGCCTTCAAGCTGCAAATGTAGTTAAAGACTAAATACAAAAAACGACTGGATTTTTCCGGCCGTTTTTTTGTATTGAGCTCCTTATCTAAACAGAGGATAATAATAAATATCTTTGAACAGAGAAGGCGAAAAGATGTTAACAAAACGACGACAAGCACTAGCACTAAAGACGTGTTTACTAGCAGGGAGACTTTTAATTGAAAATGGATCAAATATGGAACGAGTTAACGATACCTTATCTCGAATGGCCCAAAGTGCTGGCTTACATGACTTTCAGGCATTTACAACTGTGACCGGAATTGTAGTCGGAACAATTAATGATCCCCATGCTCAAGTAATTACTATTCGTCATCGAAAAAATAATTTAAGTAAAATTGCGGATGTCAATGAAGTTTCTCGTGAACTAGCACGGCGCAAAATTGATGTTCCACAAGCGTTTGCCAAATTAAAAAAGATTGATCGCCAAAAGATGCCAAGATGGCAAAATTGGTACGAATCATTTGCCGCTGCAATTTTAAGTGGCGCATTGATGATTGTCTTTACAGGCAATGTTTCTGATTCTTGGGCCGGCTTCCTTGCAGGTGGCGTAGGTTATGGGGCATTTTCATACCTCTTGCGAAAATTTAAGATTCAGTATTTAGGAGAGTTTTGTTCTTCCTTGATTATAGGTATTTTAGCGGTGATCTTTGTTAGAATGCACCTCGCTAATAATATTAATGATATTATTATTGGCGCGGTTATGCCTCTGGTTCCTGGGGTGCCCTTAACTAATGCGGCGCGGGATTTAGTTTCAGGAAATTTAATTAGCGGACCCACAAGAGGGATTGAGGCGATCCTAACTGCCGTTTCGATTGGTAGTGCAATTGTAATTGTTCTGCACTTTAATTAGGAGGGTAGGAGATGAATTGGAGCACCCTATTATTACAATTTTTCTTATGCTATGTTTCGACAGTTTGTTTTGGGATCCTCTTAAACATTCCTAAACGTGCCTACAATACTGCGGGGATGATTGGCGGAGGCGTATGGGTAATCTATTGGATAATGTATTATTGCAGTGGCATTGGCCTTGCGTTTAGTAATTTAGTTGCTGCAATCTTAATTTCGGTATTAAGCCAGGCAGCAGCTCGTCGAAAACGAATGCCAATTATTGTTTTTAATGTGCCCGCGCTAGTTCCATTCGTGCCTGGAGGACAGGCTTATAAAATGGTTCGTAATTTTGCTATTGGTAATTATCATCTTGTTAATGTTTATTTCTACCAGGTAGTTGTCATTGTTGGTGCAATTACGCTTGGCTTTGGTTTGGGAGAGCTTTTAAATCGTGTTTTGAACTATCTTCATAAATATTTAATCAAAAAGTCACGATGGAATTTTTGACACTGTGGTATACTCATTTTTGATTAATTAATTTAAGTTAGGAGAATCCTTGATTATGTTTATTGAACGTGATGATCATCGGTGGTGGCGCTTTGCCTTAAGCGGTGGTTTCTTTATCGCATTGATGCTATTAATTATGTTTAATTCATCAGTGCTAACAATGATTGATGCTGTTCTGCAGTCGTTATTTACTAGTCAGCGCCTGGAAGGAATTGGTTGGTTCCATGCTTTGATGAGCTTGCTTTCATTTTTAGCTAAACCGGTCTTAGATTTAGTATGGGTATTTATTATTGCAGGTGTTTTATGGTTGAAGGGCTATCGCATCCCGGCTTTATGGTCATTAGGAACGATTTTTGGTGGTGATGTGCTTGGAACAATTATTAAACACATCGTTAAGCGGGTCCGTCCTGCACAACACTTGGCAGCAGATGATGGCTATAGTTTCCCTAGTGGTCACACTTTAGGATTCTTCTTGGTAGTAGCAATTTTATTCTTAATTGTAATTCCGCTTATTCAAAAAGCATCTGTCCGCACAATTTTGCAAATCTTATTAATATTCGCAGTCTTCTTTTTGGCGGTATCGCGGGTATATCTTTATGCTCACTGGCCATTTGATACGATTGGTGCAATGTTATTAGCTTATGCATGGTTACAAGTAGCAGAATGGCTCTATGTCGCTTGGGCACCACGATTGCAACGAATTCCGTTCTTCCATAGTGTTGAAATTTAATAATCAAAATTGATGGAGGGAAATCTTTTTGGTTGCTTCTCTTTTTTATTTCCCGGGAAATAGGAGAAAAATGAGTGAAATTATAATTGAACCAGCAAAAACTAATAACAATTTAGGAGCAATAGTTAAATTGTTGGATAATGAAAACTTAACACAAGCAGTGGGATTGCTTTTACCGCTTCAAGAAGAAAAACGTACGCAAGCTATTAAGATGTTTATTCGCCATAATCATGTGATGGTAGTAAAGCTAAATGAAGATGTAGTGG
Source organism: Lactobacillaceae bacterium (assembly GCA_011958095.1). Classification (GTDB taxonomy): domain Bacteria; phylum Bacillota; class Bacilli; order Lactobacillales; family Lactobacillaceae; genus Limosilactobacillus. The sequence goes on along the minus strand of BLMQ01000111.1, from coordinate 2,935 downwards.
GAATGATTGTATTAAGTGCTTGGTATGGGGATGAAGGAAAAAGAATTGCTCATCATTATGAAGTAGGTTATCTTTTACAACAAGACCAATGGAATAAAGGCATAATGACAACTGCACTTCAAAAATTTATTTCTATTTTGCCATCTAAAATTACGATTCATGCGGAGTGCAAACAAAGTAATTATCGTTCCCAGCGAGTACTTGTTAAATGTGGTTTTACTTATGACAAGGATGACTTATGGCAACGCATTATTAAATAATCGGACTTGCATTTTTATTTGAGTGGGGTATAATTTCATTCGATGAAGAGGTTGCATATTTTATCAGTAACTAGTATTAGGTGAATAAGCACCGGAGTATTAGTGAAAGGGAAATATGCCGAAACACTACTTAGCTTATTTCTGGTAGATGTTGGGCTATAGTCACAATAGGCTATAGACTGTCGCAATAATTGCGGGGCGCTTCCTAAATTGATTCAACGATTAATTATAGGTATTAAGTTGGGTCTTCTGGTGGGGTTGCCGATCAGAAGACCCTTTTAATTTATCCTCTTCGAAAATGTTGACGTTAAGGCACACAAATTTGGAGGAAATATATTTATGGCAGATGAATCTAAGTCGACGGGTCATATGGAACGGACATTACAGACACGTCACTTGTCCATGATTGCTCTTGGTGGAACAATCGGTACTGGACTTTTTATTGCCAGTGGATCCGCTATTTCAACTGCGGGACCTGGTGGAGCGTTAGTTGCATATGGAATTATGGGAATTATGGTTTATTTCCTAATGACGAGTCTAGGAGAAATGGCAACCTATATGCCATTAACTGGGTCATTTTCAGCTTATTCAACAAAATTTGTTGATCCAGCACTAGGCTTTGCTCTTGGTTGGAATTATTGGTTTAACTGGGCGATTACCATCCCCGTAGATGTTACAACTGCGGGAATTGTAATGAATTATTGGCTTCCTAATGTTCCAGGCTGGATTTTTAGTGTAACAGTGATGGCATTAATTTTCTTAATCAATTATTTATCAGTACGATCTTATGGTGAAACTGAATTTTGGCTTGCTTTAATCAAAGTTGTCACAGTTATCGTATTTTTAATTGTTGGTGTTGCAATTATTTTTGGAATTATGGGTGGCAAGCCAGTTGGATTAAGCAACTTCCACTATAAGCAGGCACCGTTTGTTGGAGGTGTGCCAGCAATTATTAGTGTTTTCTTGGTTGCTGGGTTCTCGTTCCAAGGAACAGAATTAGTTGGAATTACTGCTGGTGAAGCTGCTACACCAGAAAAGTCTGTCTCAAAGGCAATCCACTCAACTTTCTGGCGAATTTTACTTTTTTATATTTTTGCTATTTTTGTTATTGCCTGCATCCTTCCTTACACAGATAAGAACTTATTGAATCAAGATGTTTCAAACATTACAATGAGTCCATTTACAATTGTGTTTAAGCGGGCGGGATTAGCCTTTGCAGCTAGTACAATGAATGCGGTTATCTTAACTGCCGTCATTTCTGCTGCTAACTCTGGTTTATATGCTTCAACCCGGATGCTTTATTCACAAGCGCGTGAAGGATATGCATGGCGGATTTTTGGTTATGTAAACCGGCGTGGTATTCCGATTTATGCTTTGCTGGGAACGATGGTTGTCTCATTAGCAGCCTATGCAACTCAATTTATTGGTCCCAAAGCTTATAACTACTTAATTGGTGCATCGGGATTGTGTGGATTTATTGCATGGTTAGGAATTGCAATTTCCCACTACCGCTTTAGGAAGGCATTTCTTAAGCAAGGACATACACTGTCTGAATTGAAGTATCATGCAACAGGGTTCCCATTTGGCCCAGTATTCGCGCTTGCTCTATGTATTGTCGTTATTTGTGGTCAAAACATTGATGCTTTTGTAAAAATGGATTGGCAAAACATTTTAATTACTTACATGGGAATTCCATTATTCTTAATTCTTTTCTTCTACTACAAGATTCGTTACAAGACGCACTTGATTCCGCTTGATAAGGTTGATTTATCACGGCGAACAAAGGGTGAATCGTACGAACCGGAAGATGATTAATAAAATAAAAAGGGAACGAGAAAATACTCGCTCCTTTTTATTTTAAATGTTAGAATTGTTTTCGTTACTTTTTGAATTTGAAATAGGGGGAAATAACTAATGATTGCTTTAGCCGGAACAATCGGTGCAGGAAAGACCAGTTTGACAAAGTTATTAGCCGACCATCTTAATAGCCAGGCCTTTTATGAGTCCGTCGACGATAATAAAATTTTGCCGCTTTTTTATAAAGATCCTAAAAAATATGGCTTCTTATTACAGATTTACTTTTTAAACAAACGTCTTGCTGAGATTAAAGATTCATACTCAAATGACTTAAATGTTTTGGACCGTTCAATCTTTGAAGATGCTTTGTTGTTCAAGTTAAACGCGGATATGGGCCGGGCTACGGAAACGGAGTCAAATATTTATTCTTCATTATTAGGTAATATGATGGAAGAATTGCCAGAGCAACCACACCAAAAAGCTCCTAACCTTTTAATTACAATTAGGGTTTCGTTTGAAACAATGCTTGAACGGATTAAGAAACGGGGACGTTCATTTGAACAAATTACTAATGATCCTTCCTTATATTCATATTATAAAAATTTAAACGAACGTTATGTTCAATGGTATGAGGATTATAATGAAAGCCCTAAGATGGTTATTGATGGCGATAAATATGATTTTGTTGAAGATCCGGCTGCAGCTAAGAAGGTCTTAGCCATGATTGATGAAAAATTAATTGAATTAAATCTTAAATAGGATTTGACAAAAAAGTATATAGATGATATATTAAATAGGCTGATTTATATAGCAAGCCTATTTATGGAGGATTAGCTCAGTTGGGAGAGCATCTGCCTTACAAGCAGGGGGTCACAGGT
>BLMQ01000110.1:0-1032 GCA_011958095.1 Lactobacillaceae bacterium | reverse complement strand
AGGACAAATAAACAATGAATTTTAATATCAAATACCCACCGTTAGTTGAGCAAGCCTATAGTCATCTTATTTCTATTGGCTTACACCCTAACAAGGACAAACTCTATAAAATGCTAGTTGATGAGGGAATGATTGATGAGCTGGGCAATCCTACTCAACAAGCAATTGACAAGGGTTTAGTAGCAGTAGCTGGGAACAATCCAATTGAACGCTTTAAGGCTGAAAATCCTCTTGTGGCTCACATTCCAGATAAACATTTCAAGGTACAAGGTAACCAAGTACTCATGGACTGTTACGCTGTAAGAGTGACAGCTACTACAATACTAAATGACCCTACTGCAACACAGGAGCAGAAAGAAAACGCTCAAAGTCTATTGGATAAAGTGAACAGCCTAGACCATAACGAATGGCATTAATTAATAAGCATTTTTAGCCTTATCGGCTGTCTTAAAAAAATATGACCTACGAAAAATAACATCCCCTCTTTGCCGTTAATACAGCGATATAGAGGGGATGTTGTCATTTACTCGGAGGAAAAGGAAACAAATAACCGCTTAATGTTCAAACGATTAAACAGCACGTTTTATCAATGTATTAGAATGATTTAACTAAGTTTATTAAGCGGAAAAGCAAGCGACGGAAATATAAGTTTATGTTTTATTGTCATAAGTGGATTGATACAGCCTTAAAAAATAATTTTCGTCGGAAAAGGCACTTGTATAAAGTTTGACTGCCGAAAATTCGGCCACGAAAATTCACTCAGCAAAATTGCAGAGTGAAAAATATATAACGTATTAAATTAGAACCCTGCTTATTTAAAAATAATCAGCAGTTTTAAAGTCGATAGCGTCCGTTTAATATAATTTATCCTTTGCAAGCTAAAACGGCTCAGACGGCTTTAAAACGAAAATTAGAGAACATGGAATAATTGGCGGCCGAAAATTCAGCCACGAAAAATATTTCTATACTGGCTTATCTTAAACACACGTTTATTTCGCAGTATTAACGTTCATGATGTACAAGAAATAAAAT
>BLMQ01000109.1:0-1147 GCA_011958095.1 Lactobacillaceae bacterium | reverse complement strand
GCATTAATAATCGGTGTTATTGTTTTAATTTTTTATATCCATCGGCAACTTCATATGGAAGAACCAATTGTGAAGGCCGGATATTTAAAGATACGAAGATTTAAAATTGGTTCTTCCAGATGAAGTTGCCGATGGATATAAAAAATTAAAACAATAACACCGATTATTAATGCACTAAGAACTGCTGGTGAAGTCCAACCGTCTTCACTCGCTAAACTAGCACCGATAACCAGTCCTGAACAACCTACTGCCGATTCAATAATTGAGAGCACATCAACATGTGGCCTAGTAATTTCGCCAACATTTTCTAATGAAATAATCGCAAAGACTAAGGCAATAAATAAAAACGGGATAAATAACCAGAAGATCCATTGCCATGATAGCTTAGCAAGAATTAGTCCAGTTAAAGTAGGACCGATTGCAGGTGCAAACATAATTACGAGGGCACACATTCCTAGAACCGCTCCAATTTGTTTCGGTGGGAAGATTTGCATTACCACTGCAAACATTAGTGGAAGAATTAAGCCTGTTCCGATCCCTTGAATCATTCGTCCAATCAACAAAATAGTAAAATTATGCGCTAAGGCAGAAATACAAGCCCCAACCATGAAGTCAATTAATGCAAAAATAATGACTTGACGGGTCGTAAACCATTTAGTAATAATACTGGACAGTGGCAAGATAATCCCAATAATTAACATATATCCAGTAACTAACCATTGAATTGTTGACGTACTTACTTGAAAAGCGATCATCAATTTTGGCAAGGAGATGTTTAATGAAGTCTCACTAAACATTCCGACAAAAGCTCCCAGCAGCATACTAACCATCATTAATCCTGGGTGCGCTGCTTGCTTACGAGCTTGTAAAGCATTTTCCATAAATATAAAAACTCCTTTTACCCTAAAAATTGCACAAGGATTAGTCTAGCAAATCGTGCTATCTGCTCGTAAGTTATTTTTTTAATAACTAATAATCTTAAGTATATTGATTAAGATTATTAAGTTAGGTTTAGCGTTTTCAAATTCGAGCTTTTCGGGATAAAAAATTCTATTCAGTGATAATAGGAATTTAAAAATAAATGATTTAAAAGGTCTCGCAATAATCTCAAAATAGCGTCGTTGCTTGTATCCTCATTTTATTCCTG
>BLMQ01000108.1:0-11880 GCA_011958095.1 Lactobacillaceae bacterium | reverse complement strand
AATTTGTTTTTCTTGATCGCGACTATACCCAATATGGCGGAAGCTAGTTTCAGCTAAACCAATATCATCTACTTCCAAAATTAGATAATGGGCCCGCAAATCACGTTGGAGCGGTTGCCAGTGGTTGAATGGCTCGCCGACTGCTCCGGGATTTAAAACCATGCGTTCATCACTCCCATACCGCAAAAGATCATGATGAACATGAGCATAAATGGCCACATCAACTGGTTCGCCAGCGACATTAAACAACTTATCAAAATTCTCACTAGCTTGCGTAGGAAAAAGGTCTTGGCCCATATTAAGCCACGGCAGGTTATGGGAGATACCAAAATTAAGGGGCCCCACGCGTTTCGTCACGTGCATCGGCCAACTTGCAATCTTATCAACCATTCCGTTGGGGGCATGTTCCGCAACGTACTGAGCTAACCGCGCAAAGTAAATGTGGGAAGGACGCTCCATATCCATCATCCCGCGAGCACCACGAACAACTAGGTCATCCCAGTTTCCTCGTACAATTACTGTCGGCTTCATTTCTTGTAAAATTTCCCAAATTGGTTTTACACTTGGGCCCGGCATCAGTAAATCACCAATAAACCAATATTCATCAACATGTTGCGCTAGGCTATCGCGATACATTGCTTGCAACGCTGTTAGATTTCCATGCGTATCTGAAAAGACTGCAATCCTCTTTTTCACAGATGATTTCCCCTTTCTTATCTTCATTAATATATTAGCAAATTTTCTAAAAGGAATGCTAAATTAATTTGTATTTTCGGAAGGAATCCCCATATTACAAATTATTTTGTTACAATATAGTTTTATGAACAAATCATTTTAGGAGATGATAATTAAAATGGATTCGGAAGTCGCAAGAGGAAAATTTCCTCACGGTTGGCACCGAACTTTTTACACCCTTTGGCTCGGCGCGTTCATCACCGGGATGGGCTACTCGATGACGATGCCGTTTATCTCACTTTTTATTGCAGAATTAGGAAATTTTACGCGTTTTCAGCTCAACATTTACTCCGGACTAGCATTTGGGGTGACCTTCATTAGTCAAGCCATTGTTTCACCATTCTGGGGCAGTTTGGCCGATCGCAAAGGACGAAAACTGATGTGTATGCGGGCATCGGGAGTAATGGCCTGTACAATCTGTGCAATTGGTTTTGCCCAAAGTGTCTGGATGATTATTGGCATGCGGTTCCTTCAAGGAGTCTTTTCCGGCTACATTAATAACGCTACTGCTTTAATGGCTGGCGAAACACCGCATAATAAATCAGGCTGGGTAATGTCAGCGATGACTACTGCGGGGGTGGCCGGCAATTTGGTTGGTCCTTTGCTTGGTGGTTTCCTATCAGGATTGTTTGGGTACCGAATCCCATTTTTCATCACCGGAGCACTAATGTTTTGTGTCTTTCTCAGTACGTGGTTATTGACGGTAGAACATTTTACCCCAATTAAAAAAGAAGCGATGAAGCCAATGAAAGAAATCATTCATAATTTGGATAATCCACCATTGATCTTCGTTATGTTCTTAACCACAATGATTGTTACTTCTTCTACCATGTCAATTGACCCAATTATCAGTTTGTATGTTCGGCAATTGATGGGCGGCCATGGCAATATTGCCTTTGTCGCTGGGATTGTTGCTGCTACTCCAGGACTAGGAACATTGCTTGCCGCTTCAAAGGTTGGTCACACGATGGACCGGATTGGACCAGAAAAAGTATTACAGATTGGGATTCTCACGGCGTTCATTCTTTTTATCCCAATGACCATTACTAAATCTCCATGGGCCTTGGCATTCTGGCGCTTCTTGCTTGGGTTGGCAAACGCAGCGTTAATGCCTGCTACCCAAACGGTCTTAACTCTTGATGTTCCAACCGAAGCATTTGGCCGGATCTTTAGTTATAATCAATCTTTCCAGGCTGCAGGTGCAGTGTTAGGATCAATTCTTGGGTCATTCATCTCAGGGATTTCTAGTTATGAAATGGTCTTTGTCATTACTGGTTTGACTCTCCTGCTTAACTTTATCTTGGTTATGTTGGTTAGACCAAAGAATCAACTTACAGAATAACTTAAAGAAAAGAGAAAATCATGGTTCAAACAAATAAATTATTAAATGAACACGAAGTAAATAACTTATTTTCCCGGGTAGCCCCCCGCTACGACTTATTAAACAATGTGATTAGTCTAGGAACGCAGAAAGTATGGCGACACGAACTTTTTAACCAGCTTCAAATTAAGCCCACTGATAATGCCTTAGATGTTTGCTGCGGCACTGGAGACCTTGCAATTGCACTGGCTAAGCGAATCTCTGCTGGAAGAGTAACTGGGCTTGATTTTAATAAAGAAATGTTAGAAATTGCTAACGAAAAGACAAAGATTATTGGCAATCTTTTCTTAGTCCAAGGGGATGCCATGGCACTGCCGTTTGATGATAACAGTTTCGATATCGTCACCATCGGCTTTGGCTTACGAAATGTCCCAGATGCGGATAAGGCGCTTAGTGAGATTTACCGAGTACTCAAGCCAGGTGGGCAATTCGTTAGCTTGGAAATGTCGCAGCCGACTAATCCAATTATTAAAGTCGGCTGGAAAGCTTACTTTACAGCCTTCCCCTTGATGGCTTCATTAGCTGGTGGACATTACCGCGATTATCAATATTTAAAGCAAACCAGCCAACAATTCGTCTCCGCCCATCAACTTGCGCGGATGATGAAAGCAGTCGGATTTAAGGAAGTCCATTACCAACCATTGAACTTTGGCGCAGCTGCATTACATTTTGGGAATAAGTAGAAAGTAAAAAAATCGGGTCTGAAAAATTCAGAACCCGATTTTTTAAATCAGCCCAATTGCAAATGTTACGACTTGAACCAGTGAGCCAACTAATAATATTTTAACTGCACATGGGAATGTCTCTTTCTTAACTTGCTTAGCAAATAACATCCGTGTTTGCTTAACCACAAACGGGATAATCAATAAGGTTAACAATACTGTCCATGGCGTGAAACGAAGAACCGCAGCGAAAATAATAGCTAAAAACGCTAAAACGTTCTTAATAGCAAACGCATATAGACCATTTTTCTGCCCAATAAAGTGAATAACTGTATGACGGCGATTGTCTTCATCTTCACCCGCATCACAAATATTATTTGCTAATAATAGGTTGGAAATCCACAATTCATCCGGTAAAGCAACGAGAAAGACGACCCCGATATTTGCCCAGGACCATGTAAATTGTGGGCCAACATTAATAAAGACAGAAATAAGGGTAATCATGAACCCCATTGTAAATCCCGAGGCAAATTCACCAACTGGCAACCCTGACAAAGGAAATGGACCAGAAGAGTAAAGAATACCGATCGCAAAACAAAAGATTCCCATCCATAATAGTGGAAGACCAACGCGGGTAACTAAATAGATTCCGATTAAGCCGGCTACTATACTAAAGGCAAGCAAGAGACCGAGAACTAAGCGCGGTGAAATATTTTCCCGCCCGATAATATTTGTATTTTTCTTATAATCAACGGTATCAATGGCATGGTTATAATCATTATAATTATCCATCATATCAACCGCCATATTGAATAATAGCATTGCAATGAAAAACAGAACTGAATTTAGCAGGTTTAGTGAATGATAATAATAGACACTAAGGCAAACCCCGAGGAGCATCGGTAAGATACTGGCAGTTTTGGCCTTAATTTCTACTAATTCCAAAAAAACATTTAACGACATTTAGTAAATTTTCCTTTCATAATTCCTTAGTTGTTCGGTACAATATAGATGGTACACCATAACAAAGGAATTATCGATTAATGAAACAACATTTTTTCCATACCTATCCGGCGATTAATAACGCTCTAGGTAAAGTAAATCAAACAATTAATGACCGGATTACAATTAAAAATACCCAACTACACGATGCCCTGCAACAGATGGCTTCAAATGGTGGTAAATACCTTCGTCCAGCATTCTTCCTTTTATTTGCAAATATCAATCATCAAACTGCAGCTGAGCAAGAAAAACTAATTAAAATTGCCTCTTCACTTGAGGTTTTACACATGGCTACTTTGATTCATGACGATATTATTGATGATTCACCTAAACGTCGTGGAGCCGTCAGTGTTCAAGCTGCCTTTGGTAAAGATACAGCCGTCTATACGGGGGACTTCCTTTTCACTATTTTTTTCGACCTCCTCGTAGAAACGATGACCGGGTCCCCCTACCTGACACGAAACGCCCGGACGATGCGCAAAATTCTTACTGGAGAACTGGGACAGATGGATAATCGCTTTGATCTTGACCAATCATTACTCGATTATTATCGCAATGTAAACGGCAAAACGGCTGCTATTTTTAGTCTTGCCGCTGAAGAAGGAGCCTATTTTGGCCATGGAGATCGTCGGACCATCAACTTAGCAAAACGAATTGGGCAAAACATCGGGATCAGCTTCCAGATATTGGATGATATTCTTGATTATTCGGGGGATGAACGCCTTAACAAACCTGTTTTGGAGGATTTAGCAACTGGTGTTTACTCCCTTCCCCTTCTTTTAACCTTGCAAAATCACCGGCATGAATTAGAACCGTTACTTGCCAAAAAACGCCAAATGACGATTGAAGATATGGAAAAAGTCCAAAAGATTGTTGTCACTCATGGCGGTGTTAAAAAGGCGCAAGAAATTGCTACTAAGTTTACACAAAAAGCGCAAACCGAAATTGATCAATTAGCAGATAAGCATACCCGAAAGATGTTGAAGTTGGTAGCAGATAAGTTATTGACGAGGGTAAATTAAAATAGAGTTTTAAAAAGGAGCAATCCTCACAGCCGAGATGGCTAAGGGTTACTCCTTTTTATTCGGAATTAATCTTTCCGTTTCTTATTTACTTTTGTTAAACCAAGTGCTGAGAGAAGACTAGCAAAACCAAGACCAATTAAGCTTGATGACTTTTGATTACCAGTTTGTGGCAATTGTTGAGCATCTTGCTTAGTAGTTGGTTGTGTTGATGAAGAATTAGTAGGTTCGACGATAGAAGTTTTGCCCTTCTTGGTAGTGACCTGGATAGTCATTGATTGTGGTTCTTCATTCTTTTGTTCACCAGGTAATTGCGTGTTTGATTCAATTGCTGGTTGTTCGCTTGGCTGTTCTGTTGGTTGGGCAGTCGGTTGACTCGTTGGCTGTTCTGTTGGTTGAACAATTAGCTGACTTGTCGGCTGTTCTGTTGGTTGGGCAGTTGGCTGACTCGTCGTTTGTTCGCTTAGTTGACTCGTTGGCTGTTCAGTCGGTTGAGCGGTTGGTTGCTCGCTTGGTTGAACTGTTGGCTGTGCAGTTGGTTGTTCACTTGGCTGACTCGTCGGTTGCTCTGTTGGTTGATTATCCTTCTGTGCCTCTTGTTCTGCTATCTTTTGTTCAGCAGCTAGTCTACCTTGTGCAACAGTTAAGTCTGATTGAGCTTGCTTAAGCTTTTCTGTTGCAGTTATAACCTGAGCATCTGCTTTTTCTTTATTTTTCTTCAAAGAACTCATAATTGATTGTTGAGCATCAACATCCTTAGTTGCTTGCAAAGCTTCATCATTTGCATTATCTAAAGCCTTTTGCGCTTTTTCTAAATTAGTCTTACTATTTTCTAAATTACTCAAAGTTTGATTTAATGCTGTCAATTTATTTTGAGCATCCTTTAAGTCATTATTTTTCGTATTGAGATTATTTTGGGCAGTCTCAACATTTGATTGGGCAGTTTTAACTTCAACTTCTGTTCCACTTAAGGCTTTTTGTGCTTGACTTAGGGCTTCTGCCGCCTTAGATTGCGCAGTTTTAGCATTATCTAAGGCTTTTGCTTTTGTACCAACTTTAGCTTGAACGTCTGCTAAGGTTTGATTTGCTTGGTCTAGTTGTTTTTGTTCAAATTCTAGATTTTCTTGGCCCTTAACAAGAGCAACTTGCGTATCAGAAATCGCCTTATTAATCTTATCAGAACTATTGTTTAATTCTGCTAGATTAGCTTGTAGACTCTGAACGTTATTTTGGGCTGATTTAACTGCATTTTGTACTGCAACTAGATTTTGCTTTGCAGTAGCTACGTTAGCTTTAAGATTTTTAATATTATTATCTTGGGTAACATTTTGAACATATGAATGAACTAAATTTTGGTAATCAGAAAAGGCCATCCCATTAGCATTTTCATCAAACTCTATTTCATCCATACTAGTAGCTCCATACATGAATGGTGCAAGCGGATAATTATTTGTAGCCAATCCAACAAAATTAGCGTTTGGCTTAATCATAGAGGTATAGTGACCAATAGTTCCTAAATCAGGAATTTTATCCCAGTAATTTACGTTTTTATAATATTCTTGCTCAGTTAATGGATTCTTTTCAAAACTATATTGAGCTGCTTCAGGATGTTGCTTAATGTAGTTATCAATAATCCCCTTTTCACTCATCCACATGTCTACAGGATCGTAATAGTCTGTACCAAATGCAATATCTTCCTCAGTTTCATAAAACGGACCATATTTCCCTTGAAGTAAAGCTGGGTGGTTAAGTTCACGAGTATATCCTTCAAAGTCAGAGCTAAGCATTGCAATTGCAACAGCAGTCAATGAAATTGATGGGTGACTCAAACCATACTTATCACGATAAGCCATCCATTCTTGATAGTATTCCAACGCCTTCTCTAAGTTAGCTAAAGATGTTGAGTCGTTTTCCTGGCCTAATTTAACAGCTTTCTTAGCCCATTCTACAGCAATATCCTGGTAAGCATTTGGTTGACCAGTGATAATGTTATATGCAGTTTGAGCATCTTCTCTTAAACTTTCAGAATTATCTTTATTATTAGCAATTGCCTTAAAGAATCCAGCTGCTCCGCTTGCTTGATCTTGAGCAACTTGATCTTGTAAATCACTGAGCGCTTTTTGCGCAGTTGCTAATGCTTGTTGCTTATCTTTAACATTATTTTGGGCATCTGCTACGTTTTTCTTGGCTGCATCAATTTTATTGTTTAAATCTGCAATTTTCTTCTTATTATCCGCCAAAGCAGTTTGATTTTGTTTTAAAACAGATTCATTACTACTATTCGTCTTTTTTATATTATCTAAAGTAGTTTGAACCTTTTGTACATTTTGTTCCGCTTCATTTAAGCCACTATTTTTAACATCAGCTTCTGCTTTAGAAACGTTATTATCAGCATCTTGTTTTGCTAGATTCTTATCATTGACTAACTTTTGAGCATCAGCCTGTTTTTGCTTAGCATTATTTAATTGACCTTGAGCTTTATTTAATTCTGTATTTGCAGCATTAACATTTCCCTGAGCGTTTTGAATAACTTTTTGTTGATCAGTAATATTTTTCTGTGCTTGTTTAATATTTTCTGGAGTTGCTTGTTGAGCAAGTTTTTCTGCATTATCTAAGTTATTTTGCGCCTGCTTAACAGCATTTTGTTTATTAGCTAAGTTTTTCTGACTATCTGTTAATTTAGACTGCTGTGTAGTGTAAGCATTATTTGCTGTCCGTGCCTTTCCCTGAGCATCTGATAACGCTTGTTCTTTGCTATTTACATTTGATTGTGCACTATTAACCGCATTTTGTGCATCACTTACAGCGTCTTGAACCGTTTGGCTGGCTGACTCTGTAATAACAGTATTATTAGTTGCATCGGCACTCACTTTATTATTAGCACTCGCTAAAGTCGCAGCAGCCAATGTTGCAACAGCTACACTTGTATATCTTAATTTTTTCATCATTTACTCCTCCAACTATTTTCCCAATTTAGTACGCTTACATTCTAGTAAAACAACAACGTTTTTTCAAGTTTCTTTACAATTGTCTATAAACCTATTTATTTTTGATCTATAAAATGGAACAAGAATTCATGCTCTTGCTCCATTTTTTATTCTTAAACCAAAATCTCAACATCCCACGAATCAAGCAGCGTTTCAGGTGAATCCCCAGTCAAAAGGTCTCGATAACCCTTTTGAAATTCTAATGGCAATGGTTGTTTACCCTTTCCCATATTAAGGACAAAGTAAATATTCTGACCTGCTGAATTTTGGCGTTTTGTTATCTCCAATTCTGTTTGCTCTTTGACTAACGCAGAAAGGTGCACATCATCAACAACATGCATAATGATCTTACGGAGACTAGCATGGTCAAGGCGACTACCAACATACCATGCTTTCCCTCTTGAATAGGTATTCTCGGTTATCGCAGGAGTCCCAGCATAAAATTCACTAGCATATTTAGCCAAGATATGGGCTCCATTAAGGCGAATTAAATCTGCTATCAAATGTCCCGTTAATTCATCCCCGGTCGTCATTGCTAATTTAACATCTTTATTAGGAAGGATTGCATCACTCTCTTCAACCCACAGTCCCATTACATCTTTTAATGGGCCAGGATAACCGCCCGGATAGATATTATCGGATTCATTTACCATTCCGGACATAAAACTAGTAATAAAATTACCACCGTTTGCAACATAATCCGTAATCTTCTTGCCTAAGCCATCCTTAACCATGTAAAGGACCGGAGCAACTACGAGATCATATTGGCTAAAATCATCGTCAACGGAAATGACATCAGTCGGAATATTCAGCTCATAAAATTGCCGATAATAATCAAGAATAATTGGTACATATTTTAGGTCCTGGGTAATACCATCGACATACTCAAAGGACCAGAAATTACTCCAGTCAAAGATAAGGGCCACCCGCGCTTTAGTCTGAGAATTCTTAATAACCGGGCCCACTTTTCTTAAATCATGACCTAATTTCGCCACTTCCTTAAATGCCCGGGTATCAGTCCGGTTGGCATGACTAATCACGGCACCATGAAACTTTTCTGATCCACCCAGCGCCTGCTTCAACTGGAAAAATTGAACGGTATCCGCACCATGCGCAACTGCCTGTAATTCAGTGGCCGCCATCTGTCCCGGACGCTTTAATGGGCTATATGGTTGCCAGTTAACTTGTGATGGCGTGGATTCCATCAACATAAACGGCTGGTGTTTTAGGGAACGCATCAAATCATATAAGAATGCTGGCTGATAAATCGGTGCATCATAAGCCGGATAACTATCATATGATATGATGTCTTGCGCACTCGCCCACTGCTGATAATCAATCATTTTATTGGGCAGACTATGAAAGTTAGTAGTGACTAAGGTCGTTGGATCATACTTTTCGATAATTCGCTTTTCCATCTTAAATAAATCAAGCATTTGGGTCGATTGAAAACGTAAATAATCAATTGAAAGTCCGGCGACAATTGTTTCCGATCCTTCTGGGCCCCATGCATCACCAAGTTCATTGGGCACAACAATCTCATTCCAGTCATGAATTGTATGACTCCACACATTCATATTCCAGGCATGATTAAGTCTATCCAAGGTTTGATAGCGCGCCTTTAACCATTGCTGAAATTCTGTTTGGCATTCTTCACAATAACAATTGCCACCATATTCATTATTAACATGCCAAGCAACAATATGCGGATTATCGCCATACCTTTTAGCGAGCTGTTCAACAAGATTTTTCGCTAAGCGCCGGTAATTTTTACTACTTGGGCAAAAGTTATGCCGAGCGCCAAATACATGGCGGCGTCCTTGGTAGTCGACCCGCGCAACATCTTGGTATTTCTTAAACATCCAAGCGGGCATCGCGGCGGTTGAAGTTGCAAGAACGATATCAAAATCAGCAGCCGTTAATTCTTTGATAATCTTATCAAGCTTGGTAAAATCGTATTTTCCCTCCTGCGGTTCAAGCAAAGCCCATGAAAAAACATTGATCGTGGCGGAATTTATATCTGCCTGTTTAAATACTTTAATATCTTCATCCCACGTTTCTTCTGGCCACTGTTCCGGATTATAATCGCCACCATATAAGAAACACGGCAATTCTTTCTTCATCATTATCTCACCCTATTTAAATTCTACTGTTACTACCTTATCGCCATGCTTAATAAGCTTACCGGGAGTAAAACCAGACGTTGCTTTAATATTATGCGGTTGCGCAAAGAAAGTAATTACCCAATCTTCGTACCCGCTTTGTCTAATCAATTCACGATCAAAATCAAAGAGTAACTGACCCTTTTTAACGATTTGACCGTCATTATAATGGGCATTGAAGCCTTCACCACGCATATTCACAGTTCCGACACCAATATGAATAATCATTTCTAATCCCTTGTCAGAAGTAATACCAAACGCATGACGGGTGCCAAACGTAAAGTTAATCTTCCCGTCAAATGGGGCGTACAATTTATCACTCGTTGGTTTAATCGCAAAGCCCTTTCCGGGGAACGGTTGACCATCACGATCGACGACTTCTTTCATTGCAACTAATTCGCCATCTGTTGGGGCATAAATCGTTTCTTCTTTAAGACCAGTCGATGATGTCGTTGCCTCACTTGTCAGTTCTCCTTGTGCTAATTTATCCTTTAATTCTTCAACTACTTCCGCATGAACTTCTTCACTCAATTTCACCTTAAAAAGGAAGACAAAAATTGACAAAACAGCTAATGCCAGTGGGATATAAAAGGCCATACTATCAAAAGTCCGAATATCATGACCTGTCATGTCAGCAGCAGTTGCGCTCCCTGTCATTCCGGCCGCGATTGCGATATAACCGACAAGTCCATTTGAGATTGCCCCTGTTAATTTATCAATCATTGGTCGCACAGCAAGAACAACCGCTTCATTTCGTTGACCAGACTTTAATTGGCCGTATTCAATTGCATCCGTTAATGTTAAAACTGTTACCAATTGGGCAAAATTAATGTTAAACAAGACCAATCCAAAGTCCATCATTAAAACATTAGAGCGGGTAAAAATAAAGATTAAATATGCTAAACTCATGCAGACTTGGCCACCAATGAATAGCCATTTCCGTGGAATAAATTTATTCAAAATAGGATAAAGGGGACTAGTACAGAAACCGATAATCGTAGCGATGACCCCAACAATCCAGAATTCACCAGGTTTACCAATAACAAACTTGTAAATATTATGCACTAGTTTGAAAAGAAAATGAAAAAAGCCCGCTGAAGTTGACGGGGAAATTTGAAGCATATTTAAGATTTTTCTCAGCCGTGAGTTCGACTAATATTTATCATCTAAAATCTTCATTGGAGTTCCAGGACATCTTCCCAGATTCTAAACATTATTGATTTGAAGTACATCTAAAACAATCAGCCTGCACGTCTGGATTAATTTCAAGTTCTAAACATTACTGATTTGAAGTACATCTAAAACAGATGGTATTGCTACAATTCAAAAGAATACGTTCTAAACATTATTGATTTGAAGTACATCTAAAACTTAAACTAATCTTACTTAACTTAACTTTACGTTCTAAACATTATTGATTTGAAGTACATCTAAAACTTGTAATGTCCTGTATATATCTGCTAGTAAGTTCTAAACATTATTGATTTGAAGTACATCTAAAACTAAAAATCCGCAACTTTTAACCGATTATATGTTCTAAACATTATTGATTTGAAGTACATCTAAAACTAAACTCCCTGATGATTTAGAGTTACCAGCGTTCTAAACATTATTGATTTGAAGTACATCTAAAACCGGGTCGTAGTATTTCATTAATAAAATATCGTTCTAAACATTATTGATTTGAAGTACATCTAAAACCGTAATCATCGGTAGTAACCACATGATCTTGTTCTAAACATTATTGATTTGAAGTACATCTAAAACAATAATTTATCTCATCCGCTAATTTTTTAGGTTCTAAACATTATTGATTTGAAGTACATCTAAAACACTTAGCGGCGGTGGATAACGCTAAAAGATGTTCTAAACATTATTGATTTGAAGTACATCTAAAACCACTCCCGCGCCCTTTTAAGTAATCATGAC
>BLMQ01000107.1:0-1297 GCA_011958095.1 Lactobacillaceae bacterium | reverse complement strand
CACATCATTCGTGCAACCTTAGAAGCAATCGCCTACCAGACCAAGGATGTTGTCGATACGATGGTCAAGGACACCCAATTACCACTAACAGCACTAACGGTTAACGGGGGCGCTTCACGGAATAACTTCATGATGCAGTTCCAGGCCGATATCTTACAAACGCCAATCAAACGGGCAGCAATGGAAGAGACAACCGCGCTGGGAGCAGCCTTCCTCGCTGGATTGGCCGTTGATTTCTGGGAAGACCAGGATGAGTTACGGAAGCTATCACGGATTGGCGACCAGTTTGATCCGCAGATGGATCCGCAAAAGGCAGCTGACTTGTATCGGGGATGGCAACGGGCCATTGCAGCTGCGCAGTTTTATGGAAAAGATTAACTAAAAACCACCGATCACCATTCAACAAACTAATATAAAAGGAAAATGAGAGAAATGAAAATGAAAACACCGGTTCAGATGACTGATGATTTGGCACACTTTATTAAGGAAACCCGGGAAGACGCGGCTTTCCCTCATGAATCACTCTATGTTGATTTGTTAGAACAGTGGAAAGTTTTAAGTCGTTACCAGTTAGAATACGCTGATAAGGAAAGCAAACGCCTCTACAATGCGTACTGGAACTCGATGTCACACTGGTATAAGATTTTTGACAAAGAACGGGAACATTTGTTAGAGCCAACCGCCTTGCCAAGTGAGGAGTTAATGGACTTTTACTCGGGGCTGATTGAGGATCTCATGGATCATGTCCTTAGTCTGGTGCCACCATCGCCCCATTCAACAATTATTAAACTAACTGACTTCCGGGTCTTGTTGAGTAATGAGTTACAAAAGATCACCCAACTCGACCTCGGAATTCAAGGCCCGATTGACTTTGCAATGATCATGGATTATTGGAAGATGTTGGGTGAAAGTTTTGATCGGGAAAAGATCAAGTAAGTGAGTAAAAAACAGGCCTGGAGCAATCCAGACCTGTTTTTTTAGTTAATCCACTTTTGCAAGTAGTCAATCAATACCTTTGCGTCCTCTTTTGTTAGTGCAAAAGTATTATCATGGCTGATATTATCAAAATCAATATTTGACACCAGCATTTGTAGTTCTGACTCATTAGCGTTCTGATAAATGCTAAGTTCATTAACGCACTCATCATCACGATCCTCGCCGTCATACTTAATATGGAGCCACTTAGCTTGGCGGTCAATTTCATGTTTTTCCACATTCTCACCTCAAAACTCTCCTTTCATTTTAGCACGAAGCTGGTGGGCACGGGTAATTACTCCGCGCCGCCACTGCGAAACGG
>BLMQ01000106.1:0-1520 GCA_011958095.1 Lactobacillaceae bacterium | reverse complement strand
GCTACACAGTCTATGAAGATGACGTTGTAAAGGCCTTCCTTGATATTTCACAAGGAACTCCTGGTCATACCCTCGTCATTCCGAAGAAGCACGTTCCCGATTTATTTGCCTACGATGCTGATCTCGCTGCCCAAGTATTTTCCCGTATCCCAAAGATTGCACGGGCAGTTAAGGCTTCTAACCCGGCCATCAAGGGGATGAACGTGGTTAATAACAACGGTGAAGTCGCTTATCAATCTGTCTTCCACTCCCACTTCCACTTGATTCCACGGTACACTAGCGATGATGATTTTAAGATGATTTTTAAGGACAATTCTGGTAACTACAACGATGAAAAGTACAAAGAAATCCAACAATCAATCATCGATCAAATGAAAGAAGACTAGTTATGCAACGGCTAAAAGAAATTCAAGAGGAATTCAAACGGCTCAGCAGCGAAGTTTCACAGTTGAAGAACAGCATCGATGAACTACAGGCTGCCATCCCGAGTGTGCAAAAATTTATTAACGATGTTGAACGTGATGTTAAGAAGTGGAAATTCAAGACTGAACCCCGGCTGAACCGCATTCAGATTATTCTGGATGTGCTCAAGATTGATCAAAAGGAACAGCAGAAGTAATAAAAAATAAGGAAGTGGAAAATAATCTTCTCGACAAGGCGGTTGGCTAAGCTAGAACGATGGTTAGCACGGCACGGGCTGACTATCGTTCGTACTTAGACTCGAGCCTTGTGGTTATTTGCCACGTTATCTTGCTATTATTCGGTAAATGAGTAGAGGATGAGAAAAAACTTTTGTTTTTTCTCATCCTCTTATTTTTTTATACCCTATTTTACTTATTTGAGCTAGCACTACTGCTGTTATTGCTGGAGCTGCTTGTAGTGGCGCTTGAGTTAAGGTAATCATCAAGAATATTCTTAACATCATTTTCCTTGATTGAAACGTTACCCTTCTTCAAGACGTTTGAAACAACCTTCCGCATGAAGTTTTGGTTGTTCATGTTTTCTTGAACGATTTGGTTCTTCAAGTCATTGATGTGTTGACTCTTCTTACCCTTAGCCGGGTGTTCGATCATGTAAATTACTTGGTAGCCGTCATCAGTCTTAACAGGGGTCGTAGTATATTCACCAGTCTTCAACTTAAAGGCAGCCTTCTTGTAAGCTGAGTCAAGTTGGTTATCAGTATTATCAAAGGCTGGAAGCTTACCACCGTTGTTCTTGGTTTGACTATCAGTTGACTTGGACTTAGCAAGTTTCTTGAAAGTCTTGTACTTGTTGCTGGAGTCATTTAATTGGTTAATGATATCTTCAGCATCCGACTTACTACCAACAAGGATCGTCGCAGTTTGAACTTTAGGTTGGTACTTGGTCCATTGCTTATTGATTTGCTTGTTAGTAATGTGGGAGTAATGACGAGCAGCCGCAGTCAAGAGTAAGTTTGACCGAATTTGTTGCTTCAATGACTTTTCAGTTAAGTTTTGACTTTGAAGATAAGCATTAAAGTCTGAACCGTACTCGTTCTT
>BLMQ01000105.1:0-15367 GCA_011958095.1 Lactobacillaceae bacterium | reverse complement strand
ATGTTACAGAAGAACAGCTTTCAACTTTTTTCTAATTTAAATTGACATTTCGGGTAATCAAATATTGTAAGATAATAATAAATTTTGTTGTAATTTTTGATGCAATAAAAGACTGGGCACTATTTACTTTTGGGAGAGTAATTTGATATTAAAAAATTTTATCTTTGGTGTGACGCTTTTATCAATCTCATTTTACAACTGAATTAAAGAAGCAGGGCTGAACGATATTTATGTTCAAACCCTGCTTCTTTATTTTAGTTTCGTCGCGCAATCATCACGCGCTGTCCACCCATTTGTTTAACTTTAATGTCTTTAAAACGATAATATTCCAGTAGTTGACGATAACGTTGCACAGTAGTAGCAGTAATCACTATGGTTCCCTTAAAAGCGAGAACCCTTACCGCCTCTTGCAAAACACGTCCTTGCGTAATTGCTGGTTTCACCTGCT
This sequence comes from Lactobacillaceae bacterium, assembly GCA_011958095.1. Taxonomy (GTDB): domain Bacteria; phylum Bacillota; class Bacilli; order Lactobacillales; family Lactobacillaceae; genus Limosilactobacillus. Next base: position 14,919 of record BLMQ01000105.1, on the reverse strand, counting down.
GCAAATTACTAATCAGAACATAGTCAAACTGATGATCAGTGAAAGGTAAATTAGTGTTATCAGTCAATTCTACTTTCGCGCGATCAGCTACTGCCTCTTCTTTAATCAGTTCTTTCACTTGCTGTGCTTGCTTTTCATTTTTAACTATTCCCATAATTTTGCCGGGAGCAATCAATTGCTTGGCAAGGTTAATAAACGTTTTTCCATTACCAATGCTCATATCAAGGATTTGAACATCCCCGCGTATCGATAAATCAGCACTTATCTTTTGCCAGACCTGTTGCCTTTGCCAGATCAACCATCCAATAATTCCAACAACTATAACAATTACGATCCCAATAACGAATATCAATTCTCTTCACCCATTATTTTAACTAACAATATCGTTTAGTTTCCGAATATCCTTTAAGTTCCCAACAACTGTAATTTTATCGTGCGGCTGAATAACATCATTAGCTTGCGGCATTTGATTAACTTCATCATCCTTACTGACAATGATAATCACATTGACATTATAACGATTACGAAAATCCAGTTCATCTAAGGTCTTATTGAAGAACTTTGGATTATTAATATTTACTTCTGCCAAAGTTATTTCCTTACTCAAGGTGACATAATCAACGACGCTTGGATTTAGTTGTTGAAAAATAAGCCGCTTAGCTAAATCATGCTCTGGACGAACAACCATATCAGCGCCAATTCGTTCCAAAACACGCGCATGATTAACATTTTCAGCCCGACAGATTACATCTGGTGCCCCGAGTTCTTTAGCAATTAGCGTGGCCATGATACTTGCCTCAACATTTTTTCCGATTGAAATATACACATGATCAAAACTACCGATGTCAAGGTCACGCAGAGCATCCTCATCTTGCGCGTCCGCAATTACCGCCCGCATAACTGACCCCGCAAATTCATTTACCACTTCTTCACTAGAATCAATCGCCAATACTTCTTGACCAGCCTGAACTAAAGCTTCACATATTGAGGCCCCAAATTGTCCAATTCCAATAACAGCATAACTTTCTTTTTTAGCCAATTAACACACTCTCCTCTGGATAACGATAATTCTTCGCTGCCGTACTTGCATTTAGGATTGAGAACATTACAGTATAAATTCCGACCCGGCCGACAAACATCAAAAACATAATAATCAGTTGCCCCAACAGGTTAAGGTTAGTTGTAATCCCTAATGAAATCCCGGTAGTACCAAAGGCCGCCACCGCCTCAAAGGTAACATACGCTAACGAATCATGTTCTGGCAAATCCTGTGTTTCAGCAAGGACTAAAATTGATACAAGCAAAATAAATAAAGCAACAAACAGTAATGTCAAAGCACGATAAATATTTTCTTGGGTAAAACGTCGATGGGCAAAAGTCGTATCCCGTTGACCACGCAGGGTTGCAAAACTCTGAATCGTCAATACCCCGATTGTCGTTGTTTTAACCCCACCAGCAGTTGACCCCGGCGTTCCACCGATAAACATCAAAATAACCGTAAACGCGAGACCGGCAGCACTTAAATCGGTGTAAGGAAAAGTAATTAAACCGGCAGTTCGTGGCGTGATTGCCATAAAAATAGTATTGAGAATACGGTTGGAAAAACTTAATTTGTCACTTAATTGCGCTAAATTCTTCTCGGTAATAAAGTAAACAACCACGGAAACAATAAAGAGGACTGCTCCAGTACGTAATGCTAACTGAGTATGCAGGGATAGCCGGTGATATTTAGGATAATTGAGGATATCTTTCCATACCAAAAATCCTAATGATCCGGCAACAATCAAAACAGCGAGCACGCATAGCATATAAGGGTCATTAGCATAATTTGCCATACTATTATCAAACAAGTCAAAGCCGGCATTACAAAAGGCTGAGATTGAGTGAAAAATACTAAACCATATTCCCTTGCCAAGTCCATAACGCGGATAAAAGTCAAAAAACAAAAATATTCCACCCGCTAATTGGATAAGTAATGAAAGCCGAATGATAAGGTAAACCACGTTCAATTGGGATAAGTGGTCAAGATTAAGTGCTTCTTGGGTTAGCAATCGTGTCGACATCCTCATTCGCTGCCGCACCAAAAGTGACATCATGACCGCGAATGTCATAAAGCCCAATCCACCTACTTCCATCAAGATCGCAATTACAATCTGACCAAATAATGTCCAGTGATGAGCTGTACTCACGAGGGTTAACCCTGTTACGCAGGTTGCACTCGTTGAAGTGAAGAAAGCAGTCATAAAATTTGTCGTTTCTCCTGGTCGTGTCGCAAACGGCAAAGAAAGCAAGATTGTTCCCATAAAAATCACAATCAAGAACCCAAATGTCAGGATTTTGGGAAATGTATATTTATGTTTATTTATTTCAATCACTTTTATCCTTCCTCATATTAATATTACTCAACTAATTATAAGCGTTTTTGTTAAATTCTAAACCATTATTTTATTTCCCGGGAAATCATCTTGAGAAAGCGCTACAATATAATTGTAGATTACTCGATTGCTTTTCCTGAAAGGAGATTCTTTTATGTACTATTCAAACGGAAATTATGAAGCATTTGCTCGTCCCCGTAAGCCGGCGGGAGTGGATAAAAAACATGCTTACATTGTTGGCGCCGGTTTAGCAGGTCTTTCTGCGGCTGTCTTCTTAATTCGTGACGCCCAAATGCCAGGCGAAAACATCCATATTTTTGAAGAATTACCAATCGCTGGTGGTTCGCTAGATGGTCAAGATCGCCCCGATGTTGGCTTTGTCACTCGTGGCGGCCGCGAAATGGAAAATCACTTTGAATGTATGTGGGATATGTATCGTTCAATTCCATCCTTGGAAATCCCTGGCGCATCTTATCTTGATGAATATTATTGGCTAGATAAGGATGATCCAAATAGTTCAAATTGTCGCTTAACTTATAACCGGGGCAATGAGGTTCCCACTGACGGCAAATACCTTCTCGGTAAGTCAACTAAGGAATTGATGAAACTGATCCTTACACCTGAAGACCAGCTCGGCGACTTAACGATCAGTGATTACTTCTCTGAGGACTTCTTCAAGAGTAACTTCTGGATTTACTGGTCAACCATGTTTGCTTTTGAAAAGTGGCATTCGTTAGCAGAAATGCGGCGGTACGCAATGCGATTTATCCACCACATTGACGGTTTGCCTGATTTTACTGCTCTTAAATTCAATAAGTACAACCAGTATGAATCAATGACCAAACCATTGCTTGCATACCTTAAAGATCATGGTGTTAAGTTTGAATATGATACCCAGGTTCAAAACGTCCTAGTTGATACCAAGAATGGTGAAAAGCACGCTAAAAAGATTATTCTTAAGCAAGGCGGCGAAGATAAAACGATCAACTTAACTGACGATGATCTGGTATTTGTTACTAATGGTTCAATCACGGAAAGTTCAAATTATGGGAGTCATCACCAGGTAGCACAACCAACCCGGGCCCTTGGCGGTAGCTGGAAATTATGGGAAAACATTGCTAAACAATCGCCAGCATTTGGTCACCCGGATGTCTTTTGTAAAAACATTCCTAACCGCAGTTGGTTCATTTCTGCAACTGCTACCGTTAAGAATCCACAAATTGAACCGTACATTGAACGACTAACTAAGCGTGATCTTCATGATGGAAAGGTAAACACTGGTGGAATTATCACCATCACTGATTCTAATTGGATGATGAGTTGGACCATCCACCGGCAACCTCATTTTAAGAGTCAAAAGCCAAATGAAACCATTGTGTGGATCTATGGCCTCTATTCTGACACAGAAGGTAATTACATCAAGAAACGAATTGTTGATTGTACTGGGGAAGAAATTACTAAAGAATGGCTCTACCATCTCGGTGTTCCAGAAGCTTTAATTGACGATTTAGCAAAAGAAGAGTCTGTTAATACCGTCCCTGTTTATATGCCATTCGTTACTAGCTACTTTATGCCGCGGGTAAAAGGCGATCGTCCTGATGTTGTTCCTGAGGGATCAGCTAACTTGGCCTTCATTGGTAACTTTGCCGAATCACCAACTCGGGATACCGTCTTTACAACTGAGTATTCAGTCCGGACGGCGATGGAAGCTGTTTATAGTCTCCTCAACGTTGATCGCGGGGTACCAGAAGTCTTTAATTCGATCTATGATATTCGCGAATTGATGCGGGCAATGTATTATATGAACGATAAAAAGCCGCTTGAAGAAATGGACTTGCCAATTCCAAAGATTGTTGAGAAACCACTGCTCAAGAAAATTAAGAAGAATTGGATTGGCGAATTAATGGAAGAACAGCATTTACTTTAAAACACTGAGGGAGTGAGGCACAAGTTAAATCAGCTTTTGTCCCACTCCCTTCAATTTAATATAAAGGAGTCTTTTTTATGATCAATGAAACGATTAAGCACCAATTAAACCATCGTACAATTCGGGCCTTTAAGCCCACAAACCTTTCTCCAGAACAACTGAATACTCTTTACTCTGTTGCTAGTCAGACGCCAACTAGTATGTTTATGCAGCAGATGTCAATTATGCACATCACTGATCCAGATAAACGTGCCGCAATAAGAGAAATTAGTAAACAACCGTATGTCGGCGCAAACGGTGACCTGTTCATTTTGTTAGTTGACCTTTATCGTAACCAACAAATACGGCAGCAAAAAGGCAAGGATGATGGCCGTTTACATACCGCTGATATTTTCTTCCAAGGCCTTGATGATGCAATCATGGCTGCCCAAAACATAATTGTTGCTGCCGAGAGTATGGACCTTGGCGTCGTTCCCCTCGGTTCAATCAAAAATGATCCGCAAAAAATCATTGAAGTTCTTAATCTTCCTAAAATGACCTTCCCGGTTTTAGGCTTACAAATCGGTGTCCCTGATCAAGCACCGCAACTAAAGCCCCGCCTGCCATTAAAATTCATCGCATTTGATAATGACTATCCAAAAGAGATCAAGCTCAGTGATTTAAGCGATTATGATCAAGAAGTTACTACCTACTATGACCTTCGTGATGCTAACCGACGAATTGATTCCTTCACCAACCAGATTGCGGGAGCTAAACTCGATCGCCACTATACCAAGCGCGATGAAATCATGAAGGTATTACACCAACAAGGCCTTTGCACTGATGAAGGAATTGATTAGTTCATCCCCTCAAGAGCAGCTAATGTCGTTAAGGTCGCATCATAGTAATTCTTCTCTGTTAAGGGTTTACTGAAAATGTGTTTCTGACTAGCAAACAGATTATCATACCCTTCATTACGATTGCAGCTGACCGCATAAAAAATCGGCGCACTGAAACTATTTGATTGATATTTAACCAATCGGTGACCGTTTAATGAATAGCCAGCCGTAATATAATACTGTTCACTGAAGAACCTCATCATTTTATTTAAGACTTTCTGAGCCCGTGGATCATTGCTTTTTGCCAACATCATTGGAACCCGACAAGCATTGGCACTATAGTCTCCATCATATTTTCCAGCAACCGTATTCGGCCCCACTGGTTTGGTACTCCCTGGCCGAGCCCAGGCAAAGTCAGGTACTAGTCCTGTTTGGTGCTGTTTACTTAATGCAGTCAGCTGGTCAAGCATATTATTTTTGATCATCTGCCACCTTGAATCGTGAGTACGATCGTATAAATGATCAAAAATTGTCGGCATTACATCAGAGGTTCGCAATAAATAATAAAACTTAGAATCCTTCGTAACCCAATCACCCACTGTTAGCATGTGCGTGGTTGGGTTATATTCATATTTCAAGATATCAGTGGCAATCTGTTGCTCTAGCTTATGATAATAAGGTGCCTTTCGCGGCCAAACTTTTGCAGCCCGGTGAAGAGCCGCAGCGATGTAAAGATCACCATCAGTCGCACTATTATGATCATCAACCCATTGACCTTCTTTATTATAAGACTGACGCCAGGACATTAAGTAGGTTAGCTGGTCATGGTGTTCACCAACATAATCGCGATGTGCAAGGTAATAGTTAAGTAACTTATCAAAGTCATTTTCACTTGCCCAGCCCTTTTCAGCAGCACGAGATACTACTTGCAGTCCGTAGCCTTGTCCTTCTGATAATGCAACAGGATGTTTTTGATCATTGCTGGTATTAACAAACGTTTGCTTACTATTTTTGCGGACTAAATATGTCTCCTGCCACCGACGATAAGCTTCGTATTGAACATGTTCAGGATTCTTTATTCTGACAAACGCGAGCGTTGCAATATAAATAACTGCAACAACGAGCGTAAGAAGCCAAATATATACTGGACGTTTCATAACTAATCCCCTTATTAGTCAGCAAATCGCTTAGTCTTTACCCATTTTGTCCCGTCACGCCGTAATAGTCGATCAAGCGCAACGGAGATTACCGCATGAATCGAAACAATTATAAATAATTGCGAATAGGTAAAGTATGAAGCAAGCGCTAACCAGATTTGCTTATTCGTCGCTTGCCCAAATTGCGTAGCTGCTGCTGTTGTGATTTGTAAAATATACAAGATTATCATTAATAACCAATTAAAAAGCAAAAGTTGGGCGATTAGGATGTTGCTTTCCCCGAATGTAAAGGGAATCATTACCTGTGGATTGAAAAGATGAACAATCCAAAAGCCTACATTCGCTAAAAAGATCGCATCAGAAAGGACGATTGCCGCATTAAACCAGAAAAAAGTACAGGAATAATAAAAGGTTTCTAATTTTACTCGCCAATTGCTCCTTCTAAAGAGGTACTTGAAATTTTTAAGGACAACTTGGTAGTTTCCCTTTGCCCACCGTAAACGCTGATAGTAATAATCATGCAGGCGTTCTGGCTCCTGTTGAAAAGCTTCCGAATTATAAGCTAGCGCGATTAGTTTGCCACTTTGCATAATCTTAAATGAAATATCAGTATCTTCTGTTAAGGCTCCATTTGCCCAGCCTCCGATTGAACGGACATATTTACTTTGAATGATAAAGTTAGTTCCTGGGATCCGGCCAATTTTAAATAAATGCCAAATTGCACAGTGCTGGATCCGTTGGGTAACAACAATTTCTTGATTAATGCACTTTGTCAAAAAGTTTTGTTCGGCATTGCGTGTCTTGTTCCGGCCAAACGCTGCGACATACCGTGTTGGATTTTCGAGGATTTTTCGCACTAAGAAATACAGAGCGTTTTTTTCCGGCATTGCATCGGCATCGTAAACGCCAATATATTCACCATGAGCCAGTTTAAGGGCATCGTTTAAGACACCAGCCTTCCCTCCACTGCCATGACGTTCTATTACCTTTGCTTTTCTTTTCTCATATTTCGGAAGCTGTAACACTGTTCGGGCCCGTTGAGCAGTTTGATCATTGCAATTATCTGCAAAGATTAATAATTCGATCTTATCTGCTGGATAGTTTAATTCAAGGATCGCTTGGGTCGTCTGAGCAATAACTACTTCTTCGTTATGAGCTGGAACGACAATCGTAATTACTGGATATCGTTTCAATGGGACAATATCTACAATTTTTCTACTATGTTCAAGCCAAAAGTGAACAGCCCCACCTAATGTAATAGATGACATTAATAGCGAACTCCAAATTGAGATCAGGGTCACAATCATTACAAACTCGATCATTGCTTTTTCCTTTCCCTTTTTACATTTAGTGTTGTCTGTTCAACGCGAAAATAAATCACCCATTGAAGAACAGCAAATATTAATGCCTGAACAAAAAAGATCAGGGTAATCACAAGCGCCAACCAAAAGAAAATCCTTACCATTATCTCTGAACCCCTCTTAGATACTCAACGACAAGGTCTGTTTCCATATCTCTTTCAATATGACGCATTACACTTTCCAGATTCTTAAATGAAGTCGCATTGATATCATCAACTTTCAAATGTCCCCATTTAAATTGAGGTTTTGAATTATTAATTTGTAATTCATCAAATCCTGCACGCGTGCTTTGATTCTGATAAGCAAATGTAATATCTGGTAAATGATATGACAAAATTAAAAAAGTACCATCTCCTAAATAGTACAAGGCTTCAGATGGTAATCGTCGTCGTTTTAAAACTTTCGCAATTTGTTGAAGCGCATAGTTGTAATCATTATGATGAAATTGCCGTACTTGGTGATTATGAACCCAGTGAATCGCTGTAACATCAATCCATAAATCAGCAATTTGTTCTTTAATAATGAATTGAAGTTCCTTTTCATAAATCTTATTAGCATTATAGGTCGTCTGAAGTTTTACTATTTGATTATAATGGGTCGCATAGCTTTCTATCTCTGCACGATTGCGGTCAATCCAGCCCCACTCACCAATAATGTACCGACCGAAATACGCCAAGTTTGCGGTAATTGGAAAGGCAAACAGTAGCATTATTTTGATCGAATTATCCATTACCACATAACCTAGCAATAAAATGGCACTACCAATAGTTGTTAGGCCGATCGCTAGCCAAGTTAAAACGATATTCGGCACCAAACTCCCCATCGCTAAGCCTAAAATGATCATAATCATCATCGCTGTTGTAATAAAATGTGAGTATTGGGATGCCCACCACATCATTAACACAATTGCAGTCAATATTACACAAAGCGCAATAAGCCCCGATTCTACAACATGTCGCCGAATCATAAGAATATTCTCCCCTTCTTCTTATAAATTAGCAGCTAATATCTTAGCACACCTTTTTTAGCATTTCACTAGTTTAAAAGCTTGATAAATAAGGGATTACGCTTTATTTGTGAAAACAATTATCATTTTATAACAGGTCAATTTACCTGCAAAAAATCACTTTTTTCCATATTTAAATTTATAGACATTCATATAAGATATGTTTTATTTTTGTACGTTGATAAGCAAAAGCACAATAATTAAGGCAAACAAAAAAAGCCTGATTTAACTGTGCAGGAAAAATCAGGCTTTTAACTTAGTAAACTCATCGATGAAACATAATGTTGTTGATGTTAATTGGATAAAGGGATGCATTGTTTCAATGAAGAGTCTTTTATCTAACTTAAAAAAACAAGTGGATTTCTTGTTTGTAAGTATTATAGCACACCTGTTGTGAAAATGTTAACTAAGATTTGGGATGATTAAATATTTTTCGCAAAAATCTCTTATTTATCTACTGTTTATCTTATTTGCTAGCAGTGATTATCATCACAATATCACGCGTTTTCCACTTAAATCTAGAAATAATAAATTGCCTTGTCTTTATCAGATTAAAATTCTGTCTAGCATTTGATAGACAATATCATCGATTTAATCTAATAATTTTCATTATATCCGCCTTATTATATTATAATTTAGAAAAATAAATATTTTTATGTAATTGGTGTTGAAAAAAAAAAAAAAAAGGGCTAATATAAGGGTGATAAATAAATTTTGATAAATTTGTTTAAAAGAAATGAATTTATTATTCCTGATCACACCCCATACGGTCAGCGGCGATGATTTTATAGCTATTTATAAGCTATTGTTTCATTGAACTTTATTTATCAAACTTTATAGAAAGGAGCAGCAGTTCTTACTTTGTTAGCTAAGTTTAGCGGTATCATTTGAGTTATTTAATTTACTTTATAGCTACTTTTCTTCCTTTATCAAAACGATTAAATCGCTTGGAATCATATCACTAATACTTTTAACCTAGTAATTCTCTTTTAGCGTTTCTCATTATTCTTAGAAGCGCTGTTGTTTGATCCAAAAATAGAATATTCATTAATACACAGTTACAAAGCAATCTCTAAATTTAAGCTTTCTAATCAAAAAGCAACCTCACCGTCCTCCTTTGACCCTGAGATTGCTTTTTAATTTAATTACTGGTTTCCAGTTAATTTTCGCCGGACTAATGTTGGATCAGCCTTCCCTGGATTTAATTCGACCAGTTTTCCCGACCCACTGTAAATAATCCATTCTGCTAAGTTAACAATATGGTCGCCAGCGCGTTCTAAATTCCGGATAACGGCCAAATAGCTTTCATAGGCTTTTACATCTTCGCCACCTTTAACCAGTGCTTTCATGATTTCTTTTTGTAATTTCACATAAAGTAAATCAACTTTTAAGTCCTCGTTGGCAACCTCATAGGCAACCTGCTCATCAGTATAAACATAAGCATCAAGGATTCGTTCAAGCATCTTGCGAACAATCATCATCATCTGTTCAATTGGTTGTTCGATGTCTTCATGATGTTCAAATTTGCTTAAGGTAATCGCAGCACGGGCAATATGGGTGGAATAGTCCCCTAATCTTTCGATATCAGTACTAGCTTTTAAGATACTGATAATTTTCCGAAAGTCGGTTGCAACCGGATTTTGTAATGCCATTAGCTTCAACGCCTGTTTTTCCAAATGAATTTCTTCGTCGTTAATCTTTGTATCGGTTGTTAAAACCTTATCTGCTAAGTCCGCATCATGATCCGTAAATGCCTTTGTTGCTTGATAGATCTGCTCACTAGCGTCAATTCCCATTTCCATGAAGTGGCTCCGCAGTCGTTTTAATTCATCATCAAAAATTGCTCCCATGTTTTCACTCCTAACCAAATTTTCCGCTAAGGTAATCCGCTGTTTGTTGTTGTTGAGGATTCATAAAAATATCTGCCGTCTGGTTAAATTCAATTAATTTTCCTTGGTGCATAAAAGCTGTCCAGTCTGCTGAACGTGATGCTTGCTGCATATTATGGGTAACCATAATAATTGTAAATTTCTCTTTTAATTGTACAAGAGTATCTTCAATTTGCGAAGTCGAAACCGGATCGAGGGCACTTGTCGGTTCATCCATCAAGATAATTTCTGGCTGAACTGCAAGCGTCCGCGCGATACAAAGTCGTTGTTGCTGCCCTCCTGATAAGGCGAGCGCACTTTCTTTTAAGTGATCTTTGACTTCTTCCCACAAAGCGGCCTGACGCAAACTCTCCTCTACTCGTTGATCAAGAATTTCCCGGTCCTTTACTCCGGCAAGCCGTAATCCATAAATAACGTTCTCGTAGATTGATAAGGGGAAAGGCGTCGGTTGCTGGAAGACCATGCCAATTTGTTGACGAATCCGGTAAACATTAACTTTAGGCTGGTTAATATTCAAGTCATGAAAATTAATTTCACCTTTGACCGTTGCTAAGTCATCGTTCATCCGGTTAAGACTTCGTAACAATGTTGACTTTCCTGAACCAGACGCCCCAATCATTGCCGTAATCTTATTGGCCGGAAATTTCATTGAAACGTCATGAACAACATGTTTGTCACCGTATAATACTTGTAAATTTTTCACTTCAAGAGCAACTGAATTTTCCATTCTTTTATCCTCACTTTGCAAGTCGTCGCTTAATTAAATAACCAATATATCTAGCTAATAGGTTAAAGATTAAAATCGTTAAAATTAAAACCGCTACTGAACCATTTGAAACAGCACGGGCATCTGGAACCAATCCCTCACTGTTAACTTTCCAGATATGGACAGCTAAAGTTTCGGCTGGTCGCAATGGATTTAAGAAACTGGTAGGACTAAATGGGTTCCAATCGGTATAGCTAATTGCCGGTGAACTTTGCCCGGCCGTGTAGATCAAGGCAGCAGCTTCCCCAAAGATACGGCCAGCACTTAGGATCGCTCCCGTAATAATTCCCGGTAACGCAGCTGGTAAAACAATTTTAGTTGTTACTCGCCACTTTGACATTCCTAATCCCAATCCGGCTTGGCGTTGAAGGTAAGGAACTTGGCGAAGGGCGTCTTCACATGCCCGCGTTAAAATTGGCAGGTTCAAAATCGTTAATGCTAGTGCCCCCGCAAGTAAGGAGAAATCTAATCCCCATTGCAAAACAAAGACTAAGTAACCAAATAACCCTACTACTACTGATGGCAATGAACTTAAAACTTCAATCGCCAAGCGTAATAAGTTTGTCCATCGATTATCTGGTGCATACTCACTTAAATAAATGGCAGCACACAATGCTAGAGGAATCGAAACGATTAATGTTAAAACAACCAGGTAAAGAGAATTAAACAATTGATCACGAATCCCTCCACCACTTCTAAACGATTCAGCGCTTGACGTTAAGAAATGCCAAGAAATATGGGGAATTCCTGATAGTAATAGGTACGCTAACAAGGCAAATAAAACTAACCCTACTAAACCGGTTAAAGTTAAAATAATCACGGTTGCCAACCGATCTACTTTTTCTGGACGCATTATTTTACCCCTTTCCGGCTAACGAGCCGCATTAAAAGATTGAAGGCCAAGGACATTACTAACAGAATTAAAGCTAAGGACCAGAGTGCATTATTTGAGATCGTCCCCATGACTGTGTTTCCAATTCCGGTAGTCAAAACACTAGTCAAGGTTGCTGCTGAATGCATCAATCCCGTTGGCATTACCGTCGTGTTCCCAATTACCATTTGAACGGCTAGGGCTTCACCAAATGCCCGGGCCATCCCGAATACCATTGCAGTTAAAATCCCGCTTTTGGCACTCGGAATAATCACCCGCGAAATCGTCTGCCAGCGAGTTGCTCCCAACCCTGCAGACGCATTGCGATATTGTTTAGGAACCGCCCTAAAACTATCAATTGTCATCGAGGTCATTGTTGGTAAAATCATCAAAAACAATACACAAGTAGCAGCGAGAATCCCAAAGCCAGTGCCACCGAAAAAGCGACGCAAGAAGGGAACGATTACTGTTAACCCAACATATCCATATACGACGGATGGAATTCCGACTAACAATTCAATGGTCGGTTGGAGAAACTTATATGCGGTTGATGGCAAAATCTCTGTGATTGCAATAGCAACTACTAAGGCAAGCGGCAAAGCAATTATTCCTGACAAAAGAGTAACGCTAAAAGAAGTAGCGATCATCGGCAACGCGCCGAATACATGATCACTTGGCCGCCATTTAATCCCACTTAGAAATTCCCACAATGAATAGTGATTACCAGTAAAGAGGGCAATTCCTTTCCAAGTTAAAAAGATTAAGATCGTTGCCACTAGTCCCCCAATTAAAGTAATTGCAAGATAACTAATTACTTTCCCTGAGGCTTCCTGCTTACTTTCAACAGAGGGCTGTGTCAAACGTTGTCGTAAGTCTTCCATCGTACTATTTCCTTTCAGTTACTTTCCCAGTTGGTGTTTTTTCAACTTTCATATCATGAATGCTAATATAGTGAGCTTCTGTTACAAGCGTCTTTTGCACTTTCTCGCTTTGCATATATTTAATGAAATTTGCAGTTGATTGGGATGGTTGTTTTTGCGTATACATATGCTCATATGACCATAATGGCCACTTATTTGTCGTAACATTATCAGCAGTTGGCGCTACTCCATCAAGGTTAACTGACTGAACTTGGTCATTAAGATAAGCAAATGCAATATAGCTGATCGCCCCTGGTGTATTTCTAATGATTTCTTTGACTGTCCCGTTTGAATCTTGTTCTTGAGCATTTACTGCCTGCATCCCCGGTTTCAATACTGTTTGTTCAAACGCAACCCGGGTTCCACTCCCATGAGCACGATTAATAACTGTAATTGGCAAATCAGGTCCGCCAACTTCTTGCCAATTCGTAATTTGACCAGTAAAAATTTGTTGAAGCTGCTTCATTGTTAAATTCTTAATCCCAAGCTCTTCATTAACAATTGGTACGATCCCCGAAACGGCAACAATATTGTTATCTAATTTATTGGCATTAATCCCATCTTGCTGGTCAGCAAAAATATCAGCAGATCCGATATTTACTGCTCCTGCTTGTACCTGACTAAGACCGGTTCCTGAACCACCACCCTGCACAATAATGCTGGTTTGGGGATGCTTAGTCCGGTAATCATTTGCAACTGCTTCAGCTAATGGTTGGAGAGCTGTTGAGCCGACAATGGTAATTTTTTCTTGTGATGGTTGTTGCTTAGCGAGTACCCATGACCCACCTAACCAACAAACTATTGCGACGATAACAACCCCGATAATCGTTTTTTTCATTACTATTCCTACCTGTTTATTAGTTGTTTTCATATATTTCGTATGGTACAAATAGAGAATAGCAAGTCGATGTAAATTTTTAATCTTTGTAATGTAAAGGTTATGTAAATTTTGGAGAAAGTATTATGACCAATAAATTTTTGCTAATGAGCCAGCAAGACGATCTCGTCCAACAGTTACAAGCTATTTGTAAAAAAGAACACTGGACCTATGAGCTCGTGACTACTCCGACTGGCTTAGTAGTAGCCTTAGAAAAAAATCAAATTAGCGGAATTTGGTGGGATATGACGGAGGTAAGCTTAGACACCACGATTGCTACCATGACCCTCATTCGGTCGCAAGTTCAAGGACCAATTACTGTTTTTATTTCTCGCCTTACGGAACGCATTCAACGAAAATTATACCGGGCACATGTTGATGATATAATTGAATTTCCTCTCCTTCCCAGCGTTTTCCGTCCCTTAATTCAGCAGCGCTTGTGGACTTACCACTATCCACAGATGCATTCATTAGCTGATGATAATACAACCAAAAATGACCCAGTAATAACTACTGGATCATGGGAAATTAATCAAGAAACTTATACTGTTACTAAAAATGATAAAACAATCGCTTTAACACCTAAAGAATTTCAACTACTTTCCTATTTAGTTGACCATAAAGGACAGGTATTAAATCGGGATCAACTCGTTAATGGGGTCTGGGGATACGATATCCTTGATACTTCACGGATCGTTGACATTCATATCAGCCACCTCCGCGATAAGCTTGAAGATGATTCCCAACACCCTACTCACCTGCTCACAGTACGGGGATTTGGGTATAAATTTGTTTAAAATAAGTAGGAATGTGATATAAGTCAAGTCACTTTCATAAAAGACAGCTAGCGCAGTACAACAATGGCCTCCAACGCTCGGCAAAAAAGCCGAATATTGGAGGCCTATTGTTGCTTGCGGGGGCTCGAAAACGAAGTCACGAGTGACTTCTGTCT
>BLMQ01000104.1:0-1666 GCA_011958095.1 Lactobacillaceae bacterium | reverse complement strand
CCTGTAAAGACAGGCCAATAAGTTCGTAGATAAATAAGCTCCCTGTTTCAGTGTTTTATTTGAAATAGGGAGTTTTTTCTATTATCACACCCGCAAATATAAAAAAGGAGTAGACGACAATGACGAAATACATTTTTGTAACCGGTGGAGTTGTATCATCATTAGGAAAGGGAATCGTTGCTGCCTCTTTAGGACGGTTATTAAAAAATCGGGGCCTGAAGATTGCGATTCAAAAGTTTGATCCCTACATCAATGTTGATCCCGGTACGATGAGTCCATACCAACACGGTGAAGTTTTTGTGACTGATGACGGAACAGAAACTGATTTGGACCTTGGCCACTATGAACGCTTTATCGATAATGATCTTAATAAATATTCAAATGTTACAACGGGTAAAATCTACTCTGAAGTTCTTCGTAAGGAACGCCGTGGGGATTACCTTGGTGGGACAGTACAAGTTATTCCACACATCACTAATGCCATTAAGGACAAGATTAAGCGTGCTGGTGAAAGTACCGATGCTGAAGTTGTAATTACCGAAATTGGTGGTACAGTTGGGGACATTGAATCACAACCATTCATGGAAGCTATTCGCCAAATGAAAGAAGAAGTGGGCAGTGAAAATGTATTGTACATCCACACTACCTTAGTACCATATCTTCGCGCTGCTGGTGAAATGAAAACTAAGCCAACTCAACACAGTGTTCGCGAATTACGTGGTTTAGGAATCCAACCTAACATTTTGGTAGTTCGGACAGAGCAACCAATTACTGATGATATGCGGAAGAAGATCGCCTTATTCTGTGATGTTGATCCTAAAGCCGTTGTTGAATCAATGGATGTTCATACCCTTTATGAAATTCCGTTAAACTTACAAAAGCAAGGAATGGATCAATTGGTTGTCGACCACTTTGGTTTAAACGTGCCAGAAGCTGACATGACAGAATGGACTGAAATGGTAAATCATATTGAACATGACTTAACTAAGACCGTTAAGATTGCGATGGTTGGTAAGTATACTGACTTACAGGATGCTTATATTTCAGTTAATGAATCATTACGTCATGCTGGTTATCCTGTAAATGCTAAGGTAAAGATTGACCACTTTAATGCTGAAAACATTACTCCAGAAAATGTTGAAGAGACATTGAAAGACTACGATGGGATTCTTGTTCCTGGTGGTTTTGGAAATCGGGGAGTAGAAGGAATGATCACTGCAATTAAGTATGCTCGGGAAAATGATGTTCCTTACCTCGGTATTTGTTTAGGGATGCAAACAGCATGTATTGAATTTGCACGGGATGTATTAGGTTACACTGATGCAAACTCAACTGAATTTGATACAAACACTAAACACAATATTATTGACTTGATGGCAGATCAAGCAGACATTGAAGATATGGGAGGAACACAACGGCTTGGTGCATATCCATGTAAGCTTAAGCCAGGAACAGTTGCGGCAGCGGCTTATGGTAACCAATCAATGATCAGTGAACGGCACCGTCACCGTTATGAATTTAACAACGACTACCGTCAAGAAATGGAAAACCATGGCTTAGTTATTTCTGGAGTAAATCCAGATCGGAATTTAGTTGAAGTAGTTGAAATTCCTGATAAAAAATTCTTCGTGGCTGCTCAATACCACCCAGAATTCAAGTCGCGTCC
>BLMQ01000103.1:0-1386 GCA_011958095.1 Lactobacillaceae bacterium | reverse complement strand
GGGACGACCTTTACTTACGATAAGAACACGGTAATCCAAGAACTAGAAAATAAGGGTTACAAGGTCCTTAATCCTGATGTTGTAATTCCAACGACAATTAGTAAAGGTGCCCAAAACATTGTGATTAATGTTGAACACGAGCTTGTTCCTGTAACACCAGAAAATCCAGGACAACCAGGTCAGCCAATCAATCCGAACGACCCAGACGGTCCAAAGTGGCCAGATGGGACTGCTAAGGATGACTTGGAAGCAACTGGAACCCAGACCATTCATTATGAAGGTGCTGGCGATAAGACGCCGTCTGATAATACTCAGCACTTCACTTTCACGAAGAGTGCAACAGTTGATAAGGTAACTGGTAAGATTGTTAGTGAAACAGGCTGGAACGTTGCCAGTCATACCTTTGGCAATGTTGACACACCAGTAGTAGCGGGCTATCACGCAGACAAGGCCGTTGCTGGTGGTGCAACCATTACCCCTAATGACTTGAATAAGACGATTGTAGTAACCTATGCACCAAACGGTCATATTATCCCAGTCGGCCCAGATGGCAATCCAATTTCTGAGGCACCACAACCACAGTTCCCAACTAATCCGGACAACCCAAGTGAAACGACACCAGGTCAAGTTCCAGATGTACCAGGTTATCACCCAGAAACTGGTAAGCCAGGCGACCCAGTCGATCCAGTGCCAGGCCAACCAGGCGATAATGTACCAGTTAAGTATGTGCCATTTTCACTAGGGGTGGTTGGTCCAACTGGTTTTTCGTTTGGCGTGTAAACTACTGGAGTATTTTCACCCGGATTCTCAGGAGTTACCGTTGAAACATTTGGTGTATATCCTGGAATTTCCGGTACTGGTTCATTCGGCGTCACTTCAGTTGGATTATTCGGGTTCGTTGGGTATTGTGGTTGTGGAACATTTGGCAATGGCTTCCCATCCGGACCGACTGGAATAATATGACCATTTGGCGTGTACGTTACCGTAACCGTCTTATTCAAGTCATCAGGGGTAATGGTAGTCCCACCGGCAACTGCCTTATCTGCGTGATAGCCAGGAACAACTGGCGTATTGATATTGCCAAAGGTGTGACTAGCGACGTTCCAGTCAGTTTCACTAACAATCTTACCGGTTACCTTATCAACCACGGCACTCTTAGTAAAGGTAAAGTGCTGAACATTGTTAGCCGGCGTCTGGTCACCAGCTCCAACGTAGTGAATGGTCTGGGTTCCAGTTACTTCCAAGTTATCCTTAGCGGTCCCATCTGGCCACTTTGGACCGTTTGGATCGTTCGGGTTAATTGGCTGACCTGGTTGTCCTGGATTTTCTGGCGTTACAGGCACAAGCTGGTGTTCAACATTAATCACAATGTTTTGCGCACCCTGT
>BLMQ01000102.1:0-4087 GCA_011958095.1 Lactobacillaceae bacterium | reverse complement strand
TAGAGCACCTGGTTTGGGACCAGGGGGTCGCAGGTTCGAATCCTGTTTTCCCGATAGGTTTAGAGAGTCGTTGAAAGTTTTCTTTCAAGCGGCTCTTTTTAGTATCAAGGAGGATATAAAAATGGAAGCAGATAAATATTTAAAACTAATTCAAGAGGAGCTTCAGAACCTTCCTGATTATGTTAATGAGTATTATTTAGGGACCAGCCATGCAGTCACAACAACCTATCAGTACTTAACTGAAATCCGCCGATTCTTTGATTGGTTACGGTCAAGTGGACTCGTCGCTGTTAACTCTAATAAGGACTTACCAATTGATACGCTGGCTAATTTACGGCGTAGCGATGTAATGCTATATATCGATTATTTGCAGCATACTACCAATGCACAAGGACGGTTAAATTCTCCTACTTCAATTAATCGCTCTATTAATGCATTAAGGTCATTGTATAAATTTTTAACAGTCACCGCAGATAACAATAATGGCGAGTCTTATTTTGACCGTAATGTAATGCTGAAAATCGACTCACTTAATGATACAAAAACATTAAATTATCGGGCTCATACGCTGGCTTCACACATGTACCGGGGACAAATGAAATTTGATTTTATTACCTTCATTGAAAAAGAATATCCTAATAAATGTGATAAAAGAGCCCTCCCCTCTTATAAAGTCAATAAGGAACGAGATATTGCAATTATTGCTCTTATTTTAGGAACAGGCGTCCGGGTATCCGAGGCAGCTAACGTAAACCTTGGGGATTTGAACTTAAAGCAATCACTGCTAGATGTAACAAGAAAAGGTGGCCAGAGAGATTCAGTACCAATTGCACCTTGGGCCATTACTTATATCAAAGCTTATCAAGCGATTCGTGCACAGCGATACCACGCTTTAAAAAAGGATACTGCTTTTTTCCTAACCGTTTATCACAAGCAAACTCGACGAATGACAGCTAATGCAATTGAAAAAATGGTCAAAAAGTATTCAACCGCATTTGGACATCCTCTTACTCCCCATAAATTACGTCATACCCTTGCTTCTGAAATGTATGAAGTAACGAAAGATCAGGTATTAGTAGCCCAACAGTTGGGACAGAAAGGAACATCTGCTACTGATTTATATACCCATGTTGATCAGAAGCAGCAACGTGATGCTCTTAAAGAAATTAGTGAAACTTCATATAAAAAGACAAATGAATAAAAGGCTTTTCTATAAAGATAATCTTCGCTATAATGTTAAGCGGTGTATAAATTTTTTATGGAGGAGAAAATTTTGGGCTTTATTACCTCACTATTTGGAAAGAAGCAATATGTTTGTCCATTTTGTCATGAGCACTATACTTTTTCTGCGATGCATGCACGCAAGCTAGCCGACAAAGATGGGCAAATTCATTGTTACTACTGTCGTAAGGTCTTACAACAATTGCATTAGTATTAATGATAATTCGCTTTTTTACAATAAAAACTTTCAAAATAAAAAACCGTTAAGCTGAATTTAAGGCTTAGCGGTTTTATTTTAAAGTATTTAGTTAAATCGACGTTTGTTAATTCCTGCAAGACCAAACATACTAAGCAATGTTCCCATACCTAGGCCAATCATGGCTTTATTAGCGTTATTTCCAGTTTGTGGCAAACGATTATTGGTTTGAGTTTCAGGTTGCTTAGGCGTTTCTGGAGTTAAAGGAACTTCCGGAGTATTAGGTGTATCGGGAGTTTGAGGTGTCCCAGGATTTTCAGGAGTCTTTGGTGTTTCGGGTGTATTAGGTGTCTTAGGGGTTTCTGGTGTAGTTGGCGTTTCAGGAGTCTTTGGTGTAGCAGGATCATGCGGTTTTAATCCATAACCACCAATTAAATCCCAATCAATTGGTTTGCCAAATTCCCCAGGTAAAGCAGCTGTTTGAATGTTTCCTAACATATTATTATTGTTACTTGATTCATCCCAAATCCAATCCCCTTGGTTAGTTACTTTAGCTAATACCATAGTTGTATCGTCAGGATTAATTTGCACAATAAAACTTGGTGCCCATGTTGAATTCATACCTTTTCCAGCAACTTCGCCTCTATTTGTCATATACGAAGTAATGAGTAATTGATTTTCTTTTCCTTTTACTGGAACAGCATAGTAAGAATAAGTAGCGGTACGCCAATTGGCAGGAACAGAAGCTGTCACTACAACCCCTGAACCATTTAATGGTTTATATGGACCTGTAAGACTATCGGCTACGTAACCAATCATTGCAACATTATCTCCGACAACTTTATTAGCTTTATTAAGAGTATCGATATTAGTTCCTCTGCTTAAACGTGTAGCCGAGAATAGATAATACTTATCTCCAAGTTTAACAACATTAGGACGTTCAAGTTCATCACTAACCATATTTGATGTAACTAATGGAGTATATACTTCTTCTACTTGCGGGTTCTTTTCATCATTCGTTAGTTTAATAATTCCAAGTGCCCCGTTAGCAAAGATCGCTTTTTTATAATCAACATCATTACTTAAAAGATGAAACAAGCTTTCAATATTAAAGCGATCGTTACCACCATAATTTGACCAATTATATAATTGATCTTCACCTTGATAATTTTCAGTTCCAGTATTTCCTTCAAATACTAAATACCGATCACCATTTGGCATTTGTACAACATGTCCATCCCGCAAAGTGTAATTGTCAGCAAAACTATTTGCAGCTTTCCATTGATCATAAGTTTGGTAATGATAACCATCACCTGCAAATACCACATGATTATTCTCTACATTATTAATATGGACACCATCATTGTCGGCTGTTAAGTACATAGTAGCACTTGCTAATTTTTGATGGTTAATAGCATTATTTGTATCATTAATAGTATAAAAGAGTTGAATAGAGTTGTCAGAATTAACAATAGCAGATCCGGACCATTCTTGTGTTAGTGGAGATTCATTATATCCAAATATAGATCCTGCATTTCGCCAGTGTGAAAAATCATTATCACCGTACTTATTATAAAGTAAATAAATATGATTATCTTCGTGATGAGGCCGTCCCATCATAGCGATCACAAGTTGATAGCCATTCCAATTAGAAACATAACCAGTCACTGGATCTTGAACTGGCCATGAATCCCAAATATCTAAATCAGCATATTCACCTGTTTCAGCATCCCTAGTATATGCAGCGGGCATATTCTTTATTTGACTTGCATTAAAATAAGGAATAGCGTATTTAGGATCTTGATCAACTAAAGCCTCACCAACCTTTTTAAGGTCATTATAAGTCATTTGTGTACCAGACTTTGCAATTTTCGAGAAGTTAATCTTATTTAATGCTTTAATCTGGTCATCAGTTAAACTGTTAGGATCAATTCCCGCCTTTTTTACAACGTTTTCAGCATCCTTGTTTAACTTAGCAGCAGTATTCTTTTTACTGGATTGTTGATCATCGTTTTTGGCAGCTGAAGAATCATTAGTGTTTACAGCTGGTTCGTTTTTGGCTTCAGAAGATTCATTAGCGGGTGCAGCTTTTTGCGTGTTATCATTTTTGGCTGTATTAGTATTTTCTTGAGCTACTTTACTATCTGTGTTGTTTGATGAAGCTGCGGAACTTGTAGATGATGTTGTTGCAGCAGAACTTGCCGCTTGACTGTTAGAATTTTGTGTATTAGCGGCAGAAGAAGCACTATTTGCATTAGCAGAATTTTTAATAGTCGCATCACTAGCTGCACTAACTTGACCACTACCAAGTGTCACACTTTTAACAGCAATATCATTATCGCCTGTTGTAACTTGTACAGTAGAAGAATCATTATTTTTAGTATTCGTGTCCGCGGATGCGTTTACAGTTGTTGCACCCAAGCACCAACGCAGCAGTAGAGAGTGTAACGACTGCCCAATTCTTACCGCTTTTATACATTTTCTTATGTTCCTTGCGTTCTAGCATAGAAATAACCCCGTTTCTTTACCTTTTTTGCTAAACGTTTAACAATTAACTGTGCACTATTTTATTATGATTATCTTAAATTATCAATGGTTTCTTCATAAAAAGTTCATATTTAATGAATGTTGGCCGGAAATCCCGTGACTTTAGTCATGGGATGGATAGGC
>BLMQ01000101.1:0-2843 GCA_011958095.1 Lactobacillaceae bacterium | reverse complement strand
TAAATACTACTTCGTGTTCCCAGAAACCACTGACTTTAGTCAGTGTGTAGTTCATGTTCTCATCAAAAACTTATTTTTCAATTGACGATGTTTTGAAACACGTTTATAATAGTACTATTCTGAATTTTATTGTTAAAGTTTTTTAATGTTTAGAATACGTATTCAATTAACATTGTGCTAATTGAAAAGTGAAATTATTTGGAGGAATTGTATGAGTAAACAAAAGAATTTGGATACCTCCTTCTTTGGACAACCGCGTGGATTGTCGACATTGTTCTTCACTGAAATGTGGGAACGGTTTAGTTACTACGGAATGCGGGCTATCCTTCTATTCTATATGTACTACGCTGTTACCAAGGGTGGTTTGGGTATGGACCAAGCTACCGCAGCATCAATTATGTCAATTTATGGTTCATTAGTTTACCTGGCCAGTGTTGTCGGGGGATGGTTATCTGACCGTGTATGGGGATCGCGTCGAACGGTCTTCATCGGTGGTGTCCTTATTATGTTTGGACATATCGCTCTGTCATTACCATTTGGTGTGTCAGCACTTTATGTATCAATCGCTTTGATTGTTATTGGTACCGGGTTATTGAAGCCAAATGTTTCAGAAATGGTTGGGGGCTTATACAGTCCTGAAGACCGTCGTCGAGACTCTGGTTTTAGTATGTTTGTCTTCGGGATTAACTTAGGGGCCGCTGTTGCTCCTTGGGCTGTTCCTTGGGCTGCTAATGGCTTTGGCTTAAACCTTTTCCATGGTGAAATGAACTTCCACGCTGGTTTCTCATTAGCCGCTATCGGAATGTTCTTTGGGTTAGTACAATATGTAGTTGACGGTCGGAAGTATCTTTCAAAAGATAGCTTGTATCCTGATGATCCGATCGATAAGGAAAGTTTACGTCCAGTAATTATTTGGTCAATCGTTGGTGTTATTGCATTAGTGATCATTCTTGGATTGCTTGCTGCAATGGGTCAATTAAACATCAATAATATCATTACAATCATTACGGTTATTGCTATTGCTTTACCAATCTACTACTTTGTAATGATGTTGAATTCCAAGAAGGTTACAAAAGATGAAAAGTCACGGGTTGTTGCTTACATTCCACTTTTCATTGCTGCTGCTATCTTCTGGGCAATTGAAGAATCAGGTTCAGTTGTCTTAGCCCTCTTTGCTGAACAACGGACTATTTTACACATTGGTGGCTGGCACTTTGCTGCTGCTAACTTCCAGACATTGAACCCATTATTCATTATGATCCTAACACCATTCTTCGTTGCACTTTGGGATCACTGGAAAAAACAACCAAGTGCTCCTGGTAAGTTTGCTGCTGGGTTAGTAATTGCAGGTCTTTCATATGTTTGGATGGCACTTCCAGCAATGATTCACGGTACAACCGCTGGACGGGTTAGCCCATTCTGGTTAGTTGGTTCATGGTTCATCGTTGAAATCGCCGAAATGTTGATTTCACCAATTGGTCTTTCAGTAACTACTAAACTTGCACCAAAAGCATTTAAGTCTCAAATGATGAGTATGTGGTTCTTGGCTGATGCTGCTGGACAAGCAGTTAACGCTCAAGTTGTTAAGTACTACTCATCAGCTACAGAAGTTCCATACTTCTTAATTATCGGGGCAGTAAGTATCGTCTTCGGATTGATTCTTTGCTTATTCGTTAAGAAGATTCATGGCTTAATGGATGGTGTAGACTAAAAATTATATTAAGAGATCAAGAATAATTCTTGGTCTCTTTTTTTTGAGGTGAGTTATGAAAATCGCAGTAAGCAGTGACCTTCATTTAGATTTAAATCATGCTGATGTTGCAGAAATTATTACTCAACAGGCGCATTATTTAACCCATCAAGAAATTGACCATTACTTTTTTGTGGGGGATGCCTTTAATGATTTTGAGCAAACTAGCGTATATTTTGCAGAACTACAATCGCAATTACCTACTACAAAGGTCCATTATCTTGCCGGTAACCATGATATGTTAAAAGGAGTCACTTATGAGCAATTAGAAAATTTAGATGATGATCTATATTTTCATAACCGATTTATCGATATTCCCCAAACAAACTGGCGGATTATCGGTAACAATGGTTGGTATGATTATTCGTTTTCAACGTATGAAAGTAATGTAAAAGAGGTCGCAAAATGGAAGCGGGCATATTGGGTGGATCGTCCAATTATGCAGCCAATGAATGATCCAGAACGAATGGCGATTGTTTTAGACCAAGTTGAAGAAGCCCTACAACAGGCTCGCAATCAACAAAAACAGGTTATCTTTATGACCCACTTCGCACCGATTAGAGAAGCTCTCCCGCATCCAATTATCAAGTCAGCACGCCGGCAGCGGATGTGGGAGATGACGACAGCAATGTTGGGCAGTAGACACTTAGGAGCGTTACTGGCTAGATTCTCGGAAGTAAAAGCAGTTTTCTATGGGCACCTTCATTATGCTCAGCCATTAATTACCGTTGGAAATATTGAATACCGCAATCAAGCAGTTGGCGTAAGACGCAAAAATAGTGGAGAATGGGAAGGAAAAAGCCTATTAGATCAATGGATTGACCGCCTTTATACTAAAAAAATCTAGTTTTTTCAAAAAAATAAGAAAAAACACTTGCAATGAGGTTGGAAATTAGGTATTATAATAAACGTTGATTGATACGAAATATTTAATCAAGCAACTTCTTGGAGGAGTAGCGAAGTCTGGTTAAACGCGACGGTCTGTAAAACCGTTCCTTCGGGTTCGGCGGTTCGAATCCACCCTCCTCCATCTTTATTATTGGGCTATAGCCAAGCGGTAAGGCAACGGTTTTTGGTACCGTCATGCGCTGGT
>BLMQ01000100.1:0-1166 GCA_011958095.1 Lactobacillaceae bacterium | reverse complement strand
GCGCTAAAACTTGACAACGGTGGATTGTATAATGGCTGACACTGTCTGGCCGGAGTTTAAGTAATTGAAAGAAAGTTGTAAAATCACGTTGATTGTAAGCACGCTTCAAGGATTGAATAAAATTATAGGTGGCTCTTAACTCTTGGTCATACGCTAACATTAAGTCTAAGATCATAATGGAATTAACAACGCGATTAAAATAACGTCCTTCGTAATAAACTTTTGTACTTAAATTTTCCCGATCTTGAAGAAATAGCCGCCAATAACGTTTAAGGCGCCTAGCTTGTTTCTGCTCCGCAGAATCACCTTTTCGCAAACGATTGAAGACATGAATTCGCACATGATTCATCGTATCATTAAGGTGTTTGGCAATATGAAAGCGATCATAGATAATTTGAGCACAAGGAAAAACGGTTTTAACTAGTTGATCATAAGCAGCGTTCATATCCATTACCAGATATTTTACCCGGCAACGGGCAGCACGTGTAAACTGTTGATAATGCTTAAATAAACTACGTAATCGCCGATCTTCAAGGAGCTCAAATAAGCAACGGCGATGAAACTCATCTTACCTTTAGCGCTCCGCATTGATTTAAATTCATCAATACATAGTGTTTCCGGTAGATAGTTTAAATTCGGCTTGTATTGATCAGCGAGGTCCAAAAGGACCCGCTGGACCGAAGCTTCACTGATAAACAAATCATGAGCAATATCTTTAATTGTTTGAATTCGCGTTAACCGAAGAATAATTTCACGCCTTAAATCACGACTAATTGTTCGTTGCTTTTCAAAAAGATAACTAGTCGCATTAAATGTTGTATGGCAGTCAGGACATTGAAAACGTTGGGTATTAACAAGCAACATTAATGGTTGAGCCCTAAATTGTCCATATTTGTGTTTAGCTTGATAAAAACCATATTTTAAGATTTGTCCACGATTAATAACGCCACAATTTGGACAAGCACGCGGGATATAAGAAAGGGTACAGGATATTTGTGCCACCCGAACGTTTTTAATTGATTTATATTTAAGCCAATGATGAGGAAAATTTAAATGAGGGTCTGTTAAATTGAGAAGAGTTCTTGTATCATTATCCATGGAGGTTACCTTCTTTACTGTAAGCAGTCAATAACAGTACGTCTAGCTCTAGCTACCCCGGATCTTCT
>BLMQ01000099.1:0-1810 GCA_011958095.1 Lactobacillaceae bacterium | reverse complement strand
GAAGTATAAGAAAAACGAGCTAAATTTTATAATAGTTAAACGAAAAGAGGTTGGAAAAACTAAAATTTTCCAACCTCTTTTATCGTATGTTTGAAATTTGTTGATTATCTATTTTATTAAATCTTGTTTTAGTACCAACCGTGTGATTGCCAGAATGATTGAGCAGCACTCCATGAACCGTAACGGCTAGCTACGTATTGATCAGCTACTCGTTCTTGGTTAGCTTCTGAGTAGTCACCATTTAAGTATGATGCTGACAATTGGTACTTACCAATATATTGACCATTCCGTGCACTGTAGCTACCGCCTGATTCGCGAGCTGCGATCCAAGCCTTAGCAGCAGCATCATTACCACTAACATTTGAGCTGTAGTTTGAACTAGCAGCTTGGGCTTGTACTGGTGCACTATAGCTTTGTTGAGCAGCAGCTGAAACAGTTGATTGCTGTGGAGCTACTGATTGAACTGGTGCTTGTTGTTGAACCGGTGCTTGAGATTGTACTGGAGCCTGTGATTGAGCAGGAGCAGAAACCGGTGCAGCTGATGATTGTACTTGGCTTGTTGCTACAGGAGCCTGACTAGCAACCACCGGAGCTTGGCTAGGTTGTTGACTTTCAACACTAGCTGATGCTGGAGTTTGAGATGCTTCAGGTAAAGTAGCAGCTTGTTGAGCAGTTGCTTGGGTTACTTCACCGTCATCTTTAATTACTAACTTTTGACCAACATAAATTAAGTTCTTATTGGCAATTTGATTAGTTGAAGCTAAAGAGTCAACATAAGTTAAGTCATGGCCTAACTTATAGGAAATACTTGATAAGGTATCACCACTTTGCACCGTGTAAACAGAATCAGCATTAGCAGTAGTTGCAGTAGCGAATGTTCCCAAGGCAACAGCACCTGCAACGGCAGCAGTGATTTTCGCGATGTTTTTAGTTAACTTCATAAAGAAAAATCCCATCCTTTTCATAAAATACTTTTTTATTAATTAGTTATTTATTAGTTTAATTTAGTTTAAGTTGTTGAGTTCTCATATCTCTCAACACCTATTACTATACTCCCCCAAAATTACATGCGGATTACTCCAAAATATCAATTCAGTTGATTTTCGTAATACTTTGTAATAAAAATTTTAATAGTCTGTCAAGCAAATCAACCTCGGCCACGTCCTGATAGTAACTTAGGTCTAACTAACTTTTCCCCAGAATTAGCCAAAATTTGTAACATAATAATAAATAAGTCGCTGAATTTTTCTTATAAAGAAGAATTTCAACGACTTATTTTTCGTTATTAATGTTTTATTGTAACATTGCTGTAATTAACTTTAGCCCTATTCAGCAGTCATTATTTGTTTTAGCCAACGCTCATTACTAGCTAATTCTTTTAATGGATGGATATCTTCGCTAATTGGCAGTGGTTCGCCGGCTTTTACTTTAAAAGGTGCTCCAGTGACCATTTCTGAATCCCAATATTGGGTAAGAGTGGCAGAAGTTTCCTTACCAAAACCATCAACCATTGCGGTTAACTGCTGCGTTCCGCTTAAAGCAATTGTGGGGGTCCACTGAGTATTTTGGCCATCCAGAAAACTATAAAGATCAACAGTTGCTTTAGTTTGAACTTGACTCGCTACTTCAAACTGCAGCGTTGAACCATGGGCTTGGTATGCATGGATTGCCCGATAGATATTTTTACTAGTTGAGCGATTTGCCTGCCGGTACGTAACGTGCGCGTTAGCTCCAACTAAAATCTCCGTCCCTTCATATGATGGTAATAACGTATCATTAACCATCCGTTCTTCAATTATCGCATTCGCCC
>BLMQ01000098.1:0-81431 GCA_011958095.1 Lactobacillaceae bacterium | reverse complement strand
CGGGATGATCCTTGGTCATGGGTAGAAGCACCAATGATCATGACTGGCTTATTTTCTAATGGGTGAACTTCATAGGAAAGCCATTCAATTACACTCTTTAAAGCAGAGGTAACAGAGTGGTTGTATTCTGGGCTGGCAATAATAACAGCGTCGGCGCTTGAAACACGACGATCAATATCAGCAACAACCTCAGGAATCTTTCCTTTATAATTTTCATTAAACATTGGCACTTGACGAATATCAATCACATCAATATTATCATCACTAAAATGACGGGCAATAAATTCTAATAGCATCCGGTTGTATGAATGATTAGCATTTGACCCGGCAATTGCAGCAATTTTCAAACGTGTCACTTCCTTTAAGTTATTTATGCAACATTTCACATTGTTATTCTACTATATTTTACTCGTTCAAAAAACATATTATTAGTAATATGCACATTTAATTGACTATTTCCATAATAATTGATTATAAGTTGGGCTAAGTTATCATTCTGAGAATTAATTACGCGATTCTTCATCCCCGACATATTTATCCAGTAGTTTTTGGAGATGTGCTAAAATATTAAACACATTGAATTAATAGAACGGAGAAATAATATGACACAAACTAAACAACATGAACAAGATGTTGATGTATGGGTTGGGAAACGCTTCCCCCTCACAATTCGTCGCCTAGGCGTTAACGGACACGGGATCGGCTACTATAAGCACAAGGTATGTTTTGTCCCTGGTGCTCTGCCAAATGAAGTCGTAGTCGCTGAAGTTACACGCGTTCTCCCACGCTATCTTGAAGCGAAAATTCACCGGATCCGGAAAAAGAGTCGGGATCGGGTAACGCCACGGGATGAGTATGCTGATATCGCTGGTGGTTTCGAACTTGAAAACCTCGCTTACCAACAACAATTAAAGTTTAAACGGCAAGTAATCATCGATAGTCTCGAAAAATTTCAACCATACGGCTACCGTAATTACGATGTTCGCCCAACTATTGCAGCCCCTGAAGAATACGGTTACCGTAACAAGGCCCAATTCCAGGTTCGGATGGTTAATGGCAAAGTAGCGGCCGGTCTTTACCAACCAAACAGTCATACCCTTGTTGATATGGAGACTTGTGCTGTTCAAATGCCCCGGATAATGGAGACGGTCCGAGCCGTTACGAAGATGATCGAAGACTTGCAGATTCCAGTTTATGACGAAAAGCACAATAGCGGCATCATTAAGACCTTAGCAGTTCGGGAATCATGGTCAACCGGGGAAGTCCAATTAACCTTCATTACTAATTCTGCTAAACTTCCTCACAAACGCGAACTGCTTGAACGCATCGAAAAAGAACTACCGGCAGTTGTTTCAGTTATGCAAAACGTTAACCCAGATGATACACCCTTAGTTTGGGGTGATAAAATGATCCATCTCGCTGGAAAAGATTCAATTCTGGAAAGCTTGATGGGACTTGATTTTAAACTCTCAGCCCGTTCATTCTTACAACTAAATCCTGAACAAACAGAGGTATTGTACGAAGAAGCTTCTAAAGCCCTTGAATTGGACAAGGATGATACCTTAATCGATGCATATGCTGGAATCGGGACAATCGGTCTTTCCCTTGCATCGCGGGTGAAAGCTGTTCGCGGAATGGAAATCATCCCCGAGGCAGTTGCCGATGCTAACGAAAATGCCAAGCTAAATAATATTACTAACGCTAAATATGAAGTCGGCAAAGCAGAAGAAGTTCTTCCCCGCTGGCAAAAAGAAGGACTCAACTTTGATGCCCTTGTTGTTGATCCTCCACGAACCGGGTTAGATGACCAATTAATCAAGCAAATCTTAAAAGTTAAGCCGCGAAAGTTTGCCTACGTCTCATGTGGCATGGCTTCTCTCGCCCGTAACTTACGGCGGTTAACTAGTGTCTATCACGTTGACTACATTCAACCAATTGACATGATGCCCCAAACGGCTCGCTGTGAAGCAGTTGTAAAATTATCCTTACGAAACGGAAATAAATAGTAACTAGGTAGGCTGAAAGGAATTTTCTTTCGGCTTATTTTTGTTTTAAATAATAATTAAGCCCCATTTGAAAACGTTTACAAAGAGCTATTATTTTCTTATAATAGATTTAATAAGGAAAATAATAAAGGAAGCCCGATTATGAAGCCAACAATTAAAGATATTGCTCAACGGGCCCATGTTTCAACGGCCACCGTTTCTCGTGTTTTATCCAAAAAGGCGAAATCCTACCGTCCCGAAACAGCGGCTAAGATTGAAGCAATCGCTAAAGACTTAGGATACAAGAAAAACCTTGCAGCGGCTGAACTAGCTGCTAACAGCAGTATGTTAATTGCCGTTATCTTAAATAATACTCAAACAAATTTTTCAAATGATATTATCGCCGCTATCCAAGCAGAGACGGACAAAGCGGGGTACCAGATGTTCATTCTTTATGCTGGGAATCACGACGCTCGATTGCTTAATCAAGCAATTAGCGTTGCCCTCGAACGACATGTTGCCGGCATTCTGCTAGTCGCAACTTCCCTCGATGAACAAGCTGCTCGTACCTTACGCGAAAGCAGTACCCCTTGCCGATTAGTATCGGTCTATGACGAAGCTGATCCCCGGTATACTGGATTTAAATTTACAAGTTCAAATAACGAGAAAATTGGTTATTTAGCCACTAATTATTTAATTGAGCGTGGTCATTCCCGAATTGGGTTAGCGGGTATTGATCGTTCCTCAACCGGAAAGCAGCGACTCCACGGCTACCAACGGGCAATGACTGAACACGGATTGATACCGCGGATGGACTGGGTTGAATATGGCGATTACAGTTTTGGCCCTCAACAAAATATGCTCAAAACACTAATGAATAAGGATCTTGATGCGATCATCACCGCTAGCGATATGGTGGCTGTGGGGATGATTAGAGAGGCTCATTTACTAGGACTCAATATTCCGAAAGATCTATCGTTTATTAGTATCGACGGAACCTTTCTCTGTGATATCACCATCCCAACCATTACAAGCGTAACTCAGGACTTTTATCAAATGGGGCTAATCGCAGTTAGGAGCCTCTTGAACGATGACGACTCCCAATTTATCCCAGTTCATATCACACCACGAAATAGCGTAAGGCTCCTCAGTAAAAAATCATTTGAACGTTAAAAAGTCGCTATCTTTTATTAAATCAGATCGCGACTTTTTATTATTATTTTTTTGCAAGCGGTTGCACAAAAATAATAAGTTTGTTATATTAATCGTGTAAGAGCTTACACAAGCTCAAATTGCAATTATTTTATACATTTTTCGTTAGGAGTTGTTGTTCATGAGTCAAGATGAGTCTGTTGTACTTAACCAAGAAACTTCGACGAGTGGATTACCAATCTTACCAAAGAGTACCATCTGGATGATTAATTTTGGTTTCCTTGGTGTTCAAATCGCCTTTACGTTACAAGGTTCGCAAATGAGCCGGATTTTCCAAACAATTGGTGCTAATCCTAATAATTTAGGATGGTTCTTCTTACTGCCACCGCTTGCAGGATTAATCGTGCAACCAATCATCGGTTATTATTCTGACCGAACATGGGCGCCCAAGCTTGGTGGTCGACGTCTTCCCTACCTGTTAATCGGGATGGTCATTGCCGTTATCGTTATGATTTTACTGCCTAATTCAGGAAGTTTCGGCTTTGGATACGGTTCATTAGCAGCCCTCTGGTTTGGTGCCATTACGGTTGCCTTCCTTGATCTTTCATCAAATATGGCGATGCAGCCATTTAAGATGATGGTTGGTGACATGGTTAACGATGACCAAAAGAGTTATGCATATGGGATTCAAAGTTTAATCTGTAATACTGGTGCCGTTTTAGCAGCTATTTTCCCATTCCTTTTAACATGGTGGGGTGTATCAAACACTGCTAAAAAGGGTGTTGTTCCTCAATCAGTTGTAATTTCGTTCTACGTTGGCGCTGTTATTCTAGTTATCACCTGTCTCTTTACTATCTTCCGGGTTCACGAATATGATCCCGCAACATATGCTCGTTACCATGGCATTTCAGAGGAAGATAATAAAAAAGGCGGAAACTGGTTTACCCTCTTAAAGCACGCTCCACGGGTATTTTGGAATGTCGCATTAGTTCAATTCTTCTGCTGGTTCTCTTTCCAATACCTTTCAACTTATGCAGTTGGGGCTATCGCTAAGAATGTTTGGTTAACAACTGATGCTTCTTCAGCTGCCTACCAAGCTGCTGGTAACTGGTACGGTGTTATGACTGCGGTTCAATCAATTGCGGCCGTTGTATGGTCATATGTTCTGGCTAAAGTTCCTAATAACCACCACAAAGCTGGCTATGCTTTCAGCCTTTTGCTCGGGGCTATTGGATACACATCAATCTTCTTTATCCATTCACAAAACGCCCTTATCTTCTCCTTCGTTTTGATCGGAATTGCTTGGGCTTCAATGAACACCTACCCATTAACAATGGTTACAAATGCCTTATCTGGTAAACACATGGGTACTTACCTTGGCCTATTTAATGGTTCAATCTGTGTACCACAAATGGTTGCCTCACTACTAAGTTTTGGTCTTTTCCCATTACTCGGCAGTTCCCAAGTCAACATGATGCTTGTTACTGGTATTTCTGCCCTCTTAGGTGCAATTTCAGTTCTCTTTATCAAGGAAACTTACCAAGCTTAATTATGGCCAACAAAATATCTATTCTAACATTTCTAATCTAATATCCACTTTTTGATGGGAGCTCAAACAAAGTAATCCGCGACTTCAGTTAAGCCTCCATAAGCAATAATAGACCTTCAGTGTTCGATTTATTTTACCGGGCAATGGAGGTCATTATTTTGTACTGCGTTATTCGCCTCTTGAAGTAACCGACTTATTGACACAGCCCGTTTTTGTGATCCAAAGGAATTGATACATTGGAGCCCCGTTAATATAGTATATTGGGCGGGATGGAGAATAGCATAAATAATAACTACCTTCTTTTTAACAATCAAATAATCATTAAAAGCGAGACCGGATAGATTTCCAGTCCCGCTTTTCAACTATTCTATATTTAAAGAGAGATTTAATTAATTCTATGCTTCTTTAACAGTTACCCCCTCATGGATTGCTTGCACTGCAAATGCCCCGATAAGAAGAGAGATTCCACCAAGCAAAAGCATCATTGGTTGATTATGACCAACAAGGGGGAAGAGGAAGAAACTACATAACGATGCAACAATTTGTGGAACACAGATTCCAACGTTGAAGAGTCCGAGGTAGGCACCTTCATTTTTACCATTCAAAGATGAAGTAAGGAGGGTAAATGGAATCGTGTTGATACTGAAGTTACCAATTCCAAACATGATCATTGCAATGATTGAAGTAGTCTTAGTTGTTACAAAGGTCATCCAGATTAACCCTAAACCACCGACGATCATTCCAAATGTGTACCACTTCTTCCGTGAGCCAGCCTTGGCATGGGCATAAATTAATCCCCAAACAATACCAGCAATACTATAAACAGCAGTTAAAATCCCGTACCAGTTACCGGCAGCTTGATAACCAGCAGAAGTTACATCAGACGTATGCCAAATATTACGAGCACAGGTTCCAGTTGTATATGTCCAAACATACATAATCGCAAACCAACTAAATAATTGAACCAGGTTAATTTCCCAGAAAGCGCGCGGTGCCGTCTTGATCAATTTCCAAAGACTGACTGACTTATTTTGTTCTTCAGGATCAATGTGGTGGTATTTTGCATATGTTTCCGGATCATATTCCTTAACATTAAAGACCGTCCATAATCCAGTGAATAGGAGAACCGCCGCTGCACAAAGGTATGACCAGATAACGGTATTTGGTACTACCCCTCGTTTAGCAGTATTGGACATCCCAAACATCGTAAAGATAAATGGTAAGATCGTTGCTAAAATTCCCCCGCCATTGGAAAAGACTTGTTGCCATGACCAAGCAAAGTTCTTCTGCTTGTTATTAACCATGTCACCAACGATCATCCGTGATGGCTGCATACAAATATTACTAAATAAGTCCATCAAACATACCGCCGTCGCAGCATAAATCATCGCGGCCATTGAACCATAGCCGAAGCCGAGGGAACCGGAGAACGGTAACATGATCAAAACCAATGCCGCAATTGGTGTCCCAAATAATAGGTAGGGCAACCGACGACCAAAGCGATTCCATGTCCGATCTGACATCTTTCCCATAATCGGTTGTACAATCATCCCCATCAATGGTGGAAAAATGAAGAAGAAACCTAGATTGTTAGGATTTGCCCCAATTGTTTGACAGATCCGACTCATCTGGGAACTCTGCAGTGAGAAAGCCATGTTTATTCCCAGAAAAGCAAATGTAATCGCAAATAGCTCTTTCTTTGGCAAATCTGGCATCCCTGTATCCAGATCAACCTGTTTCGTTTCAACTTTTTGTTTCGAATTCGAAAGTGATTTATCCATGATTATTCATCCCCACTCTAGTATTGATAAACCTTAGCTTCGTATGGTCGGATAGTATCATTTTGATCATCCTCATAGTTGCTAATTAGTAACTTCGCATTAGCTGGCACATTATAATGACGGTTAACAGTCTCATCAGTATAATTCAAGATTACCAACAAAGTAGTGTCATCATCTTGCCGAGTGTATGCAAAGATCTGTTCATCTTCTTCATTACCAGGAACTAATGCATATCTTCCATTAGTAATTACTGGCATCGTGTGTCGTAGTTCAATCAATTTTTGATAGTAATAGAAAATCGAATTCTTATCAGCTAATGCATTTTTGACATTAATCTGCTTGTAATTCGGGTTAACCTTTTCCCATGGGGTATGGTCGGAAAATCCTGCATATTCGCTATCATCCCATTGCATTGGTGTCCGCGCATTATCACGTGAATGGATCGCAATATACTTCATCATCGTCTTGCCATCAAGTAAATGCTGGTCATCAACAAGTTGGTGATAGGCATTAATCGATTCAAGGTCGACGTAATCTTCAAGCTTTGGGAAATAGGCGTTAGTCATACCAATTTCTTCCCCTTCATAGATATATGGCGTTCCTTGCATCATATGGGTCATAGTCGCTAACATTTTGGCAGATTTAACTCGATAATCTTCCGTCTGATCATTACCAAATCGTGATACAACCCGTGGCTGATCATGGTTGTTCCAATAAAGTGAATTCCATGCCTTACCATACAATTTTTCTTGCCACTTTGTTAAGTTTGCCCGTAGATCCTTAAGACTAGTCTTACGGTCATCCCACTTACCAAGTGCTGGGTTAGGATTACTATCAAGTCCCATATGTTCAAACTGGAAAATCATATTTAGCTCTTTATTGTCAAGGCTGGCATACTTTTCGGCATCTTCTGGTGTAGCACCTGGCGTTTCACCAACCGTCACCATCTTATGCTTACTCATAACATTCTTATTCATTTCTTGTAAAAACTCATGAATACAGTGACCATTTGATACTAACGGTTCAACATTAGCGTATTTCTCATCTTCGTTCTTGTTAGCATCTGGCAATCCATCCGGCTTAGAAATTAGGTTAATAACATCCATCCGAAAACCATCGACACCCTTGGCAGCCCACCAGTTCATCATGTCATAAACAGAGTGCCGAACTTTCGGATTTTCCCAATTTAGATCTGGTTGCTCTGGCGCAAAAAGATGAAGGTAATATTGGCCGGATTCATCATCATATTTCCAAGCAGCGCCAGAGAAGTAGGAACCCCAATTATTTGGCTCTTCACCATCCTTACCATCACGCCAAATATAATAATCACGATATGGATTGTCTTTGCTCTTTCGTGATTCCTTAAACCAGTCATGTTGATCAGAAGTATGGTTAACGACTAAATCCATGACCAATTTCATTCCACGTTCATGGATGCCATCAATCAATTCTTGAAAATCATCCATGTTACCAAGAGTTGGGTTAATTGCTTCATAGTTACTAATATCATAACCATTATCAACTTGTGGCGATTCATAAATAGGGTTTAGCCAAATAACATCAACACCTAATTTTTTAATGTAATCAAGACGATCAATTATTCCACGAAGATCACCGACACCATCATGATTGGTATCTTGAAAACTTTTGGGATAAATTTGATAAACAACCGATTTATTCCACCAATGATTATTTTCCATAAAATAAAACCTCTCTCCATAAAGCTACTACGCTTTTCCTTTTAGCCATTAATGTAAACGTTTACTTAACTTCAATTAAATATTAACACCTACATTTTTAATTGCAAGCATTTTATGTAAACGATTACATTTTAGTAGAAAATAAAATGCCAGGATAATCCCTCCTGACACTTTATTTTGCTATTAGAATCGCCGCAAATGACGCAACGAATGATTCGACCGGGTTGTATTTTGAAAACGACTGTGCCGGCGTGGTGGTCGTCGTCCCGGCATTGGTAGGGGTGCTGAGCTTATCTCCTCTTCACTAACTTTAATTTCAACAGCATAGTCAGACGCTGCGGATTCTTCAGAGGTAGTAAGCTCCTCTTTCTCATCTGAAGATTCAGTTTCTTCTATAAGATCTTCGTTAGCCTCTGCTGGTGCCGCTTGAGGGGTGACGTCAAAGGAGATTGATAATTCATCCCCGCCGACTGCTGCATTGACTGCAGGAGCTTCCGCCTGATTTTCTTCTTGTTCAGTAGTAGCTACTGACTCTTCTTCATCAGCTGGTTCATCGTCTAAAATTGGACTTTGCGCGAAATCTTCTTGATATTCAACTTGCTTTTCTTCCTCAGCATCATTAAACGGGATATCCTCCAGATTTTCTTCGACCGGTGTTTCCTCTTCTTCCAATTGAGAACTAGATACCTGTTCCTGACTATCAGAAGCAAATGGAATATCAACTTCTTCTTTTGCTCCTTCAACTGCTGTAGATTCAAAAGGTTCTTCCACATTGACAAAATGTTCGTCTTGCTTCAAGTCTTCTGTTGTGTCCACTGTCTCCTCCGCTAATTTCTCCTTAGAAATAGCATGACCACTTGCGATCATTGAAGTTCCAGTAGCTGTCGCAGTAGTAGAATTACTCATATAAACATTTTGCTGGTCCATCCCAAATAAACGAGCCCGCAATCGTACTGTTCCATCAAGTTCACCATTATATTGGCCAATTACCCTAATAATATAGGAGTCATTAGTGTGATCGGCGCCAAAATTCAAGCGTATCTTGTTATCAGCAAAGGACATTGTATAAGGTGTCTCGACAAGGTGATCACCTTCCACTACCGGGAATCGATTAGTAATATCCCGTAGTCGCTGAAGGTTTACCCCATATGATTGAGGTAATTTTAATCCCCGCGAATTACGATAAATCTCAATCCGCATTGTTGACGGTTTGACGATGGCATTAGATAATTCTTCCACTAGATCACTCGTATTAAAGACAATATAGGCATGATTAAGGTCTTTTTGTGCTGGATTAACATAGATAATGTCCTCAAAGAGCTGCTGATCCTTATCAAAATGCATCATCCGGCTAGAAATCCCGAGAAACATGTCGTTAGCAAGATCTGGATAGTCGATATCAATCGTAAAGTCTTTTCGGTAATCATCAATACTTATAAAACATTCCAAGCCAAATTCGTTCTCTGGAGTCGTTAGAGGATCAATTGCTAGTTTTCCCTCTAATTCACCAATTATTTGGCGATGCTCGGTTACGTAATTGGTAAAAGTATAGACAAGTTCGTGCTTATCCTGGTCATAAGCTCCCATTGCAATAACAGTCCCATTTTGATCACTAAAATCAGGAATTGGCTTTTCAGGATGACCATTAGGCGCAACCATCAAATTTGGCGATAGTTGAACAGTAAATTGATCGGCCGGACGGACATCTTTAGCAACCGTAAAACCAACATGCCACTTGACAGTATCTTCCCGGGTCGGATCGAGGAAAAAGTCTGATTGGGTATTAATTTTGACATTATGTAAAATATGACCATCTTCATAAAATGACCCAAATGCAACTTGATCACGATTTAATTGCTCATGGTCTTGGCTTAAATTCTCTTCTACAGTATGGTATGCCGTTGCTGATTGTTGATTTTTATCAGGTACGCTCTGTGCGATCGCCATTAGTATTTCGCATAAGTCAGCCTTAAAAAAACCGGCACGCAAATTAAGAAGTCCATAGTAAAAATTCATTGCTTGATAATTATCCATCATTCCGCCCTCATTTTCCGTCTTTAGATTATCAAAGGATAACGACCAAAGGCTTCAAAAACATTTGATTATTTTCTGCTTTTCGTCTTCTGAATATATTATAACCAATTTTGACTAAATAGCTGATAGTTGTTGCCATTGCTTCCAAGTTTTTTCTTCTGCCAATTGACCTAGGTTGTCATAGGCACCAGTGCTTAATCTTTGCAATTCATCTCGGTCTTGTAATAATTTGACAACGGTTTGAATAAACTGAGGTTGGTTATTTAAAGGAATGATCTCGCCATTTTTACCTGAAGTTACCATTTCACGTGGTCCATAAAGGTAATCATAAGAAACCACTGGTACCCCATGGTTTAAGGCCTCGCCCATCGCTAATGGCTGTGCATCGATTCGACTTGCATCAACAAATAATTGAGCTTGATCATATGCCTCATCTAATGATATTTGGTAACCGGCAAACTCAATTGCCTCGTCTAATCCAAGGCTTTTAACCTGCTTTTTATAGTTATCCATATCTTCACCAGTGCCATACCCATAGAAAGTTAGCTTACTTTCAGGTACTTGCTGATGAATCTGCGCAAACATATTGATTAGTTGACTAGTTTGCTTATCTTCTGCCAATCTTCCAACGTAAATCAATTGACCCGGTGTCCGATCAGCTTCATTAATCCGTGCATAGTTAGCAAGAACAGGGCTCCCATTAATTACATAGATTGGCACAGTATTGTGAATTTGTTGCTGGAGAATCTCCGCTTGTTTAGCAGTCATGACGATTACACCATCCCACTTGTCCGCATCCGTAGTAACAGGACCTTGCAACATCGGATTTAAGGGACCATTTATTAAGTTCTGACCGTCGTTAACCTGGTTCATCGGAAGCCACAAAAATTTCTTTGCTTTTGTCATCATTGATTGAACCGGTTTAATCGCAACAGCTGGTCGGTCAGCAATAAACACATTATCCTCACCATTTGCCTTATTCAATTCATCCAAAAAGAAGATAAAAAGGTCTTCTAAAGAATCAAAAAAGCGATCTTGCCCCTGATAATTACGTAAGACATTCAGCGAATTAATGGGGGTATTTTCAACCGATTTTACAAAATACCGTTCAAGATACGTTTCTCCATCTGGGCGATAATAACGCGCGTAATATTCTTGTCCATCTTCACCAAAGAATTCGTCAGCTGCCTTAAAGCCACGAATATCATATTGTTGGCGAAGAGTCATGTTACCAGCAATGTCAAAGTAATCAACATGGTTAACTTGCCCAATCGTTCCAGCCGCAAAGTGAACTTCGCAAACGAGTCGGTCACCGTCTTTTACTTCGCGATAGTTATTTCCAGTCCCTACTTGATAGTCAATTGGTAAAGGCAAATCCTCAGTATGGAGCTTTTCGCCTTGGTAATCAGTCGTATTTGCAAAAAAATCATACATATTAACAATCTGGTCGTTAGTTAAGCCAAATTTTTTGATTGTATCATGAAGAACGAGGTCAAAGTCACGGGTCACCAATTTAGCTTTCCCACCATGCTTTTCAAATAGGGCTAGTCGTTTTAATTCAGCGTGTTCAACACTGGAATTGCTACTTAACAAGTATTGGTTTACAAAAAAGTACACTTTACTCTTCCCCCTTTTCCTTCATGTCAGCAACTAATTCATTCCATAACTTCATCACGTTTGGTTCAGAATAACGCTCACTATCAGCATAAGCATTTTTGCTCATCTTCGCTAATTGATCTTGATCTTGCAATAAGCGAATGATCGCTTGAGCTAGTCCATCAATATCACCGTTCTTAGTCAACAATCCATCCTGTCGGTCAATAACGACATCGGAAGGACCATATTTTATGTCATTAGCAATAATCGGCAAACCATGGGATTGGGCCTCAACTAGAGATAGTGGTAACCCTTCAGCTCGACTTGGCAAAATAAGTAATTGCGCATCTTCGTAAACCGAATTGACGTCATCCGTATACCCATGGAAGGTCACAGAACTATTAATCCCTTCCTCTTTTACAATTTTATTGAGTGTCTTGTCAAAGTCATCATTGGCATACCCCCAAAAATCAAGTTTGGCGTCTGGAACTGCTGCTAGTACTTGTGGCCATGCTTTTAATAGGTGATCTTGCTGTTTTTCAGGAGACAAGCGGGCGACCATGACAACTTGTTTCTTCGTTCGTTTTTTAAATGGAACATGGCGCTTATCAATAACTGCCGCCGGAACAATCGGACCAGGAATCCGGTAGATCTTTACACCAAGCTTGCCAAACCGGTCCTGAAGATCTTTTTGTTGTTGCGGAGTTAAGGCAATGACCCCATCCCAATCTTGGAGGTGCTTAAGTCCCCAATCATAGTTATAATTAAGGGGAGAATGGAGCATATCATCAGGATTATTGACATGGTCATTATGCAATTGGAGAACCCGAAAAACCCGGTGCTTCATGTGCAGAACTGCCCAGCCTAGTTCATAAACCCGGTCAACGATAAAGCCAATCGGACCTTCACCACAGATTTGTTTATCAGCAACCAGCTCATCAAGGAAGAACCGGGTTAACTGGTCGAATCCACTAAACTGGTAGTCATGACCATGATAATTAAAGAGATGATAAGTTTTAATTTCATTTCCCCGCTTATCCTGCTGGTGGGCTAACTGGATTGCTAAGGTTCCATCTGGACGGTAATAATTTTCCGTTGCCATTTTTCCATCCCAGTCATAAAGTTGTTCAACTGAGATAAAACCGCGGCTATCAAACCAACTAACCTTAAGCAGTTTCCCGTAATGGTCAAAATATTGAATATTAATTACCCGCCGATCACTATCACTGCGCCGGCGAATATAGAGTACACGTTTGCCGTTTTGATAATAATTATAATTAATCCCATCAGCCTTGCGTTCCCAGTGGGGATTAACTGGAATATCTTTAATCCGAATATTCTTTTGAGGAACCTCACAAGCCTCTTGAAAATAATCAAACAAGTTAATAAAGTTACGATCATCAATCCCTGCTTCTGCTGTTACCAAGTGTAATTCATTCGAATATTGCCGAGTAACAATTTTAGCTGGTTGATGATATTTTTCAAACAGATGCAGACGCTTAATTTGCGCATGCTCAATTCCTGATTTGTTTCGTTGAATATTATCGTTTAGGAAAAAAAGCATCCTTGATTTCCCCTTTCATGGTTATCACTTTGAGTTTACCATATAATTGTTAACATTCCTTGAAAGCCTGATAGAGACGTTTCCTATCCCTCACTCAATGTGTTAATATTATTATTTATAGAAAGAAGTGGACGAGATATGCAAAACCCATTTGGTAATAACAATAATGATAACCAAAATCCGTTTAACTTAAACAATCTCCCCCTCCCACCAAATTACGCTAAAATCGTTAATGACCAGGGGGATATCCGAATCGCCAAAGTCGGCTTTTCTTGGACAACTCTTTGGTTCGGGCCACTGCCAGCTCTTTTTCGCGCGGATTACTATAATTTCATTTTAATGATTGTATTAACCCTCGATTATGCTTTGGTAGCCCTTTTCTTTGGACTTAATGCCCTGCTCCAATTCCCATGGCCTTCTGTTTTCTTTGGCTTTTTCTATAATATGATGTACTTCCGACACCTATTTACTAAGGGTTATCGACCAGCTGACCAGCGTTCACGGGAATTACTTATCCGGGCACGGTATTGGAAAGGCAATTAATTTAAAAAGAATTTCAGATAAAGAAAAATGAGGAGACCGAGAAAAAATTTTCGGCTCCTCATTTTCTAGTTTAAATATGATTTATAAATTTGAATCAATTCAACCGGTGATTTTGTTTGAATCAAGCCTGCAATTGACTTAATTTCATTAATGCTTAAAGAGTCTGGTGCGGCACCCCAAAGCATCAACAAATTAACAATTGTATTGATATAGAGGGTTTTAATAAATGAGAATGGCAATGGCGATTTTACATTAGCTTCTTTAATATTTATATCCCCAAACAAATATGGAACTCGTGCATCAAATTCATTATTTGCTACTTCAACAATTATTTGATAAAACTGCATATCTCCATTTGAGGAAAGCAAATTTGACAACGCATGCTTATTTTCATTACAAAAAGCCAACGTATGATTAAATGCCACTTCTGCTAATTCCTTAATTTCGTCTGCACCTGGTAAATGCTTGACATCTTTTAGCTCCTCTCGATCAATTACGAGAGCTTCTTTTAGACCTTCCAATAGCTCATTTTCAATTTCATGGAGAAGATCTTGTTTATTTTGGTAATAGTTGTAGAAAGTTTTTTTTACTAATTTCAGCGCTATTTACAATATCATTAGTAGTACATTCTGATAGCTTTTTAGTATCTAAAACAGTAATAAATCCTTCCTTAATTCTATTTAACGTATTAATTTTACGAATATCCATCTTTTTCTCTCCTATATAAACTCCAAACTATATTATCTTAATATAAGCAATTAGTAAAAATATAGTAAAATAACACTCTTATTAGAACAAAGTATATTCTTGGTATCACTTGTACACAGTGAGTGCATAATCTCGTAAAACTATTAACTATTGATAAATTACTTGATAAAATATCAACGAATTGAAGCTTTAACATCAAAAGCAATTCGTGAAGAGATCAATTTTATTAC
This sequence comes from Lactobacillaceae bacterium, assembly GCA_011958095.1. Taxonomy (GTDB): domain Bacteria; phylum Bacillota; class Bacilli; order Lactobacillales; family Lactobacillaceae; genus Limosilactobacillus. The sequence goes on along the minus strand of BLMQ01000098.1, from coordinate 66,589 downwards.
TTAATGACTTCTAAAGTGTCCTTAACTTTTTCTCATTTTAATAAGGACAAAAATCCTAATAAACTCCCAAAGTTAAATTGTTCTTTCTTCTAGGGTGGTGCCAATAGTTGTTTTTTAGTTATTCGCCTCAATTAGACTTAACATTTACTAGTAGCAGATAATGTGCGATATCGGCTACTAGTATTCCCTAAAATAATACGTTCAATGATTTGTGCAGTCATTGGGCGTTTTTCTATTCCTCCAATTATTTTCAGCTCACTCACGACGCGTTAACCAGAATAAAATTAACGGTAAAATCACGAAACCAAAGACCATTCCAAAAATTGCAAACCAGTTTGGCATTAGATGTCCTGCACGATTAATACTAAACTCACTAATCTAATCATACCGCATTAATAAAAATAGTGTAATTACAACGAAAAGGATAAATAAAATTATATCAGCAAAAAACTTACATGATTTGTTGTGTTTCTAAGTATGATATACTATTTCCTAAACAAATGTTCGATTAGAGGCTTTTATATGCGAAATATAATTCTTAATCCAACGAAGCGCCAAGTTCACAAGATCAATAAGCGGATCGAAAAAGTTTATCGTCCGCGACAGAAACAAGCATTAATAGTATTTACTACCAATATCGGTCACCATCCAATTTACAAGATTAGTCTTGATACATTTCCTGCACTAGGGACAGGGATTTCGATGACCATGGTTAGTGAGATTCCAGTAGATGATATTAGTAAAGAACAATATATCCTCCTTCTCTATGCCCTTTATTCTCACTGGAAAAACTTACCATTAGTATTTCGAGGATTTACTCCCAAACAAGTCCGGTGGTTTCAGAAAAAATTTGGCACCCGGGTATTTAATGAGCATTCAACGGTGGATTGGTGGCGGAAGATAAGATAAACAGTGCAGTACATTAATGGCCTCCATCGTCTGGTAAAACCGAACGATGGAGGCCTGTTGCTACTTACGGGGGCTTTTCGTGGCTCCCTTTCTTTTAATTATGCTCAATTGTTACATCTTCATGGCCATCATATTCTTCAACTGCTACATGAACAGTTTCATTCATTGCAGTTGGAATATTCTTCCCGACAAAATCTGGCCGAATTGGTAATTCACGGTGTCCCCGATCGACAAGGACCGCTAATGAAATTCGGTTTGGCCGCCCCATATCCATTAAGGCATCTAAGGCCGCCCGAACAGTCCGTCCAGTGAAGAGCACATCATCAACCAAAATAACATGTTTGTTAGTAATATCAATATCCAATTGATCAGTTTTTACGGTTGGTTCTTGAGTATAGTCTGGTACATGACGGTCATCACGGTAAAGAGAGACGTCAAGTGCTGCCACGGGAATTTCTACATTTTCCAACTGATTTAGTCGCTTGGCGAGGCGCTTTGCTAAATATACCCCCCGCGTCTTAATTCCAATAAATACTAAGTTATCGACACCCTTATTTTGTTCGATAATCTCATAAGTAATCCGGGTCAATGCACGTTGCATACTTGAGCCGTCTAAGATCTCATGAGCCATCATGTCACTTCCTTAATTAATTTAAAATCTTTCAAAAGAATAAGACCCTCCGCTAATCTAAGGAAGGATCCAGCATTTACTTGAGTTTTCCCATCATCCCTAACAACTTAACGGGAAATCTCGTTAATTATTATTACCATTTTAAGGGTCTATCTTGCCGCTGTCAAACTCACTAATTAGCAAACTCGTCTAACCACTTCTGGACTTCTTGGCTAATATTTCCCCAAATTTCTTGAAAGTCGCCTTTATTCTTTAGATTGTTGACAATTTTTGTCCCATTATCCGGGTTTTCCCGTACTTCATTAACCGTTTCATTAACTTGGTTTATATCTTGCTTCACGCTGTTACTTTGAACTTGATTTTGCAAGTCTTGGGTTTGACTTTGGATCTTATCAAGTCGGCTTTCTAATGCTTGTTGATCATGGTCTTTCTGGTATTGTTGGGTTGCTCCTTTAAGTTCTGCCACTTGGTTAGCAAGCCGTTGATTATCTTTTGTTAAATCGCTGATACTGCTTGAATTGTTACTTATTTGACTGCTCTGCTGACTATCAGTTGCCGCTTGATTAGCTGCTTGCCGGTTATGAGAGCTGATCGCCCACCATGCACATAAGATAACTACGATTACGATAATAACCCATAACCATCCCCGTCTTGACTTTTGGGGCGTTGCAGTTTCCTGAGTTGCATTCTGTGTCCGCATCGGTTGAATATTTAGGGTGATGCTTACCTGAGTACTTTGTCCGTTATTATCCATTACACTTAACATCACAGGGTATTCTCCCGCTTTGTTAACATCCACTTGGGTTAGGTTCATCATGACCTTACTTGTTAGATCTTGGCCCGTTTCATCAGATGCATGCACACCCAACTCATGCATTATGTCAGCTTGATTTAAAGGACGGTTAAGTGGCCAATTCAAATAATGATTTTCTACTGTTAGTGTTGGCTGTGTCATCATCTTGCCTCCTATAACGTGTATTTGCCTTGATTATACCATAGGGGAGCCAAGAGAAATAAAAAGCTTCCAATGCTTAAAGATTATTCAAACATTAGAAGCTTTCATCTATTTATTTATGTGCTAATTCCCAAGGGTCTTTAACGATGATTGTTTGAATCCGATCAGCACCAACGGAAACAGTTGCAAGTGGTGATTCTGATAATTCACTTACCCGCTTCAAGTAGTTCTGCGCATTAATTGGTAAATCTTCAAACTTCTTCGCACCAGTAATATCTTCATCCCATCCTGGAAGTTCTTCATAAACTGGTTCGCAACGTTCAAGTTCCTTTAAACTAGCTGGATAGTAATCAATTTGCTTACCATCAAGTTTGTATGAGGTACAAATCTTAACGGTCTTCAAACCAGTCAAAACATCAAGCAAGTTAAGGCTAAGGCAACTAATTCCTGAAACCCGCCGTGCATGACGCATTGCGACACTATCAAACCAACCAACGCGCCGTGGCCGACCCGTAACCGTTCCGTATTCATGACCTGTTTCACGAATTTGATCACCAATCTCATCAGTTAATTCGGTTGGGAATGGACCAGCACCAACTCGTGTAGAGTAAGCCTTGCAAATCCCAACAACAGTTTCAATCTTATTAGGGCCAACACCAACACCAGTACATACTCCTCCCGCAATTGGGTTAGAAGCAGTAACGTATGGGTAGGTTCCTTGATCAACATCAAGCATAACCCCTTGTGCTCCTTCAAAGAGAACCTTCTTATCTTGATCAAGGGCATCATTGACAATTTGAGCTGTGTCAGTAACGTATTGCTTTAATTCTTGACCGTATTCGTAGTAACTTTCGAAAATGTCATCAAAGTTAATTGGGTCAACATGGTATAACTTAGTGAATAATTCGTTCTTTTCAGCCAAGTTACGTTCAAGCTTTTCTTTAAAGGTGTCCTTTTCGAGCAGGTCGCACATCCGGATACCAACCCGTGAAACCTTATCCATGTAGGTAGGGCCGATCCCATTCTTGGTTGTACCCACCTTGTGATCACCCTTTGCCTCTTCTTGACACTTATCAAGAAGAATGTGGTATGGGAAGGTAATGTGTGAACGACTAGAAATCCGTAAACCAGAAATGTCGATCCCGTTGTCTTGAAGATAATGCAATTCCTTTAATAATGCTGGTGGATTAATAACCACTCCATTACCAATCACCGCTAACTTGTCTTTAGCAAAAATCCCAGATGGCACTAGACGGAGGGCAAACTTCTTACCATCAAATGCAATTGTGTGACCTGCATTATTACCACCTTGTGAACGAACAACAACGTCCGCTTCTTGGCTTAGGTAATCGGTCATCTTACCCTTTCCTTCATCGCCCCATTGACTACCAACAATAACAACTGATGACATTTATTTTCACCTCATAGTTATATTTTCTAAAATTAACGTTTTTACTTCGCTATTTTACCGGATTAATTCCTTGCCGTCAACAGTTTATCGAACTATTTTTTGATATAGTTCAATAAATGTACGCTATTTTCGTTGACGCTTCATATATTTTAGCGCATAATAATTACGGTAAATTTTTAAAAAGGAGCTGCCCTAATGAAAACATTCGATTATGATGATATTCAATTGGTCCCAAACAAATGTGTGATCAAGAGCCGTAAGGAAGCAGATACAAGCGTCAAATTTGGCCCGCACACATTCAAGATTCCTGTTGTACCTGCAAATATGGAGAGCGTCATCGATGAAGATTTAGCAATTTGGCTTGCCCAAAATGACTATTATTACGTGATGCACCGCTTTAATCCAGAGACACGAGCAGCTTTCGTTAAAATGATGCACGAAAAAGGATTATTTGCTTCGATTTCGGTTGGGATTAAGGATGATGAGTATAAGTTTATTGATCAACTAAAATCCGAACAATTAAATCCAGAGTATATTACAATTGATGTTGCCCATGGTCATTCTGATTTTGTGATCAAAATGATCCAATACATCAAAGAAAAACTTCCCGACACTTTTGTAACCGCGGGGAATGTTGCAACTCCCGAAGCTGTTCGTGACCTTGAAAATGCCGGAGCGGATGCTACTAAGGTTGGGGTTGGTCCCGGTAAAGCCTGCATTACTAAGCTAAAGACTGGTTTCGGTACTGGCGGTTGGCAATTATCCGCTATTCGTTGGTGTGCTAAAGCCGCGCGGAAACCAATCATCGCTGACGGCGGTATTAGACATAATGGGGACATTGCTAAGTCTGTCCGTTTTGGCGCTTCAATGGTGATGATTGGCTCAATGCTTGCCGGTCACCTCGAATCACCAGGACATGTCATCAACATTGATGGAAAACAATACAAACAATACTGGGGTTCTGCATCTGAGGTTCAAAAAGGTGCTTATCGAAATGTTGAAGGAAAGCAGATGCTCGTTCCTTACCGTGGCTCCATCAAAGATACCTTAACTGAAATGCAGGAAGACTTACAATCATCCATCTCTTACTCGGGTGGTCGTGACCTTGAAGCTATTCGGAAGGTCGATTATATGATTGTAAAAGATTCAATTATGAACGGCGATTTTTAAAAATAAGCGTAAAAAAGAAGGCTAGAAGAAAACTTTTTCTCTTCTAACCTTTTTAGTTATTATTTTTCTAATTCAGCTTGCTTCTTTACCGCCGCTTGGCCAAGAATATTTACATAGTTAAATGGACGATCAAAGTGTGGTTGGAAAAGCATATCAACAAATGCTAAATAATCAATCGTGTGCTTATCCTGGATACATAAGGAAATGATGTTAGCAGATTGAGAAACATCATGCTTACTCATAAACTGTCCACCAAGAATTTGCCGAGTCTTCTTATCCCACACCAATGTCATTAATACAGGAGTTGTTGTCGGCATAAATTCTGGACGGTAGTTGTCTTCAACTGTCACCGCAGCTGCATCAAAGCCCGCTTCTTTGGCATTCTCCAAAGTTAAGCCAGATGATACCATCGTTGTCCCGTATAAGTTTAATCCAGAACTAGATTGGGTTCCCATATCGCGCATCGTATTGCCAAAGAGATTTGTTCCAACAATTGTTCCTTGCCGAATAGCGTTAGTAGCTAATGGAATATACGCATCCTTGCCAGTTGGGTTATAGTGAACAGCCGTTGAATCACCGGCAGCGTAAATATCTGGGTCAGATGATTGCATGTATTCATTCGTAATGATTGCTCCATTATCATGCATCTTCACTTTACCCTTTAAGAGGTCAGTATTCGGACGGAAGCCAACACAGAGAATAGCAATATCTGCCTCGTAGTTGCCCTTATTTGTCTTAACGGTTACCCCATTTTCATAATTTTCAAATCCGGTTACTCGTTGGTCAAAGGCAAAACTAGCTCCGTGATCTACAAATTCTTGTTGAATCCGATCAGTGTACTCGCGGTCAAAGTATTTATGAAGCATCCGTGGTGAACCATCAATCAATGTAACATCCTTGTTTTGACGAGTGTAAGCTTCTACCAATTCAACCCCAATATAGCCTCCACCAATTACAACAATCCGTTGCGCATCTTTAGCAACGTTGAATAATTCTTTAGCATGGTGGTAATTCTTGCATAAATAAACATGCGGACCATCTACACCTTCAATTGGTGGAATTACTGGCCAAGAACCTGTAGTATCAACTAACTTGTCGTAATGGTCGGTTTTTGTTTCACCTGTCACAAGATCTGTCACTGTGACCGTCTTAGTCTTAGGGTCAATATCAGTTACATTATGTTGCATATGAACTGTTGCACCCATGGCAGCAAGTTGTTCAGGGCTTGAATAAAACATCGCATCTGGATCACCAACATCACCGCTCAAGTAAACCGCAATCCCACATGAGAGGAATGAAACGTTATCATTCCGTTCATAAATTGTGACTTCTGTTTCTGGATGATTCTGTAAAATTTGAGTGGCAGTAATTGTTCCCGCATGTGTACAACCAACAATAATAACCTTCATAACACACACCTCATATCATGTTCTGATTTTCACAATTTATTATACGCATTATTTTCATTTAATCAATATATAAAATAGGAATATTGATTATCAGTCGAAAATCAATTATCATCTTTATTACATAACATTCCAATACAATTACTATGACACAAGATGTTAAGTTAATTTTTATTTGTATCGATAGATAAATAACAACACATTTTTTCTCTGAAATTTTTTAAAAATTATTGTAAAATTACTCACAATTGACTATGTTAGGAGTTTTAATATGGAATCTACTTTTCGGTTACGCCGCTCAATTATTGCCGCAATGTTATTAGCACTAACTCTTGTCCTCGGTCGCTTCTTTCTTATCCCTATTCCATGGACACATGGTAACGTCAACTTATGTGATGCTGGTGTATTCATTGCTGCCATGCTTTTAGGACCAGGAGCAGGGACAATTGTTGGTGGCTTTGGCGGAATGTTCCTTGACCTTATTTCCGGCTTCCCCCAAGATGCCTTATTTTCCTTTGCCGCTCATGGTTTAGAAGGATTTATCAGTGGCTGGATTTATAAAAAATATGGCAACACCACCTGGGGCAAATGGACCGCAATCTTGGCCGGAACAATCGTAATGATTGCAATCTACTTTATCTGCAATACCGTTATGTACCATGTAATTACTGGTTTTTTAAGTTTAGGTTCAAACTTTATCCAAGGAATGATCGGTGGAATAGTGGCGTTAATTGTTATTAGGCAATTGAAGAAGCATCACGTTGGATAAAAATACTCGAGAACTGATCGCCTTAACGGCTTATCTGTTCTCGAGTATTTTTTTACGGTTCAATTCCCCCACTTGTGGGAACGACAATAATATAGTTTAAAATTCGATTAGCGTAACTCTGCTTTCCAGTAAAATCTTTTATTGCCGCATTTAATTCCCCTAAATTATCGGTAATTATCCCATTAGCGTGGTTATACATAGTCTGTTTCATTAAATCGGTGTCATTAACCGTCCATGCATATACCGGTTTATGTTGCCACTGGGCTTGAGTAATGAAGTCCTGATTTAATGTTGAATATTCCATCGAAAAACCGTCAGCAACTCCCTGGGGATTACCCAAATTATAGGGTTGAATATACAAAACCGTTAGCTGCGGATTAATCTTTTTTAGCTTAGTCACAGCACTGTAGTCGAGCGAGTGAACTTGGTCATGGTCTCGCAACATTCTCTTCCCATACCGGCGATTAAAATTCTGGAGCATCTGCTTTGAATCATGTGGTGTTGTTTTTATCTCAATCAGAAGTTTTTGATGATGTTTTTCAGCCGCTGCTAAATATTGATCAAAACTCGCAACCTTAGCATGATAGCCATTTTCGCGTGCAGTTAGTCGTGTTAATTGCTTCAATGTTAGTTCATGAGGTGTTTTGTTTACCCCTGTTAGGTCTTTAAGATTCTCATCATGCATCACAACAAACTGGTGGTCCTTTGTTTCATGCAAATCCATTTCAATATAATCAGGCTTAAGTTTACTTGTTTTTTCCATTGCTGGAATAGTATTTTGCACCCCGTTTTTTTCAGCAACTCCTCGGTGAGAGATAGTCGCTGGGCGTTTAATCCCCGTTCCCATCATGTAAAAAGTATTATTTGCAAGGGTCGCCAAAGCAATTACAAGAAAAACAAGCATAAAGGAGGTAAGCAAACCTCGTGATGGGTGTTCAGGACTTGTCGCCAGCTCACTAATGCTAGTTAACGGGTTAACGACTACCAGTAAGATAATTGTTCCTGCCCATACCGCTAGTACCTCACCACCAAGCTGTAAGATCGACAGGTTAAAGATAGCAGTAATCAAGGATAATTTCCCGGGTAATAAGTCCAGAGCAACTTGGAGAAGGTAAATCATGAGGTAAAAAATAACAGTTATAACACCCACAATTATTGTAATCAGTATAATTTGAATCAAAAATTTCAACCATCTTAGCTTACTTGTCATTTGCCAGCTCTGAGACATAGCAGCTCTTAATCGTAAGTGTTGGTAAGCCATTAATGGCATTGTCAATATCAAACGAATACCGATCATCGTCATCAAAAGATAGAACAAGGTCAATCCACCAATAAGCCACACATTACGGGTAAGATAATCAACAATAAACTGAGGAACTTGAATTTTCGCCAGTAGGGGAGTTCGAAAGATAATATCCGCAAATGGAATAATAAGTAAAAAGTAACCTAATAATAGAATTAACGATCCAAAATTTAACAACGATAAAGTTTCTTGTGTTTGCCTAAACATCCGACGCCAGCTAAACTCTGGCAAGCCAATTTCACGAAAGCCCGTCAACAAGAGCATAAATTCACCATAAATGATTATCATTAGGCATATTAATTCAATTAAAAGACTCACTACAACTAATGGGTGATGAGTCAGAATAATTACAATATTTTGATATGAGATAAACGGAATTTCTCCTGCCTGCAGGATAAAGGTAGTTATCCAGCGAAAAAAGGGAATTACCAGAAACTGGTTTACGATATCAAGACCACCAAATAATATTAAATATTCAAGCCAATTTTTTCTGAACTGGCAAGAGTATTGGTGAAAAGCGCGATAGGCATTTTTCATTTTCAAATTCTCCTCGTTATTAGCTAAAAGAAATTATATCAAAAAAGCCTCTTCCATGAAGGTTCGAGACTTTTTAGCATAAATTTAACAGGATGCCCAATACTACTGCATCAATTTCATATTTCCTAAAAATCAACCTCATCTGGATCAGCACATTGGCCACCAAGATTTGGCAATAAACTAATCTTGCGCATATCTTCATCCGTTAATTCGAAATCAAATACATTTTGGTTACTTACCATCCGTTCTTTATGTACAGACTTAGGTAATGGAAGAATCCCCTGTTGAAGAATCCAACGTAAGCAGACTTGTGCTGGCGTCTTTTGATACTTATCAGCGATTTGAATCATGGTTGGATTAGTTAATACTTTAGCACCTTGACCACCTAAGGGAGCCCATGCCTCAACTAAGATATTGTGTGCTTGTAAGTATTTAACTTCTTCCGTATGTGGCCAACCCGGATGAACCTCAATTTGATCAACTGCTGGCGCTACTTTGGCCGTTTTCATTAATTCTGCAATATGGTGAGGCATAAAATTGCTTACCCCAATCGCCCGAATTTTACCTTCATTGTAAAGGTCTTCCATTGCGCGCCACGTTTCAGCATTAATCTTGGCAGCATCATCTCCAAACTGCTTTTCATTGGCGGGCCAGTGAATTAAGTAAAGGTCTAAATAATCCATCTGTAAACGATCAAGCGTCTCTTGAAAAGCCTTATTCGTTTGTTCATAGCCACGATTAGTATTCCATAACTTGCTAGTCACAAAAAGGTCTTCACGCTTAATTCCTGAATCCTTAATCCCCTTCCCTACTGCTTCTTCGTTTCCGTAAACTGCCGCAGTATCAATGTGTCGATAACCAGTTTCAATTGCTTCTTTCACGGCCTGTTCAGCTACATCTGCCGGAGTCCTAAATGTACCATATCCCACACAGGGAATCTTGACCCCATTATTTAAGTTGAACGTTGAGTTAATATTAGTTAATTCAAGCATCTTTGTATCCCTTCTTTCAACTTCCATTATAGCTGTTTTTAAATTAAAAATTCAGATTGCTATTTTAGTTAAATTATGATTTGATTATAATACTATGAGAATTAGCTAAGGAGGATTAATATGCGACCACGAATTGCCATTCCAGCAGATACATTAACAGAGGCAACTAATATCATTAACGAGCGAAACGCTGCTTTTGCTCCTCGTCCCTTAATCGAAGCAATTATCAAATCAGGTGGACTTCCTGTAATTTTACCAAGCGTTGATTCTTCTCTTGCTCCAAGCTATCTTGATCTTTTTGACGGAATTATCTTTGCTGGAGGAAGTGATGTCGATCCAACCTTTTTCAACGAAGAACCGCACCAAAAATTAGGTCCTACATATCTTAAACGAGATCAATTTGAAATCAGTCTTGTTACAGCTGCATTTAATGCTGGAAAACCAATGATGGGGATCTGTCGTGGAATGCAGGTATTAAATGTTGCGCTTGGCGGGACTTTATACCAAGACCTTTCGGAAAATCCCCATCAAACCCTTAAGCATTCCCAAGATGCCCCAGGAAATTTTCCTTCCCACCACGTTAATACAGACAAGGCAAGTCGATTATTTAACTTAGTAGGACCCAGACCATATGTTAATTCACGTCATCATCAATCACTAAATCAGATTGCTGAACCACTTCATGTAACGGCATGGGCTGATGATCAGGTGCCAGAAGCCGTGGAAACCATTAACTCTGATCAAATTTTAGCAGTTCAATGGCATCCAGAAAACATGTTTAAACATTATGATTATTCACGCGCTATTTTTGCTGACTTAATTGCTAGAGCGAAAAAAGCGGTTAAATAAATAGTGGAGGGGCTGTGACATAAGTTAAGTTACTTTCAGAAAAAAACATAGAATAATAGGCCTCCAACGCCCGGTAAAATCGAACGTTGGAGGCCTATTATTGCTTACTGGAGCTAACTTCTCGTTGAAAAGGTTACAATGTTAATTCTTTTCGAAGCTCATCAGCAGTATAGATTCGTCCATCTTCAAACCCTTTGAAAGGATGGATTGTTTCCTGTGCCGCTTGTTGGTAACGTTTGGCACGACGCAATGCATACTCGGTGAGTGAGCCATCTTTTACATAGTTTAAGAGTTTAGCACTCGGGGTAGTTAGTGGATTCTCGACCCGATCTTCTAAGTCTTCCAGAACTTCGGAATATTCTGGACCGAGTTGGATTTGATTGGCATACCGCTCTAAACTTTTGAGGACAGCACGAGCTTTGGCCTGATATCTACAAGTTGCTTGGGGATTTTCCTCGGCCACAACTTCATTCATTTTATCGGCAGTCACCAACATTTCTTCTACTTCGTTTTCTTTTAATGGCGGCTGCATGATCAAGTAACTTGCTAATAAACGAATAAATCTTAGTGTACCAGTTCGAACTCCTACTGAACTGCTAGGATCTAAATCGAGCATTCGTAATTCTAAATACTCAATTCCATGTTCAGGCAACTTTTTTAAATCCGTGTTTCCTTTGAACCTCACTGGACCATGAAATTCGTAATTCGATGTTAAAATCCCTGCTTTAACTCCTTCTTCAATCCGTGCAATGTAACGATCGAGATTAGTAAAATCACCGGTAAATTTGGTCCCAAAGCCGTATTGACTCTGCCGCACGCTCCGAATCGGATGAGGCAACTCTTTTCCTGGTTCAAAATAATTTTCTTCAACAATTGGGCTTGCACCATAAAGATATGTAAGAAGCCATCGATATCGAACAAAACCTTGTGCCAAGATAGTATATAAATAATTCCGCACTTCACGCTCACTATTAAAGCGTTCCGGGAAAGCGTTAAGTACTAGCTCAATAATGTGTTGATCAATACTCAAGTTAATATGCGCTCCACAAGGTGTTCCTTGCGAGTATCCATGACGTTTTGCCCATTCCTTCAAATAAGCTTCTTTTTTCGGTCCCATTTTAGCTAACCGCAATTTAGTCTTATCTTTAGGAAGTCGTGGGGGCATGGATAACGGCCATAATAACTCGCCGGGAGCAAGAGCTGATCGCAATGTATTATTGATAACATACAAATAATGCATTGCATCAAGAGCATGTTGGGCAGAAGGAGTTACCATTTCAGCCATTGTTTCTAAAAAATCATTGGTAATCCATGGATTAGTCTTCTCATCCCCAATCGCTGACGGATATGGCTCAAGGCTTAGGTTGCCATCTTCGTCTACTCGTTGCATTTCAATCTCAAGACCCATTGTAAAATCAGAAGTCTTTGCAACAGCTTCATTATCGAATATTAATTGACCAATTCTGCTAAACACATTATCGCCCCATTTTCTAATTGTTTTTTAATAAAGATACAGGACTTTTCTCATATAAACAACTAGATATTAATAAAACGAAATTTAAATAATTTTTTTACGCTTAGCAAGTACTCGATCTTCCTTGTTACACAAAAGATATTAAAGATTTTCTATTCACTAGCAGGAAAAAGTTTAATAATCCTTCCTACTAAAAAGCAAACAAGAATGATTACAGGAGCTAGTTCAATCGGCACTAATAATATCAGCAGGACAATTGTCAATAACGGTTTTTCTAAAATAAAGGTAAGGCTTGCCGCAATTACAACAATTGCATTTACTCGTACGTCTCCGGGCAACATCATCGCACAGGCGGTTCCTACCGCGACACTCGAAAAGATAGCCGGGAAAATAGTTCCTCCCCGCCATCCCATTGCAAAACCCAGATTACTCATTACGGCTTTTAGGAGTGCTACAACTAATAGGAAGGTGATTGAATGGTTAAAGGCTTCATGGGTAAAAGGAACAATTCTAAATTCACCGGAAAACATAATATCGCTTGTGATCAACGAGCTAACCGCTAAAATTAGCCCAAAAATCCCACCTTGCCAAATCTTACTTATTTTTGCATTAATTATCAGTGCAGCCCAATTTTCTAAGTGAACAAACAGCCACCCAAAAGCAATTCCAATGATAAGCGTTGGAATACTCGTTAATAAATTGATCCACTCCCAATTAATGATCCGGTGATGAATCCCAAAAACACCTTCTTCAGGAAAAAGCTTAAAAACAATCGCCGCGCCTATTATTCCAATCCCAACCAATCCTGAAATAACAAGAATTCGTTGATATTTACTTTTAAAAAGCTGACTGAATCTAGGAGCATGGGCTAAATCTTGCGTTTGCATTTTACCATGCCAAAGAGAAACTTTCTGGCGCATTGAAGTTGCCCAGCGCATACGATCACCAAGCCAATTAATCATGCTGCTAGTTAAGACTGTTGTAGAAGCTTCCGGCCCGATGCTTCCTCCTGCGCCGAGGGCCAATAAGCCAAGAATAAAAGACTTCCACCAATTATGATAATTTAATTGCCCTTTCATCCTTACCTGCGTCAGCACTTGTTCAATCGTTAACGGGTAATTACCCCATCGTTCATTCAAGAAACCAATCAAAAATCCCAATGGAATACATACTAAAAACGGATACCATTTACCACCAACTGTCGTATCAAGGTATTGATGCCAAACTAAATCAATTACCCAGTTAACTAAGTTTAAATACGCCGCTGTTAGCATACCAATTATTAGGCTCCAAACAACTGCATATATTCCAATCTTAAGTCGCCAAAATTTCATTCTTACTTTCCTACTTCTTTTAACGTTACGATAAATGCTAACTTACCATTTGTATACTTCGCCGTAATTTTCCCTTTGAATTGTTTAACGATATATTGAGCCATCGAAAGCCCAATACCAAAGCCTGCCTTTTTTCCTTGAGTATGCGATTCATCAACCCGATAAAAGCGGTTAAAGAATTTTTTAACATCCAAGCTTTTACCATCTTTATAGCTATTCGCAATCGTAATAACTATATTTTTACTATGATTAGACGAGGACACTGTAAAATCAATTTCACCCTGAGGATCACAATACTTATTCGCATTATCAAGCAAAATATTCAACAGTTCCCGTAGTGTATTTTCATCAGCATTTGCTACCAAGCCTTCATCAATCTGGACATTGAATTGTTTCTGCTCGGTTGAAATCACACTCTTGAAACTACTAGCCACATCCCCGGCAATTTGACTTACATTTACCGGCACCATCGTTAATGTCGGTTGCTCTTGCATGCGTGCAAGTGACACCAGGTTATTAATTAACTTTGTCAGGCGAGTAACCTGTTGCTTGGTGCTTGTTGTCCATTCATTCTCACCATTGATAATCTCTTGCATTTCATTATTCGCCGAAATAACTGTCAATGGCGTTTTTAGTTCGTGACTAGCATTAGTTATAAATTCTTTTTGCCGCTGCTCTGCCTCAATAATTGGCCGAATTGCACGACGCGAGTAAAGGGTTAAAACAATGGTATACAGAACTAAAACAATTACCCCTAAGATCAATCCTGTATGCATTAGTGATCGTGTTCGGGCCATGAGGAGTGATTCATCAAGAAAGACAATTACTTTCTCGCCGTCTTTATTCCGAATCTTATAAGCATAATTTACCCCTCGATATAGCAACTGCCCGCTATGCACCTTTCTTCTTACAAGACGGTCTGTCATTGCTCGGGCATCCTGCGGCGTAACCGTTGCAATATGATCATCCCGCATTTCCGTTACTTGATTTTTATCGTCGACCAGTACAGCAAAATAACGATATTGATGAAGGCCCTCACGTGAAAATTGAGGTTGACTATTGTCAGTAGTCCGGATCCCTTTTCGGGGAATTTGACCATCGTTATTTACCAAAATCGTTAATACTCGTTCAATTTCTTGGTGTGATTGATAGTAAGTGAGGGTGCAAATACTGCCAACAATTGTCAAAATCACAAATAATAATGCCGCAGTTGAGATTGCAATAAATTTATAGCGAAAACGTTGAATCATTCCTTGACCCCCTAGCATGCAATCATAAACGGTCCAGTTTTTTCACCACTAATTGTTACTTGAGATTGAATTGCCTGTAATTTTTGCCGTAAATAACAGATATTAATCCAGAGATCTTCTTGATCAACGGTGTCATTCTCATCCCAAACGTGACTGATAAGTTCATTTACTGATAGTTCTTTATTGGCATTCAAAATAAAATACTGAAGTAAACGATTTTCCCGATTCGTTAAACTAATCGAATTGCGACTTTCAAGCGATTGATCGTTACCATTAAGGGTCAAATCACCAAATTCAAGAACATCTACTTGGTAAGAATCATCTCGGCGTTGACGGGAGCGCAACCGAGCAAGTAGTTCTTTTAACGAAAATGGCTTAGTTAAGTAATCGTCAGCACCGGTGTCAAGACCAGTTACCTTATCATCTTCTTCACCCATTGCCGTTAACATCATAATATATGTGCGGTTACCAGTTGCCCTAATTTCTTTTAATGCTTCCAGTCCTGATTTAACAGGCATCATGATGTCTAAAATTATGACATCATAAGCATTTTCTTTCGCCTGCTCAACCGCTTCTTGGCCGTTATTAGCAATATCAACTTGATAACCACTCGCTGTCATCGCTGAACTTAATACATGAGATAGCTGCTGTTCATCTTCCGCTACAAGGATTCGCATTTTATTCGCCTTCCTCACTAGAATTAATTAATTGCCGGATTGTTTGCATTTGAACGTCGCATGATGCTAACTGGTCAGCACAACGTTTAAGTTCACGGCCAATTCGTTCTGGATTTTTAATATTATGTTTATATTTCATCTCATGTTCAAGGCTTGCCCATGAATCCATTGCGATCGTCCGTAACTGAATTTCAACATAAAAATGTCCGGGGTTATTTCCTTCAATATCTTGATATGGAACTGTTTCATCAATAATGACGTGATAGCTCCGATACCCATTTGGCTTTGCATTTGTAATATAATCTTTTTCCTTAATAACCTCACACCAGTCAGCTTGACGTAATTGGTAAAGGCAACGGTCAATATCATCGATGAAATTACAAACAATTCTGATTCCAACTGCATCGCGACATTTTCGTAAGGCCGATTCAGTAGAGACCGGATAGCCTTTTCGCTGGCATTTTTCTGCCATACTCTCGGAAGTCTTCACCCGGGCAATTAAATGTTCATAAAGTTTTGGTTGCTTATCCTGCACTGTTTGCTGATTTAGTTCTTTGATCCGATCAGTTGTGAGGGAAAGAATATTTGACAAAATCTGCTCATATGGGCCATAAATTGACATCACAGTTTCCTCCTTTAATTTGAATATTATACAGTACTCATCACTAAAGAATACCCTGAAAATAGCATTTTTAAGATGCCTTAAATTTTACTCGGTCCGCAATCCTGCTACATAGTTATCTACTTGCTTTTTTTGTGACCTCGTTTGGTAGAATTCTTTTCTTAGTTGCGCCAAGGTTAAGTCCTTTGTTTTTAATTTTGCATTTCGCTGAGAAGTATATTTTATGATCACAGTCTGGCCTTCAACTTTAAAGAAAATTGCCGTTCCATCTTGGTCGTCAGTGGCTACTAAATAGCTATAATCATTTACTCCTGCTGGAACGGTATCAGAGGGCTTAACAATTCCATAAACGAGTTGATTTGCAGCAATATTTTGTTTTAACCAGTCGGGAGATATTGCTAATCCCGCCAAAACCCCAATTTGTTGGTCGGTAAATTTTGGCCGTGGTTGTTGACTTGACTGTGTTTCATCTTGAACTGGCTGAAGGGACGGCCGATTAAAGTTAATTGTAACTACTACCCATAAGCAACTAATTAGAATGATGGTTGTTATTATAACGATTTTTCTTTTCATAATTTCACATAAAAAAGGCGCACCTAGATTATTCTAAGTACGTCTTTACGGATTGTTAAAAGAGAGAAATTGGATCTTAATCCATTTGCGCTTTAATAGCAGCTAAGGATACGTCGCCAGTCTTATCGAACTTAACATCAGCATCCTGCAAATCAGCACCAAAACCAATTGATAATTCACCAGCACGGTTAATTGATTCAATTCCGGCTTGGGCATCTTCAAGTCCTGCTACTTGGTCAGCTGGAAGATCCATTAATTTAGCTGCTTCTTGGTAAATTTCTGGATCTGGCTTACCATGGCTTAAGTTGGCTGGATTAACGATTCCTTCAAAGTAATCAGTTAATTGCAAATACTTAAGAACCTTTGGCGCATTTTTAGAAGCAGAAGCTAATACAATGTGGTAACCATTAGCTTTCAATTCATCTAAGAAGTCTTTCATTCCTGGAAGAATATCGGCAGGTGTTAGAGTTTCAACTAATTTAATATAGTTATCATTCTTTTCAGTTGCCAAAGCTTCTTTTTCTTCTTGAGTATAGTCATTTTCATGGCCGCCAGCCTTCAAGATTAATTCCAAAGAATCCATCCGACTAACACCCTTTAATGCGTCAGCCAATTCTGGAGTCCATTCAGTTCCAACCTTGTCAGCTAATTGGTGCCATGCTTGACCATGAAAACGAGCAGTGTCAGCAATAACACCGTCAAGGTCAAATGCAAAACCTTTCAAATCTTCAAACTTCATCTCAAATGCCTCCAAGAATTACTTTAATTCAAGCTTCTTACCGTCAAGGTCGATGGTAATTGGGTCACCTGATACAAGATCGATCTTAGTACCATGCTTGTCAACCTTAACCTTCAAGATCCGACCACGGAACATTTGACGGAATTGGTATGAATCCCACTTCTTAGGTAAGAATGGTGCATAGTGCAATTGACCATCACGAACACGCATACCAGCAAATCCTTGAACAATATCAAGCCATGAACCAGTCATTGAAGTGATGTGAAGTCCATCAGAAGTATCGTTGTTGTAGTTATCAAGGTCAAGACGTGCTGAACGTTCATACAGTTCAACGGCCTTGTCTTCATAACCAATATCAGCAGCGATAATTGAGTAAACAGAAGCAGAAAGACTTGATTCGTGAACAGTAAATTGTTCGTAGAAGTCAAAGTTGTTCTTCTTTTCTTCCTTAGTAAAGTCATCAATGAAGTCCCAGAGACCTTGGATAACGTCACCTTGTTTTACGTATGGTGAACGTAAGATCTTGTCCCATGACCAGTGTTGGTTAAGTGGTAATTGGTCACTTGGAATTTCAGAAACTGGAGTCAAGTCCTTGTCCATGAAACCATCGTTTTCTGGGAAGATGTCCTTTTCCTTGTCGTAAGGAAGGTACATGTTGTCTACAATACCCTTCCACTTACGCTTTTCGTCTTCTGAAACATTAAGCTTCTTAGCTACCTTTTCATCTACTTGGTCTAAGATGTCAAGGGTGTATTGAAGAGTCCAGCGACAAAGGAGGTTAGTGTACCAGTCGTTGTTTACGTTATTGTCGTATTCATCAGGACCAGTTACGGCATGAAGCATGTACTTGTTCTTGTTTTGGGAGTAGTGAACACGGTCAGCCCAGAAACGAGAAATTTCAGTAAGAACTTCTGCCCCTTCGTTAAGAACGTATGAATTGTCGCCGGTGTATTTAGTGTAAAGGTAAATAGCAAAGGCAATGTCCCCGTTACGGTGAATTTCTTCAAAGGTAATTTCCCATTCGTTGTGACATTCGATACCGTTGAAAGTAACCATTGGGAATAATGCACCATCAAGTCCTTGTTCCTTAGCGTTAACAAAGGCACCATCTAATTGCTTGTAACGGTACATTAATAAGTTACGTGCAACTTCTGGGTCTGCAACCCCAAGGTAAACTGGAATACAGTAAGCTTCAGTATCCCAGTAAGTAGCACCACCGTACTTTTCACCAGTGAATCCCTTTGGACTGATGTTAAGACGGTAATCTTGACCGTAGTAAGTAGAGAAAAGTTGGAAGAGGTTGAAACGAATACCCTGTTGAGCTCCTTCGTCACCTTCAATTTCAACATCAGACTTAACCCAACGATCTGCCCATTCTTTAATATGTGGATCGAGTAAATCGTCAAAACTTTGATTATCAAGTTGGTCGCCCAATACATCCAAGTTCTTTTCAATATCTGCTTGGGAATCGTAATCACGAGAAGTCATTACGATACTACGCTTTTCAAAGTTAACTTCTTTACCAGCAGCTACAGTACCAGCAAATGTGTTGTAAGCGTGCTTTTCGTCAGTGCCGTCACCTACGTGGTCAAGGTTAGTCTTTGAAGTAGTCTTCATTCCAACGATGAATTGTGGAGTACCAAAATCATTCTTCTTAGTCATAGAAGTTAATTCAGCATGTTCGCCATCAGCAGACTTGCCTAAAACGTTCCAGAATTGTTCATCGTAGTTAGCGTCTTCGTTATATACATCAGCATCAATCATGCTGGTAATTTCAACCTTAGCATCACTGTCGCCACGGTTCTTAATGTGGAGACGTTGACCAACTAATTCTTTTTGGGTAACACTAACAAAACGTTCAAAATTGAAGTACATTTCAGTACCACCAATTTCAACAGTAAAGCGTCGTTCTAAAACACCACGCTTCATGTCAAGATCAAGCTTAAAGTCTTTTGGTGTTTGCTTTGCTAAGTCGAGTTGTTCACCATTAACCTTAATGATTAACTTCATGAAGTTGACAGCGTTGATCATCTTACCAAAGTACTTAGGATAACCATTCTTCCACCAACCAACACGAGTCTTGTCAGGGAACCAAACTCCACCAAGGTAGATACCTTCCATGTGGTCACCACTGTAACCTTCTTCAAAGAAGCCACGCATACCAAGATTTTCATTGGCTAAACTAGTCATTGATTCTTGTAAACGCTTGTCTTGTGGGTCCCATTTGTGAGTAGCAACATGCCAAGGGGCAATATCAAATGTACGTTTCATTTAAATCTCAATTCCTTTCATCTGAAATAAAGGTAGTCTTTAACCTGCCTTTATTATAACTTAATTAATTTGTTTTATTAAATAACTCCTATTCAGCATAAGTTTCCTTGATTGTGGCAACTGAAAGAGCTCCAAGAGCCATTACGATACCAGCAAGGATAAACATGTGAACTTGTGAGTGTCCAAATAATGGGAATAAAACAAAACTCAATATTGAAGCAATAATCTGTGGTAAACAAATTGAACCGTTGAATAATCCAAGGTATGTACCCATGTGCTTACCAGTCAATGCGTTTGTAACAATTGTTAATGGGTAAGTGTTCATCGCAGCCCAAGCAATTCCGACAAGGGTGTATGAAACAATCAACGTCCATTGATCATGAACAAAGAACACTGAAATAAACCCAAGAGCACCAAGAAGTAAACTACCACCGTAACCAAGCTTGTGGTACTTGTTTGGCACCTTAGCTAATACGTATGACCAAATAACCGCAGCGATTGATTGAACAGCCGCAAGCACACCGTACCAGTTACCAGCAGCCTGATAACCAGCAGAGGTAGCATCAACAGTATTCCAAACATTTTTGGCAATAGCACCAGCTGAGTATGTCCAAAGGTATTGGAATGCAAACCAGCAGAAGAATTGAACAAGGGTAACTGTCCAGAATGCTTTTGGAGCATGCTTCAAAAGTGTAAACCAGTTTCCACCTTCTTTGTTGTCATCTTCAGTAATGCCATGGTACTTTGCATAAGTTGCTGGATCATATTCATGAACCCGGAAAACTGTAAACAAACTAGTAACAACTAACAAGGCTGCTCCAACGTAGAAGGCGATAATAACTGAATCTGGAACAACGCCTCGTTTTGCAGTGTTACGAACCCCAAACCAAGCAGTTAAGATAAATGGGAAAACAGCAGCTAACACAGCACCTGTGTTAGATAAGAAACTTTGAATCCCATAGGCATAACTCTTTTGGTCATCATTAACCATATCACCAACCATCATCTTAAATGGCTGCATAGCCACATTTGATGAAAGGTCAAGCAAAGCAACAGTAATTGCACCGAACCAAAGCGCAGCAAGCGAACCATACCCGAAACCGAAACTTCCTGAATTAGGAAGTAAAATCATAACGATAACAGCCACAATCATTCCCAATAGCAAGTATGGTAACCGCCGACCACCTAATTTTGGTGCCCATGTACGGTCTGAATAATAACCAATGATTGGTTGAACAATCAAACCAGCTAATGGTGGTAAGATGAAGAACCAGCCAAGGTTGTTAGGGTCGGCCCCAATAGTTTGGAAAATCCGACTCATTTGAGAACTCTGCAGAGTAAAAGCTGTCTGAACACCAAGGAATCCAAAGTTGATCATCCAGATGGTACTCTTTGAGAGAGTAGGTAATCCAGCCCCCGTGGACTTTTCTTGACTCATTGCTAACAACTCCTTAACTTATAAAATAGTTCTAAAAGACACTTGTGATTATTGTAAGCGCTTCATATATTATTGCAATATTAATAATATCAAATTTGAAAAATTTGCGCAACCGCTTGCGCAAAATTTTAGAAAACGGTTGCAGATTTTTATAATTTAAAGTTCTTACTGTTTAGTTTCTGCAAAGCAGGTCCGTTATAGTTAATTATTTAAAACATATTCGCTTAATAAAATAAAGAAGGCAAGTAATAGAGAAAAACTTCAAGTTTCCTCAATTACTTGCCTTTTACGATGAAAGTTATTCTTGGTACTAAATTTTCTTAAGCAGAACCGCTTCCCCCATTCCGCCCCCGACACACAGCGAAGCAATGCCGAGTTCATGATTATCCCTATGCATTTCATTAATCATCGTGACGATAATTCGTGCTCCTGAACACCCAACAGGATGGCCTAATGCAATTGCCCCACCCCAAGGATTGACAGCACTAGGATCAAGATGAAGCAAGTTCTGACAGACAAGGGCTTGGGTCGCAAACGCTTCATTAATTTCGTAAGTTTCTACGTCATCTGCCGCCATCTGCTGGTTTTTTAAGAGCTTATTGATTGCATAATATGGTCCCAGACCCATCAATGCTGGATCAAGACCAACCAGTGCAGATCCTTGCCACTCAGCCAATGGAGTTAATCCTAATCGGTTGACTGCACTTTCAGAAGCAAGAACTAAGGCAGCTCCACCATCATTAATTCCCGAGGCATTCCCTGCAGTCACACTTCCGTCAGATTTAAAAGCTGGTTTTAATTTTGCTAAAGCCGCTAGTGAAGTATCTGATCGTGGTGCTTCGTCAACCGTTACAGTCACGGTGGTTCGTTTCTGCTTAACTTCAACTGGCACAATTTCTGAATCGAAATAGCCTGCTTTTTGAGCCTTTACTGCACGTTGGTGACTCAGTAAAGCAAATTCGTCTTGCTGGTGACGAGTAATCTGATACTTATCATTGATATTTTCAGCAGTAATTCCCATCGGATAACTGCCATAAACATCATTTAATGCATCACTTTGCATCGCATCAAGCAAGGTTCCATTCCCAAATCGATAGCCATTCCGTGCCTTAGGAAGAACATAAGGAGCTTGAGACATACTTTCCATCCCCCCGGCAACAATTACATTAGCCTGTCCTGCGCGAATCAAACTTGCTGCCAGGTCAACACTGGACATTCCCGACGCACAGACGTCATTAATCGTTATTGCCGGAACCTGCTCACCTAATCCAGCGGCCATTGATGCTTGACGAGCTGGATTTTGTCCCGTTCCTGCTTGAATAACATTCCCCATTAATACTTGGTCAATATCGTTTCCGCTGAGCTTTGCCTTTTCAACAGCCGCTTTAATTGCAATCGCTCCTAATTCAACTGCAGACTTTGAAGCTAACTGACCGTTAAACTTACCGATTGGTGTTCGCTGAGCAGCAACAATGTAAACCTTCTCCATTCCGATTTCCCTCCATGTAAAAATAAGAGAGGACCGTGGCAAGTAATTCCGTGGTCCTTTCTATCAACTATTTATTTTAAAATCAACAATCCGATACTGTTCTTCTGAATTAAAAAGCAATTCGACCGCTTGCTGACCCAATTTGCGGGGTTGTAAGTCAACCTTTTCTTCTTGATTAATTAACATCCCCATCAACCGACTATTGTTAAAACAAATAGTTGGTAAATTAAATTCTTGTAGTTGCCGTATTAATCGTACCAGCAACAAGTCATCAACACAAACAATCGAATCGATTTGCGGATGTTGTTTAATAAAATCTTTAACTGCGGTCCCCGTTGGTGAATATTGCCAGCTAAGAGCAGGAAGTTGGTGATTTTGCATACTCTGCTCATAACCTTGATATCTATCTTGTTCAAATGCCCAATTACTTGCAGATTGAAGAAAGACGGGGTGGCTGACCTCCTGATGATTCATCAGATAATCAGTCGCCGCTTGCCCTGCCGCTACATTATCATTGTCGACAAAACGATCTTGAGCCTTATCCGGGTGACCGATTACCACAAAATTAAGGTTATTTTGGCGCAGGTAATTAGTAATGGGATCATCTTTAACCGTATAAAGTACTAAAAAGTTATGCACCTTCGACTGTTCGACCATCGATTTTACGCTTTGTAAAAGGTCGGTCGTAGTTGGCGCAATTGCCACAACCATTTCATAGTGAATCGGCTTTAATGCCATGCTAATTCCCCGTAATAAGTCAATATGGAAAGGGTTAGCAGGCGCAGTATCACTGGTTACCGGAAAAATAATTCCAACCATGTTTGATTCGCCCCGTGTTAGGTTCTGTGCATTGTAATTTGGTTGATAACCCAACTCTTTAGCAATCGTCGCTATTCGTTGTCGTGTTTTTTCACTAATTCGTGGATTATGGTTTAAAGCTCGAGAAGCAGTTGAAACCGATACCCCTGCTTTTTGTGCAATATCTTTAATTGTCGCCAACTAATCACCCTCTTTTGTAAATAACACGAACTCTCCTAATTCTAACAGGTAAAGCCCCATTTGGACAACTGGAATCCCTTCCATTAGGTTCAAAGCTTCTTTGTAGAGCTCTAATTGTCCCCGGTATCGGTCCTTTATCCGTGCCAGATCAAAGTCGCGGTAATCTTTATTAAGGTGATCGGTCTTATAGTCAACTAGAATAATTCCCTCGTCAGTTCTTAAGTAGCCATCAATGATTCCGTGAATTAAAATACGCTCATCATCGCTAACATTTACCCCTTTAAATAATTCATGACCATTCATAATCATTGAGAACGGGACTTCGCGATGATAATCTGTCGGATGCTTTAAGATCTTCTGGCCAACAGCGGTCTGATAAAAGGCCACTATTCCCTCACGATTGATTCGTGCTGCCACAACCGGATTGATCAATTTTTCTCCTACTAATTTTTGAATTTCTTGGTCAACAAATTCAACGTTAATCGGACCTTTATCAAGTGGGAGTTTCTGGAAAACAAGGTGCGTTGCTGTTCCGATTTCTGTTGCTACTGGTTCATGAGTAGTCTGTTGGATGAAAGCCGGGACATCAAAGTTATTATTTAAGTAAATTCCTTGTGTCTTTACCTTTTGTTGTTGACCATAATCCCACCGTGCCATATCACGTGTATCAGGATCTTCAAAGACTCGTTTTACATCAGTAACAGATTGGTAAGCAGTTGTTTTAGTAGCGACAAGATGGGGGTAACGATAGCGCAAAATTTGCTCAATCTTTTGTTCAGAAGCATCAGTTGCGACTATATTGTTCTTTTCCGTTACATTAGCACTAGCATTTTGCCCAATTCTTGCTAATCCATCGCTAACATCAAGCGCGGTATATGTTTTTGCAATAAAGTGAGGATCAGCAGCCAAACCAGTAACTTTAGTATCAGCAAGCGTGCTTTCTTCTAACGTGACATTTCCACGACTCAATTGTTGCGCGTTGAATTCTGGATAACGAGCCAGGGCAAGGCCAACCCAGTCCATAAATGAATTTGCAGTGATCCGTGGCTGCGGGCCAATTAATAAATTCTTACTCTGATAAGCTTTTTGCCACCGCTGCCATGACCCAGCAAGACTTTGTGTCCGCATTTCTTCATTAAAGGATCCCGTAATAACTAATCGCTGTTCCGCACGGGTCAGTGCAACATAGAGAACCCGAAGATCTTCTGCCCGTTCGCCGCGCTGAATTTCTTCAATCACTGCTTGCCGTTGTGGCGTATCATAAATAACCCGTTGATCATCCATGTAACGAATCCCTACCCCCGCAACGGCATCGACAACTGCATTTTCACGAGTTGCTCCTTTGTTAAAGCCATGTGTGGCATCAATTAGAAATACCACAGGGAATTGCAGACCCTTACTTCCGTGAATCGTCATAACATTAACCGTATTTGCAGTTAACTGTGTCGGTGCTACGCCTAAATCTTTATCATGTTCCTGCATCTTCTCAATAAAGCGAATAAATTGATAAAGACCCTTAAAACTGCTTTGTTCATAGGAGTGTGCACGTTGATAAAGGGCATGGAGGTTTGCTTGCCGTTGGTGGCCTCCTGGCATTGCTCCAACGTAATCAAGGTAACCTGTTTGGTCATAGATTTGCCAAATTAAGTCAACGAGGGTTTGCTGTTGGGCTGTTTGTCGAAAGACACGAAGCAAACCTAAGAAGTGATCTGCTTTTTCATAAAGGGCATTTACCTGTTCAGAAGTAAGAAGCGATTGATGGCGAAGCGCCTTTCGCTGGTAATTACTCATGAATGTTTGCAAGGCGGCGTAGTAATCGACAGATCGATTCTGAAGACGGATAAAAGCTAATTCTTGGTTAGTTAACCCGACAATCGGTGACCGCAAAACAGCAACTAATGGAATATCCTGTTGTGGATTATCAATTATCTTCAACAAGGACATCATTACTCGCACTTCAGTAGCTTGAAAATAACTTTCAACATCGTGAACTGTCAATGGAATATTAAGTTTATTAAACTCTTCCATCAAAGAATTATTGATTGCCTTTGTCCGTTCAAGCAAAACAATATCACCGTACTGAATTGGATGCATCTGTCCATCTTCTGGATGAAAAATTAACTCTTGATTTTCGACCATCTGCTTAATTCGCATCCCGATCATCCGAAATTCTCCAGCTAATTTATCATCCTCATGTTCAACATCTTCTTTTTCTGGATCAAGGGCATTCGCGTCATACAGTAACACTTCTGTTGGGTGAACCTTATTAGCTTGATTTTCTTCGTAATAAGTGGCGGCATATTTTAAATGGGCATCTTCGTCGTAATCAATTTCACCAACTTCCCTATCCATCAGTTGTTCGAAAAGGATATTGGTAAAGCTCGTCACATTAGTCATCGACCGGAAATTTTCCCCTAAAACAATTGCTTCCCCGTTGTTACCTTGACGATAGTTTTGATATTTCCCGAGAAATAATGTTGGATCAGCTTCACGGAACCGGTAAATCGATTGCTTAACATCCCCTACCATAAATAGGTTCTTACGTTCAAGAGATGTCAATTTCATCAAAATACTTTCCTGAAGGCGGTTCGTATCCTGATATTCATCGATCATAATTTCCTGATAATGATTTTGCAAATCTTTGACAAGGGTTTGCCAGTTCGGCTGGTCGTCTGGTGGCGTTAAAATGGCGTACGCGTAGTGCTCCAAGTCACTAAATTCAAGGACATGACGATTCAGCTTAGTTTGTTGGTACCGCCGACGGAAATTAATTGTTACCGCGCTCAATTCACGTAAAAGTTCCTGGGCATGGGTTGAAATTAATCGAAATTGGTCTTCACGGTAATTAAAGAAGCGATCGACTAACTGATCAAATTGCTTTTTTATCCCCGTTCGAGCACTTCCCAGTGATTTATATACTTCTTCAGCTAGCTCATCATCTTTCGGTTTACCACCCATTCGTGCAAATTTAGCATTAGCAAATAAGTCCCGAATAGTATTCCAAGTAGGTGGTTGCAATAAGTCTAAAAGTTCCTGCATCATCTGCTGGTCTTTTTGCAATGAATCAACAGTTTTAGCGTCTAATTGACTTTCAGTTGCTTTACTTAACAAGGCTGTAAATTGACCACGGAAAGTCGTTAGCTCAGTTAGCAGCTCTTCTTTTGCAATTGGTTCCTGTACTTCCTGCTTTCCCAAGTAAGTACTAACCATTTGTTCCCACTGCTTCTTTAACTGATTACGCTGCTTTTGAATATCTTTAAATACATTAATCCGTGGATCATCTGCCGCTGGTCGTCCCCGAAAACTACCAAACTTTTGCTGCGCCATCATTTGACAAACATCATTGACGGTAATCCCCCCGAGTGAAGAAAGAAGTTGATGCATCAATTCTTCATCACTTTTAATAACTCCGGCTGCCTGGTCTAGACCGTTGTCACTAGCTCTTGTTGCTAATTCACGATAATCTTGAATGAACTGATTGAGCTTTTCGATAACCAGGGGTTTTAGCTGTTGTTGATAAAAAGTAGATTCTAATAGTGAGCCCGACCCTAAATCATAATTATCTGGTAATTTTTGGAGCCACTTTTCGGGGTTAGGTTGGGCATTAGCAATTTCATATAACCGTAAAATCAAGTCGTCGAGTCCTTGGTCATCGCGGTCACTAGAAAAGTTGAGAACTAGTTCGCTAAAGGAAGCTCTGCCTGGAACTTTTTCTTCAGCATTTTTATATAGTTCTTCGCTAACTTCATGCCAGACATCTTCTTGAAGTAACAATCGCTCCGTTTCATCAGTTAAGAGCCGAAATTGTGGATCAAGGTCAATCAAGTAGTAGTAGCGCTTTATTAACTTTAAACAAAAAGCATGAATTGTACTGATATCTGCAGCCGCAAGCCGGTTAATTTGATTACTCATCCGGTCACGTAAATCTTTGGAATTAGCGGAATCTTGTACTATTTTCTGCAAGGCCGTCCTGATTTTATCCCGCATATTCTTTGCTGCGGCGTCTGTAAATGTTACGAGCAGCATTCGATCAATGCTTTGCCCTTCTTTAATTAATTCAATTGTCCGATTTACTAGCACAGCCGTTTTTCCTGATCCCGCGGAAGCTGAAACTAGAATATTTTCGCCACGGTCATTAATCGCCTTGGATTGAGCAGGCGTTGGTTTAAATCCAGCCATTACTTCTTATCCTCCTCATCATCGTCTTGGACTACATTATCAAATGCTTCTTTTGCTAAATTAGGATTTAGGTCGCGGTAGTTTTGCTGATCAAGCATATTATCAAACTGAAATACGTCTAAAAAGTCACTATAATCAAGTCCTGTGCGGCGGTTGCTTCCAGTTAATAACCGGTAAGGATTTAGTTTCAAGTCACCACTCAAAATTTGATTACCCGCATTAATCACAAGTTCCTTATTCATGTTTTGCAGCCAATCAAGTTGCTGTGGCGTAACGAGAAGGGCTTCTTTATTAGCTTTGATTTTTCCATTCTTATATTCCTTAAGTGGGTATAAGAATGCTTGTTTATCTAAGCTCTTATCTAACTCCCGCAATAATTGTGGATCATTCAAGAGGATTCCCTTGTATTGGTGCTCTTTTAATTTCAAATCATCGAGGGAACTTTTCTTTAACTCGGCAGCCTTAATTGTTGGATTATTCAAACGAAGATATAATGCCCCTGCCAGTCGTGGGTTACTCGTTTCCAATTCAGCTAAGTTTGCCTGTAACCCGTTAAGGTAGGTTAAAAGTTGGAGAGAGAGTCCATAATAAGCCGAAGTGAGGTCAAAAAGATGACTACTCGACTTATAGTCAACGACCGTCAAGAAATTATCGTTTCCTTGCTTAAGATTATCGATTCGGTCAATTCGTCCCCGCAGATAAATATGATGATTATCTTTAAGCGGATAATCAAGAGAACCAAGGTTACCTGGCTGTTGGTTACCAATTCGTCCAAACTGAACTTCGGTTTTTACTGGCTGCGAGCCGGTATATTCAGCTTGGCGGCATAATGTAATTAACATTGTTTTAACGATTGCGGTTAATTGCTGATATTGGAATTGGGCTTGGGCTGAAGAATTAATGAGACGCAATAAAGTTGGCTGATTCTCTTGAGCTGTAACTAATGCATGGTCAATCAGCTGGTCACGTTGCATCTGATTATCTTTGTGGGCAAGGTCTGCAAATGACAAATTATTTTCTCGAATTGTTGTAACAAAAGTCTCCATCGCTTTATGGAAAAAGGTGCCGATACGGTCATTAGATAGGGTTAACTCATCTCGTTTTTGCAACCGCAAGCCATACTTAAGAAAATATTCGTACTGATTAATATAAAAATCTTGCAACTGCGAAATCGAGGCATATAATACCCGCCCGCGCTCATCATCTGGAGCTGCCCGGAGATAAAGTGCCTGAGCCAATTTATTTCCCAGGGAATCAATCTTATTTTGATAATGGAAACCAGCAGCAACTAAAGATAGACGCTGACCTAGTAATATCCCTTCTGTTTGAACCTTAGCATCCGCTGATTGTTGCCATTGCTTAGCTAACTTAACCAACGATTCAGCAACTGTTTGCCATCCAACGGGCATAACCGGTTGACGATCAATGCCAACTCCTTGCTCATCACGAATTTGCCGGCTAACTTCGACTAACCGGTTTATTGTTGCGAGTGGGGCACTTACAAAATCAATATCATTCTCTTGTCCGGCCTTGCTAGTAGCTAATGGATATTCACGAACAGGTTGACCAAAGTAGCGAGCCATATCATGCATATATGGCGATATACTGAGTTCCTTATCATCACTATCAGTTTGCGGTGCCGAGAAAATCAACTGTTCCTTAGCGTTCATAAAACCAGTATAGTGAACAAATGGCTCGTCAATCAGTTGGTCAATTGCCGTTCCAGGAAGGTATTGGAAATCTTCATCAAGATAAGCACTCAAAATATCCTTATCTTGGTCCGTTAGTAAACTATCACTTTCTTGCATCTCTGGCATTACATCATCAGTCGATCCAATCATAAAAACTACTTTTCGATTTTCACTTTGGACAATTCCCGTTTCAGAGACTACCACTTGATCTAACGTTGCCGGAATCTGGGAATACTGGGCAGCCGCAAACCCTGCCTGGAGCAATTCACTAAAATCTACAAGGACCTCACTAGTTCCATCTCGTAGTTCTTGTTGGCCCAAGATTTCCACATATTCTTGGAGAATTTGGCAAAAGGTAGTCCAGACTTGCTGTGGTTGGCGTGCAAGGTCTAAATCTCGGGTACTTTGGTATTGTTGCCAAGCGTATAACCGGTCTGTAACTCCCATGACAGCCAAGAACTGGTATAACGCAGTGGCAATTTCTTGGCCTGTTTGTGCTTGTTTAAACTGATCGAAAACTGGCAATAAGTGGTTTGCAACAAAATCTTTTACAAGGGCTAACTGGTCATTTAATTTTTTTAAACGTGACTGTTCATATTTTGGATCTGTCAGGTTCGTTCCTGGCGCCTGCCATAATTGCTTAATCTTTTCTGGATCATTAGTTGTCCAAGCATTTTTTCCTTCAATTGCCTGCTTAAGGCACCAATTCTCAGTAGCGAAAACTGCTGCTTGGAAATCACTTAGCCCCATCAGATCACCAGTGCCTGTCCGTGGAACAAGTAACCATGTCTTCAGCAATTGGATAATATCTGCTGTTCGATAACCTCGCTGCGGTAATTCTAATAATGTTGTGAGGAGCGTTACTAGCGGATGATTATTCATCAAGCGTTCATGGTCATTAAAAACTGGAATATCATGTGCCGCAAAAACCGGTTCAATCATTGTCTGATAGCCGTCAAGGTGGCGACTAAGGATAAGGAAGTCACGATAACGATATTTACCGCTAGCAACTAATTGGCGAATCTGGGTAGCCACATTATTCAATTCAGTCATCCGATTGGTGGTTGTCATAAATTGAAGATTTTGGGGGCAAGAAAGCTCTTCCCGCTCGCCGGGGCCAATTGGTTCGCTTGCATAACGCTTAAAATACGAATCAACTTGTTGTAATTCCGCATCTACGCGAGGAGTCGTCGCAAACGCTACATTTTGCAAAACCTTCACTTCTTTTTGATGCATTTGGCCAAATTTCCATAAACGGTGAAATTGCATCGCGGAGGAATAGAATAAATTATTTTTAGGAGGAAGTTCCTGGGGATTTGGATGATTCTGGTCTGGGTATCCACGATCAAGAGTTAAAGAAATAGTTGTCGATGCAGCATTCGTAATTAATGCATCCACTACCTGTTGTTCATTTGCAGTAAACTGAGCAAAACGGTCAATAAAGAAGTGCATCTTAGCAACTTCTGGTGATTTTTGAAGGTAAGACACTAATTGCCGGTACAACTCGTTATTACCAATGTATCGGTCACGCAACCGCTCTTCATAGGCATGATATATAATTTCAACATCATGCATTTTAGCTAGCCACGCCTGATTAGCTGCTGGATCATTCGCTGACTTCACCCGGGAAATAATATCGGTTAAGTCGTCAGCGGTTATGTTGGCATTTTTTAATTCTTCAAGCTGGGCTGTCATCTTTTGAATAAATCCAGCTTGTTTTACTTCACTCGCATATAAACGGAGCTCACTTGCCTGTTCTTGAACAACTTGGGAAGTGAGCATCGCCATCCCAATTTTAGAAAGGTGTTGTTTTTGAAATGCTGGAGTATCTCGTAAAAGGTACCAAGCAAGCCGGCTAAACGAAAGTACCTGTACGCGGGAAGAGGCGAACCGGTCACTTCCGCTAAGTCCTTGACGATCACGAAGACCAGCAAGGACATTAATTTCAGTTTCAAACTTAATATGGTTAGGCACCAAATAATAAAAGCTCTCATTAGCCGATGCATTCTTTATCTGGTCAACTAATTGATCAATCAACACTTGCTGATGATCCATCGCTGCTGTTCCTAAAACAAATCCCAGGGTTCCCATAATCTTTAATCCTTTCTATCGCCTAAATTACTCCTCTAATTTTATCATAAAACGAACATATATTCTTTAACTAAAAACAAGTAGGCATGCATTTCATTCCTACTCGTTCTATCATTATAAAATTGGGGACAGCAGACGTGACACTGTTTGCTTAAACTTCAACCAGCGTGGTTGCTCTGCAAACATTGCTGGTGTAATCACCCGACAGTTACGAATATCATTAACAAAAATTCGCTCAAGATCGTCTACCGTATTTTGATTGTAAATAAAGGCATTAATTTCGAAGTTTAATTTAAAACTCCGAAAGTCAAGGTTAGCAGAGCCGACAGAAGACATTCGACCGTCAATCATCATTGTCTTAGCGTGAAGGAAACCCTTTTGATAGTAATAAATTGTTACACCATGATTAGCAAGCTCACGAGCATAATATTGCGTTGCCCGATATACAAAGGCATGGTCAGGCATTGAAGGAATCATTATCCGTACATCGATTCCTGAATGAGCTGCCACTTTTAACGCATCCAAAATACTATCGTCGGGGATTAGGTAGGGAGTTTGAATCCAAATATGATCTTGCGCTGCATTAATTAGACGTAAATATCCCATTTTAATTTTTTCCAATGGCGCTTCAGGACCGCTAGAGACAGTCTGCAATGCAACATCCCCATGAACTCTAATTGGTTGGAAGTAAGGATGGTAATGCACAATCTTATCTTTATCCTTTTTCATTGATGCATTCCAGTCGCCGATAAACCGTCGCTGAAGGCCATAAACGCCACCGCCGACAATTCGAAGGTGGGTATCACGCCATGGACCAAATTTAGGAACGCGTCCTAGGTATTGGTCCCCAACATTAAAACCACCAACATACCCAATCTCACCATCAAGAACAATAATTTTCCGGTGGTCCCGGTAGTTTATCCGAAAATCAAAGAAATTACTTCGGGACATCAGGAATGGGGCTGCATAACCACCGACTTCCCGTAAATGATCATAGAAACTTGGCCAGACTCCCATCGACCCCCATGAATCGTAAAGAACTCGCACTTCTACTCCCTCAGCTGCCTTTTGTTCAAGCAGAGTCCGTAATTCATTACCAATTTGATCATTATAAATTGTATAAAACTCAATATGGATACTCTTTTTCGCTGCTGCAATATCATCAAACATTTTCTTAAAAAGCACATTACCATTTGTAAAAATATTAACAGCATTGTGCCGCGTTAAAAATGAGTCATCAATACTTTGAAAAAGCATGATGGTCCGCCGATAAATCTGGACGGTTTGATCTTTAGGCTTCGGCATATTGATGAATTGTTGCTTCTGCCTTTCTAGTGCTTGTTTTAATTTTAATTGAGTTTGGGATTTTATTCGGGCTAATTGTTTATGTGGTAATTTTCGTCCAAAGAATGCATATAAAATAAAGCCAAAACCAGGAATCAGCGTTAGCACCAATAACCATGCCCAAGTTGCAGCAATATCCCGCT
This sequence comes from Lactobacillaceae bacterium, assembly GCA_011958095.1. GTDB lineage: Bacteria > Bacillota > Bacilli > Lactobacillales > Lactobacillaceae > Limosilactobacillus. Next base: position 33,343 of record BLMQ01000098.1, on the reverse strand, counting down.
TTTCACGGAAAACAGTATAAATGGCCGCAATTTCATTGACGAGAATAACCAGTAGCAAACACCACCAAATAATTGTCCATGTTAATGCCATCGCTTATCCTCCATTCATTTCATTGCTTTTCATTCTAACGCAAACCACTTCTTTCTGAAATATAATCTCGCCTATTTTCTCCGCTGCATAAGACTAAATGTCGTACAATAGAAATATTATTAATCAGGGGAGGATAATAATGGCAGAAACATATTTACGACGCGCCCAGCTTCAAGATTTACCGGCGATCATGAAAATAATTGATGATGCAAAAGAGCTTCTAAAGAAAAATGGTAGTCCGCAATGGCAAAACGGTTATCCAAATCAGGAAACCCTTACTCAAGATATTGCGATGCAAACAAACTGGGTATTAATTAATGATAATAAAGTAGCGGCAACTGCGACTCTTCAACTTACGCCAGAACCCACCTACCGCAACATTACCCAGGGACAGTGGCAACAACCAGATGAGCCTTATGCTACCATCCACCGGGTCGCTATCAGCAGTAATTATCGGGGCCAAGGACTTAGTAAATTGCTATTTTCTAACTTGCTAACAGTTGGCCAAATGCAAGGAATTAAGAATTTTCGGGTTGATACTCACCGCAGCAATAAAGCGATGCAGCATATTGCCGAAAATTTTAACTTTAAGAAGCAAGGAATCATTAAAGTTAATGACCAAAATGATCCCGAGCGATTAGCCTATGAACTAAACTTAGGAAGCCATCATAAGCTTACTCGAATCAATAATAATTTTATGCAACCATTGATTGATAAGCTATAGATACAAAAGAAAATAACAGTTTAAAATAACAAAGAGGTTGGGATATTCCCAGCCTCTTTGTTGTATTTATTAATCGTTTCGGATTAGTTGTGGCGCTTCTTTGAACTGTAAGTGATACCAAGTGTACCAAGTAATGCAGTGGCAGCTAAAGCAACAATTGACATAGAAGATTGATCAACCTTTTGTGATGATTCACTCTTCTTAGCAGGAGTTTGCTTCTTAGCAACAGTGTCAGCTTTTACAACTGACTTCTCACTGTTGTCTGCTTTAGTGGCTTTGTTATCCGCAGTAGAAGCAACCGATGTTTGTGTACCATTATTTGTAGTAGCAGCAACTGCAGCGGTTTGTGTTACAACTGGAGCTGAACTTTCATTACTCTTAACAGTGTTTTCAGCAGCATGATTTACTGTAGTAACAACTGGTGCAACCGCAATAGGTGTTTGTGTAGCTGTCTTTACAATTGATGGTGCTGAAACAGTTTGAACACGTCCAGTAGTTTCAGCTTGTAGAGGGTTTGAAGCTGTTGGGAAGGCAACAGTATCAACATTACCGTCATTAGCAACTTTCACTGCTGAAGGAAGGACAACAGTATTATTTGCTAAACGAACTTCATTAGCTCTCTTAGCATCTTCACGCCGTTGAATAGTTGCTAATTGAACATTGAATTGTTCAGCAAGTTTGTTATAAGCAGCCTTATTTTCAGCCTTTAGTTCAGCAAGAACAGCATCACCATGAGCAATAACTGCTTGGTGTTGATCTTGTAATTGCTTGATTTGTGGATCAACGCTTGGAACAAGTTCATTAATCTTAGCATCAAGCTTTGCATTTTCAGCTTTCTTGATGTTGGTGATCTTAGCGTCACGATCAGCAGCAAGTTTTTGAGCAGCTACTTGGTCTGCCTTTACTAAGTTTTGGTAAGCACTGTCTAATTGAGCCTTGTAAGCTTGAAGATCAACAACTCCAGTAGCCTTAAGGGCAGCATCACGAACACTAGCTGCCTTAGTAACTGCAACATCATAGTTAGCCTTTACTTGAGCCTTCGCATCATTATATTGTTGTTCAAGCTTATTTAAGCTAGCTTGGTGGGCACTAGCTAACGCATCAAGGGATTGTTGTGCTTGTGCCTTAACATCAGCTAATTTTTGTTGTTCGCTAGCAGTAGCTTTTTGCACATCAGTAGCAGTTGGCGTAACTGTCTTTGTGCCTGGTACCTTATTAACGTGATATTGAGCAGTCTTAATAGTATTTAATTGTGCATCAACAGTTGAAGTACCCCATACATTACGGTTTTGAACTTCTTTAGTTAAGTTAGCATCATGATCAATGTTAAATCCGACATGATCAAACGTTACAGCATATGATGGGTTCTTGCGATCAGAAACACCTGATCCATTCTTAACAGTCATTTCATCAGTTAACTTTTGGAAGCCAATTCCCACAGTTCGAATACCAGCACGAAGAAGGTTAACTGCATGTCCACCGATGTGTGTTGGGTTTACTAATTCACCATAGTACATACCCTGCATTGAGTTGTAGAGATTAATAGCGTAATTAAGAAGGGTTGACGTTCCAGCTTGCATAGTAGTTAAGTTTTCGTTAACGTCAGTGTAAACTGTTTTACCATTGAATTCACTTGTTAAATTCTTTTTCAAGTTTTGGGTGGCATTATTAATAATGCTACTATAAGTTGCTTCGGTAGGCATTCCACTGTCTTTAACAGTATGGCTATTATTATCAACATTGTACTTTGTCCGGTTAGCAACAACTTGATTTGCAATGTTATCAGTAAAGTCAGTACTTACTAAATCAACTGGAGCAACGTTTACAAAACCATCATTCTTATTAACCACATTGTAAAATTCACGGTAGTTTTGGAAAACATTGTTACGGAAACCATTTTCCCATGAAAGAGCTAATGCCCGTAATACTTGAACTTGGTCAGCCGTTAAACCATCAGCAGAAACTTTTTCTGAATGGTCATTTTTAGCATCATAGCTTAATAGACCTGGTTGGAAGTCTAATGGCATTTCTGAAATATCATGTGGAGTTGATTCAACAGCCTTATTTGTGATTACAGCACTATCAGGGTATTCACCATAGTAAGTATTAGCAAATTCAGGATAAGTATAATCAGATACAGGAATAGTACCATTATAACCACGAACTTCTAGATGAATTCCATATTTTGTTACATAAACAGGAACTTTAACATCTGTTTGTGGTTTAGCAACTCGACCAGTAACGGCAACATCATTAGTAGTTGCGACTTCATATGGCTTGTTAGCATTAGCAGTTGCGGATGCAAGAGATGCTTCAGCATTTTTAATATTTTCTGCATTAGTTGCTTGTTGAGCAGATAGCTTACCTTGGTAAGTATCATTTTCCTTAGCAACAGCTGAGTTGTAATTATTAGCAGCAGCCTGTGCTTGGCTTGTCTGCGTATTAGCTGCATCACTTAAAGCTTGTTGATATTGTGCATTGATATCAGCAACAGCTTGTTGATTTTCAGCAGCTTGACTAACAGCTTGTGCGTACTGTTGATCATTGGCTGCACGTTGAGTGGCTTCGTTTTGTTGTTGTGCGTTAATTTGTTGTTGGTATTCAGCATTAGCTGCTGAAGTTTGTACCTCAATAGAAGCAGCAGTAGAAGCTTGTGCTTGTGCGATAGCACCGGCTTGTTCTTGTTCTAAGGCAGTATGACTAGCTTTTAATTGATCAATTTGTGCGTTGGTTTGTGCAAGATCCGCAGCATTTGATTGCTCATTGGCCGTAGCTTGTTGAGCTTCTTTACTATCATTAGCTGATTGCAATTGTGCAAGTTGCTGATCAGCAGTTGCCCGAACTTGGTTATAAGTAACTTGGTCGTTACTTACTTGTGCATTATTTTGACTGTTATCAGCGTGTACATCTGTCGTTGAAGTGGTGGTAACGACACCTGCTGTCAAGATTGCCCCCGCAATCAAAGCAGTTGAACGCCAATTATTTGTATTCGAATTTCTCATTTTAATAAACCCCCGTTTATGAAAAAATATTCAAAAGAAAATAAATTATTCATGCAAGGTTTATTGCTTAATGACTTAACAGTTCCTACTATATCAAGGTTTTGGGGGATTACAAGCGACTTGAAATTCCAAACGGTTATTTTCACATTTTAACTATTCACCCGTTAAGTAGCTCTGCTTATCAACGAAACAACTGTTCATTAATCACTCGAATAGAATTATATATCGAGAAGAAACCCTTATTTATCAACGATAATGAACTAATCACACAATCAGTCAACCAACAATTTTATCAAAGCCTTTTTTAGTTATTTAAATACCCCGTTTAGTTCCAAAAAAACTTAAAAAATTTTAAAACCATTCCTGTGATAATTATAGATCATTAAATCGCCTTTTATTTATCACCCCAAACACCTAAATATCTTCAATTTCCGCCTTACACTTTGATACAAATGTTGCAACAAAAGACATTCGTAAGAAGATGCAACAACTATTTTTGAGCTTTTTGCGTCCTTTTCGTCCCATTATTTAACAAGTGGTAATTTATCAAACCTTTGATATAACAACACTCAAAACACTTATATTTAACAAGAGCATCCTTTAATCGACTCCATTTTTCATATGTTTAGATAAGATGATAAGTCAACTTTATCACTAACCCTTTTTTACCCTATTTTAGGAGTTTTTTGCCTATTTTTACTTTAAATCCTCCACCTACTTTTACGAGCATTTTATGCATATTACTATTTACAATTCCTACCCTTTACTCCAAACTAGGTAGTAAAAACTATTTAAGGAGCTGACTCTAAGTGAGAATCACTACTGCTCACCTTTATAAGATAAATCTGCCACTCCAGACTCCATTTATAACGAGTTTCGGCCAAATGATAACTAAAGATTTCACCTTATTAGTATTAAATGATGAAGATGGTTATTCTGGATACGGAGAATGTTCCGCATTTAGTTTCCCTTTTTATACGGAAGAATTCAGAGATAGTGCTTATCTTTTACTCAAAAACACTCTTATTCCAATGATCCTTAATCAGGAACTCACTTCTCCTGCCGAATTGAAGGATCTCTTTACGAGTATTAGGAGAAATAATATGGCAAAAGCGGCAATCGATACTGCTATGTGGGACTTATACGCCAAAAGAAACCATCAATCACTCGCAAAATCAATTGGTGGGAATAAAAAAGAGATACTGGCAGGCATTAGTATCGGAATCCAACCTTCTCCCGAGCTTTTAGTTACTAAAGTACGTCAGGCAGTGAAAGCTGGTTATCAGCGTGTAAAAGTCAAAATTAAACCTGGTGCCGATTACCAATATCTGAAATCAGTCCGTAATGAGTTTCCTCATCTAATGCTAATGGCTGATGCTAATTCAGCTTATCGTTTAAGAGATATTGACCGCTTAAAACGTCTCGATGAACTTAACCTATTAATGATTGAACAACCTCTCGAAGCCGATGATCTCCTCCATCATGCACAACTCCAACAACAGCTAATTACTCCTATTTGTTTGGATGAGAGCATCAATAGTCTTGATGATGCGGAAGCAATGGAGCAGTTAGGAAGTGGTCGAATAATAAATATCAAAATTAGTAAGGTTGGTGGGCTAACTATTGCTAAAAAAATTCAATCATTCGCGCAAGCTCATCAAATAGCCTGCTGGTGCGGGGGAATGCTCGGATCAGGAGTCGCGCGTGCAGTTGATATTGCGGCAGCTACACTTCCAGGTTATACCCTACCAAATGATATTTCTGCCTCACAGCGCTACTTCGCTCACGACATTATTAATCCTGAAATTAAATTAAACGATGGCAAAATCAATGTGCCAACTATCCCTGGTATTGGCTATGAATTAAACTGGAGCACTATTCACCGTTACTCTATAGAAGAAACAAGTTTTTAAATGTAAAAAACGCACGAACTAACCTCGTTGAGTTAATCCATGCGTTTTTTATTAATTTAATGAAGGAAAATTACTTTTCGTCTTTCTTATCTTCGTCAGACTTCTTGTCTTCTTCCTTCTTATCGTCTTTTTCTTCATCCTTCTTTTCAGATGGTGAAGTATATTCTTTACTATCGTCTTTTGAGGCGTCCTTAGCATCAACAATTACGAGTTGACCATCCTTCATTTCAGCAACAAGGTTCTTTGCGTCGAGGTGGTCAAGGTAGTAATCAGTTACCTTATCACGGATTTCACGTTCGATAACCCGACGAAGAGGACGAGCACCCATGGCTTCATCGTAACCTTCATCAATAAGGTATTGCTTTGCAGTATCAGTAACCTTAACATCCATGCCCTTCTTAGCCAATGTCCGGTTAACTTCAGCAAGCATTAAGTCAACGATTTGCTTCAAGTCTTCCTTAGTCAAGCTGTGGAATTCAACAATAGCGTTGAACCGGTTCAAGAATTCAGGACGGAAGTAAGTAGTCAACTTCTTAATTAAGTCTTCTTCATCTTCGTTCCGGCCCATCTTAACTGGAGCATCGTTGGAGTAGCCGGCATTTGATGTAGCAATGATAACAGTATTCTTAAAGTCAATAGTGTTACCTTGTCCATCAGTTAAGCGACCATCATCAAGTACTTGAAGCAAGAGGGTGATAACTTGTGGGTTAGCCTTTTCAATTTCATCAAGAAGAATAATTGAATAAGGGTGACGACGAACCTTTTCAGTCAAGGTATTACCGTTGTCTTCGTAACCAACATAACCAGCAGTAGCACCGATCATCTTAGATACGGCTGTCCGGTCAGAGTATTCAGACATATCTAACCGAATAATGTCATCCTTGCTACCAAACATATCAAGGGCTAGTTGCTTAGCAAGTTCAGTCTTACCAACACCAGTAGGTCCAACGAAGAGGAAACTACCAATTGGTGAATCGCCTTCATCAAATCCAGCACGGTTACGACGAATAGCACGAGCAACTGCTTCAACAGCTTTATCTTGGCCAATAACCTTGCCTTCAAGCCGCTTGTCCATGTCCTTTAAACGTTCAACGTCACTAGCACCAATCTTGGAAACTGGAATACCAGTCATTTGTTCTACAGCCTTAGCAACGTCTTCCGGAGTAGCAGTAACCTTTTCAGATTCAGAGTTTTCACTCAATTGCTTCTTCAAGTCAGCAATCTTTTCCTTGGCATCTTGGGCAGCCTTGTAATCTTCTTTCTTAGCAGCCGCTTTTTGCTTCTTTTCTTCTGCTTCGATATCTTTTTCAATTGCCTTAGCATCACGTGCTGGGTGCTTTGCTGCTAAGTGAGCAGCGGTCATATCAATTAAGTCGATAGCCTTGTCAGGTAATGCGCGTTGTGGCATGTATTGAACAGAGTAATCAACAGCAGCTTGGAGAACGTCATCCGGTAACTTTACATTGTGGTGACGTTCGTACAAGTCACGGATACCTTTAAGAATAGCTACAGTATCAGCCTTGCTTGGAGCATTAACAGTAACAGCATTGAACCGCCGTGCTAATGCAGCATCCTTCATAATAGTGTTCCGGTATTCATCTTGAGTAGTTGCACCGATAACTGTTAGTTCACCACGAGATAATGCTGGCTTAATAATGTCAGACATACCCTTGGAACCACTAGAATCACCAGTTGAACCGGCACCGATAATTTGGTGAATTTCATCGAAGAAGAGGATGATGTTTCCAGCCTTCTTGACTTCATCAACCAACTTTTGCATGTTTTCTTCAAAGCTACCACGGTATTGGGTACCTGCTTCAAGACCAGAAATATCGATACTGATAATTTCCTTGTCCTTGATAGCAGCTGGTACATCGCCGGAAACAATTGCTTGTGCTAATCCTTCAACAACAGCAGTCTTACCAACACCAGCGTCCCCAACCAATACAGGGTTGTTCTTTGTCCGCCGGCTTAAAATTTCAGCTGTTTCTTGGATTTCCTTGTTCCGACCAATAACAGGGTCAAGTTCATGTTCACGAGCTTCTTGAGTTAAGTTTCGACCTAACTTGTGTAAGATACTGTCCTTACCTGCGTTAGGTTGAGGGCCAGGTTGCCCACCTTGTTGAGGATTTGCACCGCCTGGCAATTGACCAGTTCTACGATATTCAGCAAATTCTTCTGGTGTTACTTCACGACCATTGATTAGGTAACGCCGATTATCAGAATTGAAACCATTCATGCCACCCATTAATTGATTAAAGATGTCATTCATGTCGTTGTCAAATGGATTCATTGGGTTTTGAGCCATATGCAATCCCTCCTCAATTAAATATAATATTTTGTTTTCTAAGTTTCGTAGTCTAAGTATTCTAGAAGTCAAAAGTTAACGCATTTAACTTCCTGTGGCTACAGCAAAGCCACAATCTCATTCGAGGTAATGCTCTTCTAGTTCTTTAAGGACCTCCCACATGCTCTTGTCCTGAGCACGAGCCAAGGCATCAAGATCACGCAGGTTAAGAGAGGTCGAACTAGACTGTGGTTTGTTAAACGATTTGTGTAAAGTCGTGTAGCCGTAACCGGAACGCTTGGAAACTTGATAAATGGTCAAGTGGTTAACTTCCAAATAATGTTTGATGTCGATCCGCATTGCTACCCACTTCCTTTACGGTTAATATTATATCACATTTGTGGAACAAGACAACAAAAAAGACACGAAAAAATAAAAAAAATTGTAGAATATAAATTTAATATTAAATTAAAGGCGAACTAATAATCACAAACATTTTCGCACTTTATTATATTTACATTTGTCATCAATAAATAATTTTGTAATTAATAGTTTTTCTCAATCAACTCTTGACAAAAATTAAAAAATAATTAGAATTATTAATAATCAGTTAATCAAAAGGAGGACACAATGATGATCACTGCGACAATTCACTTGAATCAAGCGTATGTCTTCTGGTTTAGCGCGATTACCGTCCGCTAACCAGCAGTGATTTTGTCATTGTGATGTTCCCGGATGACCCCCAAACATCCGAGAGCCTCTTTTATACTCATTCCAATCTGATCAAGAAGCCCTGGATGTTATTCCTATAGCATTCAGGGCTTCTTTTATTTCTAAATCTACATATTATATAGGAGGAATTTATCATGCCAGCTACTAAAAAAGAAATCCTTAATCGTCTTAACAATAATTTCGCTAAACTAACTCCTGGCGGGATCCGCGAATTTGACTACCAAGCCAGCGCAATCCCTGGCATCATTAAACTAACATTAGGTGAACCAGACTTTAATGTGCCAGCCGCAATGAAGCAGGCCGCAATCGATAGCATCAATGCCAATGATTCACACTATGCTCCGGGAAATGGGACCTTAGCACTACGCCAAGCAATCGCTCACTTCATGCAAGATCGTTACGAGATGGAATACGATCCAGAAAACGAAATTGCTGTTACAGTTGGCGCAACAGAGGGAATTTTCGCTTCTCTTTCTACTATTATTAATCCTGGCGACGAAATTATCATTCCAACCCCAACTTTCCCCTTCTATATAGCTGTCACAAAGATTCTTGGTGGGATTCCGATTGAAGTTGATACAAGCAGCGATAATTTTATTCTCACACCCGCAAGACTCCAAAGCGTTCTAGAAGAACATCCTAATGCAAAAGGACTAGTTCTTAACTACCCCTCCAACCCAACTGGTGTTACTTACACCCAAGACCAAATTAAAGCACTAGCCGATACGGTTAAATCAACGAACCTGATTGTAATTGCAGATGAAATTTACTCTGAACTTGTTTACGGAGCTACTCATACTTCAATCGCTAATTACATCCCCGAACAAACGCTAATTTTAAATGGTGCCTCAAAATCACATGCAATGACTGGTTATCGAATTGGTTTTATCGCTGGGCCGCAAGAATTGATGAAATCAGTCAGTGCTATTCACGCAATGTTAGTAACCGCTGCTTCTAATCCAGCAATGGCCGCTGCAGTAGCCGCATTTGGTACTGACGAAGGAAAAAAAGCTACTCAAGAAATGAAAGATGCCTATGAGCAACGACGAGATTTTGTTGTTAATAACCTCCAAAAATTAGGGTTTGAGCTGATTAATCCCCAAGGAGCCTTCTACGTATTTGCCAAGATTCCTGAACAATATGGTAATGATGACCTTAAATTTGCGACAGATCTTGCCAATGAAGGAAAAGTTGCTGTGATTCCTGGTTCCTTCTTTGGAGCTGGCGGCCAAGGATATGTTCGAATTAGTTACGCCACCAGTATGGAAAATCTAACCGGAGCTCTTGATAACATTGCATCCTTCATTAATAAGGAGAATTAACATGACAAAAATCTTGATGACTAGTGTGCGGGACGATGAACAAACCGCCATTAACGAATACGCAAAAGAACACAATATCGAAATCATCACAACGCCGAAATTGATTGACGATGCTGTTGAATTAACTGCCGATGTTGATGGACTCGTAATTCAGCAACGCAGTAAAGTTCCAGCCGATATTTATGAAAAGCTCCATACCAATGGGCTCAAACAAATTGCAACGCGGACAGCTGGATTTGACATGGTCGACATCAAAAAGGCTAACGAAAATGACCTAGTCGTGACCAATGTACCAGCATATTCGCCGCGGAGTGTCGCCGAGTTTGCATTAATGCAGATTTTCCGGTTGCTTCGGAAAACTTACCGCTTTGACCACCAAGTCGCCGAAAATGACTTCCGCTGGTTTAGCGACGAACAATCAACGGAAATTCATACTGCCACAATTGGGATTATTGGTGTTGGACGCATTGGCGGAACCCTGGCAAAACTTCTTCATGCATTAGGTGCTACCGTTCTAGGATATGATACGAATCCGCGCACTGACCTCGATGGAATTGTCCAGTTCGTTTCTAAAGAAGAATTACTAAAACAAGCCGATGTTGTTAGTCTCCACGTCGATTTAAATCCAACTTCTAAAGGTTTATTGACTGCTAACGACTTTGAAATGATGAAACCAACTGCCGGCTTGGTCAATGCTAGCCGTGGTCCAGTCGTTAATACAGCTGATTTAGTTACAGCCCTTAAAAAAGGAACAATTGCAGCAGCAGCTCTTGACACTTTTGAAGGTGAAGAAACGGTGGCGGCCACAAATCGCCGAGAAAAAGGACTTGACGATCAGCCGCTTGTTAAAGAATTACACGAAATGGATAATGTCATTCTTACTCCCCACATTGCCTTCTTTACTAATTTAGCAGTCAAAAACATGGTGGATATTTCACTTGATGATGTGATGGCAATCCTTAATGGCGAAAAATCACCACATGAAATTACCTTATAATTGAGCACCCTCATTGACCAAAAGTATCGTCTCGATTACACTATGGGTATTAAAAGGAGGGAACGGCTATGAGTAAATATAAAGTAACAGCAACTAAGACAACAACGGGGATGCAAGTTTCAGCCGGTACCCGTGGTTTTGAAATTACATTTGATGAACCAGAAAGTACAAATACGGGGATGAATCCAGTAGAAATTCTCCTTGCATCATTTGGTGCCTGTCAGGCAATCACTGCCCAAGCATTAGCTAAAAAGCGTAACTTTGATTTACGAGCTTTTTGGGTAACAATCGAGGGTGATCTTGGTCGTGAAGACGTTGCTGATGGCAAGAATGTTCGTAAGTTTACTGAGATCCGTTACCAACCACATCTTCGCAGCAGCGAGTCTGATGAAGACATCAAGAAGTTCCTCGCTGACGTTGCCGCAAAGTGTCCCGTGGAAAACACTCTGACCTACGGAACGAAATTTGTTCAAGATGGATTTGTAAAAGTTGATTAGTTGAAAAAATGGCTGAGGAGAAAAAATTCTTCCCAGCCATTTACTTTTTAAATAAAATCTTGATAGTAGCAAAAATCCCAATAACTGTAAAAACAATACAGATACTTTTTTCATAAACATCGCTTGCATCCGAAATATCTAAAATCCAAAAGAATGTAACAATAAAATAGATATAAAAACTAGGATCAGTATAAAAATTACGGTTAAACTTTACTTTCACTGCCGACACCATCTTTCTATTAAGTTAACGTTCTTTATATTGTTAGTATAAAAGATAAAATTTTATTTGGTTCATTCTGCAAAAAATTAAACGAACTTTGCAAAATGTCAAAAATGATAACATTAGGATTATAATTAAATCGGAATAAAGAGATGAAAGAGTAAAAGGAGTGATATTAATGTCTTATAAATTCAACAGGAAATACTATCGAAGCCTAGATTTCTATTTTGGAGTTTTTACCATTATTCTGTGGTCTATCTCTTTCCTTTTTCCTATCTCATCTATTGATTTTTTGGTTAGCGGTGCCTTTCTAATCTATTCAGTCTATACATTATTTAGTAGCTTAACCATTAAAAAACAAAATTAAAATAGGAGTATCCTAAGCGTCACAGCCTAAGACACTCCTATTTATTTTCCAGAAAGTTAGTCAGTAACTTTAATTTCCGATAACTTACTGTAACTTTCACTTCATTACTATCAAAATATATTATTTTACCCGTGGTGCTAGTTAATTTTTTTCTAGAGGAAACTGTCTAAACATGTTGGTAAATCAACAAAAAGACGCATATAGTAGTCTCAAAACTCCCAAGAAATGAGGACTATTTAACAAACTACGATGGTTACGTCGTGACAACTGAACATTTTGACTTAGCCAATCCTGTTACTAAAGTCGATGATATCCCCGATTATGAAATGTACAGTCAAACAATCGATAGCTTAAATAAGCGTTTTGGCAATCGTGTTTTAAAAGGCATCGAAATCGGTTACATCGCTTCTGAAAAGGATCGGATCATCGACTATTTAGCCGATAAAGATTACGATTTAAAATTACTCAGTGTGCATCATAATGGTCAATTTGATTATTTAGATGACGAAGTCAAAGATATGGATCCTGCTATTGTGATTCCTCAGTATTTTGCACAACTTTCAGAAGCCCTAGTTGTTATAGAAGCAGATGTCTTTGCTCATTTTGACTATGGTTTTCGGGTATTTGGTCTATTCGTTGCTGAATTTAAACAATATGAAGCGCAGTTTTTACCGATTCTAGATCAAGTAATCAAAAATAAATTGGCATTCGAATTAAATGCTAAGAGCGCTTACTTGTATGACAATTTAGCGTTATATGAATATGTCATCGATTTATATCCTTCACGTGGTGGTACCTTGTTTAGTGTTGGATCAGATGGGCATTACCTTGAACATTTCCGTTTTCATTTCGATGATCTTTTTGCTCTGTTAAAAGCAAAAGGTGTGACGGAATTAGCGATTTATCAAAAAGGAAAGCGAATTATGGTTCCATTACCAGTCTAAAAAAACGTCCTCAGCATCAAAAGTGAGGACGTTTTTTTAGATTTCTTTTTCTAAAATCGGACAAATACGATCTTGTTTTCCTAAAAGAAAATGTTTGATCCCGATTTTTTTAAATCCATAACGTTCATAAAAACGAATAGCTGCATGATTTTTTTCATAAACAGCCAAACGTAAATAACGTTTTTGTTTCGTTTTAGCATAACGATTCGCTTCATCGAGTAACCGTTGCCCTAACCCTTTGTTTTGATAATCTTTGAGCAGATAGAGCCGTTGAATCTCTATAGCATCTTTTTCATCATTGACTTTCATATAACCAATGAGTATTTGATGATCCTTAATACCAATAAATTTACTGGTTGACTGTGCCAATTCTACTGCCAATATTTCAGTTGTCAATTGTGTCTGTAAATATTCTTGCATATCAAGTGGATCTGCGCCATCGATAAACGATTCATAAAAACTGACAACACTTACAACTTGTAAAGCATCTAGATCATCATGATCTAAATACGCTAGTGTGATTTGATTGTTCATCTAACTCCTCCTTTTGACACAGTATACTATAAATCACCCATGGTACTAGTTAATTTTAATATCCTAAAGAATATCTCAAAGTTCCTTCAAAACGTCGTTGTGCTCGACTTAATAGAACACTGTAAGCCAGTAATATGCTTTCAAATCTACTCTCTAGCCCTTTAACAGAACGTGAGTTGAAATTTTGACAACCTAATTTTTCTTTGTTTTCCAAGTAAGCTGTGGTCTAATTTTTCTGATTTATCCATGTTTTTACGTGGCGGAACGGATATAGTAATGCCCTTAAGGGCAAGCTTTTCATGGATTTTATGGCTAACATATCCTTTGTCCCCTAGGATATTGGGAAGATTCGCTTCTTCCGATAAAGTCTCTAACACTTTCACGTCATGGACACCTGGATTCGTGATTGAGTAAGTAATCGGAAAGCCAGTCTTAGTAACGATCATATGAATTTTAATACCATAAAAATAAGATTTTTTTGTTGATTTACCAACATGTTTAGACATTTTCCTCTAGGAAAAAATTAACTAGCACCACGGGTTTATTATATATAATTTGCTGACGATCATGTTTTCTATCAAACAGCCATAAATATATCATTATTAATGGAAACTCTAATGAACCTTCTAGAACAGGAACGCAAATAATAACTAAGTTTGCAAGGAAATCAACTAAAATAATTTTCCTGTTCAAATAACCCGTCACTAGTCTATAAATAATAATTAGTTCAAAAACATTTAAAAAGCCCGAAACGAATGCTTGTGGTAAAGTTAAATCAATCATTTTCTAAACCATTATTTAATTAACATCCCCATTAAATTTGCAACCACTAACATACCCAAAAACACCATTAAATTCAGTGGTCCTGCATGTAAAATACAGTAAATCAAAATTAATCCTACATAAAATAGATTAATAATTACCAAATTTTTCTTCTTTTCTAAGTCCATCGTTAAATCCCTACTTTATCCATCCCTCAGACATGGCGAATGAAATAATAATTGTTAATATGAAACAAATAACCGCAATCATTATTGAGCGTTCAGCACTTGGGCGCATAATAAATTCTCCTTTAGTAGATAATTACAGGCTCATTTTTCTGTAAGTCATGAAAGGCTTGATCAGCAACATCTGGATGCATGTTGATACATCCATGCGATCCACCACCTTTAGCAAGATAAGCCTGTTTTGACCAGTCATGACGCCAGCTTGCATCATGAAATCCACATCCACTATCAGTAAATGGTGACCAATATTTGACCTTACTTGCATATTTCGAACCATCATCGTTAAGGCCTCGAAGGACAGACGGTGTTTGCTGATACATGATATACCAGACACCCTTAGGAGTTTCATTATCCTTATTATTCGTCCCACTAACAATATCAGTACTAAGAACACACTTACCATCTTTATAAAACCAGGCATGTTGGTCGGCCAGTGAAACTTCGGCGTAAGTGTCCCCTATACCATTGTTGCTTGTAGTATTATACCCAGTTCCTTGTTGATTATAACCTTTACCATAGATTTCATTTTTGGCGTTTACTGTTTGCTTATTTGCAACCAATGCATTCGTAAGAGTCTTTCCAGCTTGTTTCTTACTGATCTTCCACCCATATGAGCCAGCATCTGTTGTTTTGATCACTGATCCGTCATGGGTTCTGAATTCAAATGATTTGCCAAGAGTTGCTTGGGTATTATTAATTTCATTAATCTTTGAATCAGCTGCTCCAGTGTCAAAGTGGTATTTTCCATTTTGATAGGTTGCTCTGGTAATAATCTCACCACAATTTAATTGATACTTTTTGTTTTGTACTTGGTATGTTACAGATCGTTTTGATAATTCTTCGAGCTTTGCTTTTTCATTCCGAACAGTTTTACTATTTGCAGAAAGTGGAGTCGTATATTCTGGCTTCAGATGAATTGTTCCACCAGCAATTTCATTTTCAACTTTATTATGCAAACCATCTAAACTGTATTGCGTACCACCAACTGCTGGTTTTACTTGTACTCGGCCATTTTCGTATACCGCGTAAGCATCAACAGGAGCTTTTCGACCATTATTTAATTCTGTTACCTTTTGACTGACTGCTTGATCAATCTTTGATACTTCATCTTGATTAATGCTTTGAGGCTTAACCGCAATGTTCTTTACCTTAGATGATGGAAAAAAAGTGTATTGGCTATGTAATGCATTTACAATTTTTGGTTTATCAGCACTACTGAACTTTGCTACTGATTGCTTATCCTTAAATACTAATTCATTGTTAACATAAATTTTTGGCGATTGTGGATTATCTTGTAACCTCTTTAATGCTTGCTTAGCAGTCAATCCACCAACTGCCACATTATCGATCTTAACGTTCTTATTAAAATGACGACGCTGGTGAATAGTCATGCAGCTAACCACCAGCACTAATAAGCACAATGTAATTATTATTAGTTGTTTAATAGATAGTTTTTGCATAAAAGTACTCCAATAACATCCAAACCTTTAAGTATATTTCTATACTGAATGATCACTTAGTAAACATATTCATTACGCTCATTCATTATATACTAAAGCGCAAACAATTAGTATATTTTACATCTTTCATAGTATTTTTACTAAAAAAGTGTCTGGACAAAATGCCGGACACTTTTTAGTAACCAAACTATTTAGCGGTTGTAACTTGATATTGATTATTACCCTTGGCTTTGTAGTAAATAGTTTGACCGTTGTAGGTTACAGAACCATTACCTTCCTTGGCATTTTTGTAAAACTCTTCAACAGATGTATTATTATTAATCACGCCAGCTTTTTGCGCAGCCCGGTAGCTAAAGTTCATCCCATCTTCCACTGTTACAGGTTGTTGAGTTGATGCAGTTTGGGTTGTCTTTCGGCTTACTGTCCGCCGGTTATTTGTGTTGGCGACATTGCGGTTTTCCTTATAGTTATTCGTGGCAGCTTTAGGACTAGCAGTTTGATTAGAATTACTTACCGCCGTTGCTTGGGTTGTATTTTGATTTTGTGCAGGTTGGGCTGTTTGATTACCACTGTTTACTGCGGCAGATGCAGAAGTTGCGTTGCTATCATTAGTATCAGCTACTGAAGACGTATCATCAGAATCATCATCCTTAACTTTATCTGAACTATCTTCTGTAGCTGCTTTATGTTTTTTTGATGAGCTACTTGTAATTGTCTCAGTCTTAGTAGCTTTTTCACTAGCAACTTTCTTTGATGAAGATGGGTGTAGTAACATGTATCCTCCACATACCACAATAATTATAACTAGTAATGAAACAACCGTTAATTTATCCCTGTTTTTACTCATCTTTTCCTATCTCCTAATATTTCACTTTAATTTATCTTTTTATTATACCTCTTTTTATTATACTCAATAATTTGATATTTTTTACATTTTGCAGGATTCGTAGTGTTTTCTGCAGAATTCGTAAAAAATCCTCAGCAAAAAACTGAGGATTTTTTTATCTCAATATATCAATCAAGTTCTTATTAGCTGCTTGGCGTGCCGGTAAGATTCCAAAAATCAAACCAACAGCTGCCGACGTTCCAAATGCTAACAAGAAAGCATTAAGCGAAATATGGGCATGAATATGAATGCCACCGCCACCAATCGCATTTGATAAAAGCGGTGCTAATAAGTGTGCCAATCCTGCGCCGCCTAAAAAGCCTAATAATCCACCTGTCATGGTAAGAATTACTGCTTCCACTAAAAATTGCATCATGATGTTAAATGGTGTGGCCCCCACAGCTAAGCGAATTCCGATTTCTTGCGTCCGCTCAGAAACTGAAATATACATCATGTTCATTACCCCAATTCCGGCAATGAAAAGAGAAATCGCCGCAATAAAACTAATGAAAGTAGTAATAATACTCATTTGAGAAGAAAATTGCTTAAGAGCTTTTTCCATGTCTAGGTACTGATAGGTTCCTTGAGTCGCTGCTGAACTATTATTTTTTAAGTACTTTGCGACTCTGCGAGAAATAGCACTGGCATTTACACCTTGGCTAAAGGTTAATTTAAGCGTATTTCCTTCTTTAGCACTATCTCCTTGATAGTAAACTTTTTTCGGTAATAATAAATCAACCCCATATGAGTTTTGGTTCCCGTCATCAGTGAATTGTGCCTGTGTCTTATATACTCCCGTAACCTTATAGGTGACATTATTAATTGTTACAGTTGTGCCAAGCGCATTTTGTGCTGAACCATATTGCCGTTTAGCTACTTTTTCACTCATTAGGACATTAGCTTCCCCTAGTTCAAAAGTTCGTTTACTAAAGTTGTGACCCGCAATAAGTTTTACCGTATGGGTTGGTTTCTTTAATAAGCTTAGTGTCACTGATTTCGTCGCATCACCAATATCTGCATGTGTTGACAGATTATCTGATTCCTGCTCAATCTCAGCCTTTTTAATTTCACCACCAAATTGAGTATTAATATCAGCAACTTGTTCCTGCGTGAATCCATTGACGGTCGAATTAACATTATCAGGATTATAGACGATTTCGGTCGTTTGCTGGCCTTGCTTAGCATTATTACCGAACTTATCATACATCGTTTTCGTAATCCCGTCCCCAATTCCAAGGATAGCAATAACTGCAGCAATACCAATCATAATTCCAATAATCGTTAGGAAACTCCGCTTTTTATTCGCTTTTAGTGACTGGATAGCTGATTTGATCAACTCAATTGTCTGCATGATATTCACCGCCTTTACTGTCACTCACAATTCGACCATCAATAATTTTAATTATTCGGTCACATTGTTTAGCGACATGAGGATCATGGGTAACCATAATAATCGTTGTTCCTTCTTCATGATTCAATCGCTTAAAAAGATTCATAATTTCTTGGCTTGTTTCCGTATCGAGCGCTCCCGTTGGTTCGTCAGCAATTAAAAATTTCGGATTCGTTGATATTGCCCGGGCAATAGATACTCTTTGTTGTTGTCCACCAGACATGTTTTTAGGAAATTGACTTTCATATCCGGCTAAACCAACTTGCTCTAAGACTTCAGAAACACGTTCGCCAATTTCACGGCGTCGTTTTCCTGCATATAGCAAGGGTAATCCAACATTATCTGCAACAGTTGATCCACGTAGCAGTTTGAAATTTTGAAAAACGAAACCGACATTTTGATTTCGTAAATTTGAAAATTGCTTTCGCGAATAATCATGAATTGGGTGATTTTGGTAGAAGTATGTTCCCTCAAAATCATCATCAAGAAAGCCCACAATATTAATCAAGGTTGATTTTCCTGACCCAGATTCACCGATAATTGCTACTAATTCTCCTTGCTCAATGTCAACATTAATATCATGGAGAACATGAAAACGTTGGCTACCTTGACGGTAATATTTATTAATGTTCTTTAGCTTGATCATATTAATCAACCTTTGCATTATTTTTCAGCTTACTGTTAGGGTTAGTCACAATCCGATCACCAGCATCAACTCCATCAGTCACAATATAAGAGCTGTTGACTGCCCGGCCACTAACATCTGTCTCGCGAACTCGGTTATCTGAACCAACAACAAATACCTTCCCATGACGAACTGCCGATTTGGGAATTTGAACCCCATCTTGTTTAATAGAAGCTTTTGCTGTCTGCCCAGCCATAAATTTATTAGCACTAACATTAGCAGTTACTTCATATTTGGTATTATTTCCACTATTTTTAGTTGGAATTGTTGAAAGATAACTTACCTGAGTATTAGCAGTCCGGTTCGTTGCTAAGGCCTTCACCTTTAGATCGGCACTTTGATGAAGTTTACTGTAATCATATTCCGAGACTTGACCGACAAATTGAAGCGTATCTGAGTAAAGAGTAATTACAGGAGCATTTTGCTTTGATTGGTCAACCGTAACATAACCAGCAAAAGGTGCTGTTAATGTTTGATTAACCTTGCTTGAAGCGGTGTTAAGCCGTTGTTGAGTGGCAGCAGCACTTGCTTGTGCGTCTGCATATGCATTTTGCGCTTCGGTAAGCTGATTGCGCAGGTCATTGTATCCTTCATCACCTTGCCCCATCTCATTCAACTGTTGGCGTAAATTATTAATCGTCTGTTGTTGGGCATTCATCGTTCGTTGACTTTTACTAAGATCTCCCTGCAGTTCAGTAACACTATCTTGTGTACTATCATTATGCATGGTCAAAAGCGCTTCTCCTTGCGCAACGTGATCCCCGTTTTTCACATTAAGATTTTGCAGGTTACCAGATGGCAAGGTTAATGTTTGCGTCTGGACTGGTTCAATCTTTCCTGTCAGATTAAAATCTGATTGCTCAGTAACCCGTAGAATATTATATTCATTTTTTTCTGTTGCTTTTTCCTCACTTGCATGTCGGATTGAAACTAATACAAAAATTATAATTACAATTAGGCCACCGATGCCAATCCACCAACGGCGACGTGTTGCAAATAATTGTCGTAATCGAGATTTATGATGGCTGTTTCTTTTCGCAGTCATATGAATATTCCTCCAAATAGCAATTTTATAGTTAATCACTTATGTAACTAAGTATATAAGTAGTGAGACGATATTGCAAGATTGTATTGAAAAGAATTCAATAATTTCCCAGGTAATACTAAAGGGACCGCAATCCAAACTTGCGATCCCTTTATTTGCGTCGTTTAATTAAATTTTATTGTCGTGCTTCGTAAATTAGATGTTTGTTAGTAAATTCATCAATTCCGTAACTGCTGAGTTCACGACCGTAACCTGAATTCTTAACACCGCCAAATGGTAATTCTGGTAATGAAGCCCAGCCCGCATTAATCCAACTCATTCCAGTTTCGATCTTCGCTGCTACTCGTTCTGCATGTTCGGAATCATTGCTAAAGATAGTGTTTCCTAACCCATAACTTGAATTATTAGCCAGTTCGATTGCTTCCTCTTCGGAACTAACCTTATAAACTGAAGCTACTGGCCCAAACATTTCCGTATCAAATATTGGGTTATCTGGAGTAATATCAGTTAAGATTGTTGGCATAAAGAATTGGCCTTCCATGTCAACCGGCTTATTACCATAGTAAACTTTGGCCCCATTTTCTACAGCTGTGGCAACTTGCTGTTGGAGCTTTTCTTTTGCCTTCTTAGATGATAGTGGTGCCAGCGTTGTTAATGGATCAAGGGGATCACCCATTTTAACCTTAGAAAACACATCTTTCATCATCTTTAAGAAACGATCATAATCCTTTTCAAGTACAATAAAACGTTTTGATGATGTACATACTTGTCCGGCATTATACAGACGGGCTGCCGGGGCAACTTTTTCAACAAGGTCCCAATCTGCATCATCTAAGATAATAAAGGCATCATTACCACCAAGTTCCAAAGTACTCTTCTTCAAATTAGCCCCAGCCTCTTTAGCAACGGTTGCACCGCCGCGTTCAGAACCAGTAAGACAAACGCCAGCTACCCGCTTATCAGCAATTGCCTTATTTACTTGGTCATATGAAAGGAACAAATTAGTTAAACTGCCAGCTGGCGCACCAGCTTCCTTAATGGCATCGGCAAATGCTTGTGCTGATGCTGGACAATTCGACGCATCCTTCAAGATCATGGGATTTCCTACAATAAAGTTGGGAATAAATACCCGGGCAATTTGATAGAATGGGAAATTCCAAGGTTCAACCGCAACTAAAATTCCTAATGATTGCTTCAAAACTTTGGCGCGTCCACTTGTCGTCGCAATAATTTTTGGTTGCATAAATTCATCTGCATGGGCTGCATAATAATCACAGAAAGAAGCACAAAGGTCAACTTCGCCTTCTGCTTCGCTAATTAATTTCCCCATTTCCTTACTCATAACTGTCGCATATTCAACACGTCGTTCACGTAATATTTGACCTAACTTTAAAATTTGACGTTTCCGTTCTTCAAGGTCATTATACTTCCGCCAATCTAAATATAATTGATGCGCCGTAGTCAATGTTTGTTCTAATTCTTCATCAGTTGTATTTTCAAACGTTTTTTCTACTTGGTTCGTAAATGGATTGATACTTTGATATGCCATTATGGTTCCTCCTTAAATAAACGCTTACATTTTACAACTGTTTAATAGACCAATTCAACTAATATTACTCTACAAAAATCCAATTACCTCATATTGAAAAGTTTGTTTTTTAACAAATAAAAGCTATTTTATTCTACCTCTAACTAATAATTTAATTATACAGGAAACGTTTTCTTGTTAATTTAATTTCAAGTATACCAATTTGTGAATTTATTTTTTTGAAAGAAGTGTTTAAATTAGCGTCTTGGTTTGAAATACGCTACGATTAGGTTAGGTACATATAGAAAGGATGATGTTTCAATGACACTTAAGATTTACTCATTTGGTGGTGGTCAAATGGTGGAAGCAATGCTGCGGGCTGCACTGAAGAAAGGAGTAATCACTCCTGAAACAACCGGCGTAACAGATGTTTCGATCGATCGAGTTAATTATTTGACTGATACTTATCATATTCAAGCAAGTCAACGCCCCGATTGGACTGCCGTTGAGAATGCTGACCTTGTTATTCTGGGAGTGCGTCCACAAGATAACTGGCAAGAAATCATGAAAGAACTTGTCGCCCACCACTACCAAAAGGACGTGCTTTCAATTATTGCTGGCGTAACAGTTGCGCAACTTTCATCACAGGAAGATCTTTTTGCAATTACGCGGATCATCCCCAATACCTTGACTGATGTTGCCATGGGTTATAGCGGTGTCGTTAAAAACGATCGAGCTAATCAAACTGTCATTGAAGAATTTCTAAATAGTTTTGGAAAAGTCGATTACATTGATGAATCCTTGCTAGATGTATTTACTGGATATGGCGTGGCTGGGCCAAACTATATCTATAACTTTCTAATTAGTTTTACAAACGCAGGCGTACTTGCCGGAATGCCTCGCCAGCAAGCAAACAAACTTGCTCTTGAAAATTTACGTGCAGCCGCTGCATTTGTAGAACAAAGTGGTAAACACCCTGCCGAATTACTTGATATTAATAATTCTGCTGGCGGAGTGGGTATCACAGCTCAGCACGAGTTAGACAAAAGCTCTTTTTCAGCCGGAATCGAAAATGCTGTCCTTGCTGCTGTTAAACGAACAAAGGAATTAGGCAAACAGAATAAGGGTGATTAAAATGACAGAAACGTTAAATTGGGATCATACAATGGTCGATGTAACTAATCTGCAAGATGCAATTGATTATTTTAACTCTAAAGGACTAGCCTTTACCCCTGGCGGTCATCACGAATATTGGGGAACCAAAAACGCACTAGATTATTTTGGGCTTAACTATATTGAACTCTTAACAGTCGCCAATAAGGAAAAAGCTAAGGCATTTCCATATGAAAATAACTCAGCAATTCATGATGCTGTTGAGGATTATTTTGCTGGTATTCAGCGAATCACAACAATTGCCATTCGGACTGATAACATCGAAGAAACCCACCGACGACTAAAAGGACTGGGCCTTAATGTCGGTGATATTACTGATGGAAAACGGGTTGATCCTGCTGGCAAACTCATTCAATGGAAGATTTTCTATGTTGATGACGAACTTGTTAATCATTTGCCTGCCCCATTCTTTATTCAATGGAGTGAAGATGATGATAAACGTCGCGAAGACCTAAAGAAACAGGGATTAATCAAATTCCACCCAGCTGGCGACCTCTTTGTTAAACAAGCTATCTTTAATGTTAGCGACCCAGAAGAAGCAGCTAAGCAATGGTCAGCCCTCTTACAAGCAGAAGTAGTGAGCGAGGGTGATACCTATACAATCAATATTGGAAATAAGCAACTTGTCTTCACGGCTGGCGTTGAAAACCGATTATTTAAACTTATCTTTCACGGCGCAAAGCAACCTGAAAAACTCCAACTTGGACAAATTAGGTTTGATCTACTTGATAAGAAATAGCACAATATAACCTGGGAAATAATATAAGACTAAAAAAACGCGTAAAATCGGTTAAAAAGCTGATTTTGCGCGTTTCCTCTCTCATTTATTGATATTACCTAAAATCTTCAATAATTAATTAGCAATTACTGTTAAAATACTACCAATTACAATTAGGATAATTCCAACTACTGTATATATCATTTCTCGCTTGGTCTTGGTTTCATGCAAAAGTAGGATACCACCAAATGTTGAAATAATAACATTCATTTGACCAAAAATTGAAGCAGTCACTACTCCAAGAGCTTTACCAACAAAAACATAGGCAAAGTTACCAATCCCCCATGAAAGTCCTCCTAAAATATTTAAGTATTGTTCTTTTTGCTTAAATGCTTTAGCGTTACCCGAACAAATAGTATAAATTACTGAACCAAGTAAAATTCCTAATACTTCTGGTAGGAAAATACCCTGACTACTTTCATGAGCAACCTGTGGCATTTTAGGAAAAATCGAATAAGCACAGTAACCAATTGTTGTTACTAATAAAAATAATACCCACTTAGTCGAAACCTTTTTATCCGATGTTCCGTCCGAAATCGAGGTTAAAACAGCCCCAATAATTACAACTACACACGCTGTCAACCCAATACTTAATGCTCTAGCTCCTTGCCATTCATCAAAGAAAAAGATGCCGACAAACGACGTCATAACTAACACAAATGCTGAAGAAAGGGGCATCGTATTTGAAACTCCCATATGTTTAAACGAGATGAACTGACCAACCTGTCCAATTGTCCATAAACAACCGATCGCTAGCGAGAACCAAAAAGCAGTTACACTGACGGTTGGTTTTGTTATCAAACATGCAATAATTCCCACAATTGAAGCTCCAGCACCGATTCCAAACATTTGATTAACTGGTGAACCACCAATTTTACCAGTAATTAATGGCATCGCACCCCAACCAATTGCTGGAATTAAAGCAAGTAAATATATCATTTTCTCTTTTCCTCTTATTCTCTCTTAGAATAATTTTTATTATAGTTTCAAAAGAATACGCTTGCAAGTAACTTTGTGAAAAAAATTCAAAATATTAAGAATTAAAAGTAGACAAAAAAAGAGGGGGACAGAATTAGCTTGGCTAGTTCATAGTCCCACCTCCGTAAGGTTGGCTGGCAGTTTAATACGTAAAACAGTAAAGAGACTGAGCTGATTTCCAGCCTCTTTGTGTTTATTTAATTATTAGTAGATGCCATCGTAAGCCTTTTGATAAAGCTTTACAATATCTTCAACAGTACCCTTACGTGGGTTAGAGAAGGCATTACCATCCTTGAGGGCATTCTTAGCCATCATTTCAAAGTCTTCTGGCTTAGCACCGATTTCCTTGATTGATGATGGAATACCAACAAGCCGGCACATTTCACGCATACCGTCAATTGACTTTTGAGCGGCTTCGTAAAGGGTAAGACCAGTAGTATCAAAGCCCATTACCTTAGCCAATTCAGCAAACCGTTCTGGACATGCGATTAAGTTATATTCTTCAACAGTGGTCAAGAGCAAGGCACAGCAAACACCATGAGGAGCATCATATTGACCACCGAGTTGGTGAGCCATTGCGTGAACATAACCTAAGTTGGCATTATTGAAGGCCATTCCGGCAAGCATTTCAGCTTCAACCATCTTAGTCCGTGCTTCAATATTGTGACCATTAGCAACTACTTCTGGTAAAGCAGTTTGAATCAATTGAATAGCTTCTTTACATTGACTATCAGTAATTGGGTTATGGTCAACAGAAACGTATGGTTCAATAGCTTGAACAAACGCGTCACAACCAGTAGCAGCAGTAATGTTCTTTGGAATATCAAGCATCAACATTGGATCGTTGAATGATACCAATGGAATGTTACGCCATGAAACAACAACAAACTTCAAATGAGTCTTTTCGTTAGTAATAACAGCGTGACGAGTCAATTCAGAACCAGTTCCGGCAGTAGTGTTAACAGCCATCAATGGTGGAAGTGGATTCTTCAATGTTTCAATTCCGGCAAGCTTGGAAATATCATCACCGTTAGTCAAAACAATACCGATACCTTTACCACAGTCGTGAGCAGAACCCCCACCAACAGTGATAATTGAGTCACAGTTTTCATCTTGGTACATCTTTTTACCAGCTTGAACGTTCCGGATCTTAGGGTTAGGTTCAGCGCCAGTAAATACGGCATAGTCAACGCCAGCCTTTTCCAAGGAAGCAATAGTTTGCTTTACAGGACCATTGTCAATCTTGGACAAACCTTCAGTAGTAACAATTAATGGTTTGTGCATATTGAGCATCTTTGCACGATCACCAATTTTAGCAATAACACCAGGACCAAAGAAGTTCACACTTGGCATTAAGAAATCAAATTGTCTATTCATTAAAAATACCCTCCTCATGGCATTTGAATACGATTCCATTATCATGCAAACGTTTTATTTTTTTAATAGAAACATTTTGATTTTTTGTTCATTATCGCCCAATTTGTAATAATAATCTTGCCTAATCTGCTACAATATCACGATGCTTGTCATAATATTCACAAATTGAACCAATTTTATATTAATGTCCCACAATAATTCGCTACTTTAATCACAAACTAGCTTAATTCATTTTCAAAGGCAGTCTTTAATAACGCTGCTTGCGTATTATAAGTATTCAACTTCCGATCAGCGGTTGCAGTTGAATCATCTGGCAGCAAGTTAATTTGTAGATCAACAGGAAGCGCCGCCATCTTTAAGCCGGTTACGACTAATTTCATCGCGATTTGTGCTTGCGAGCCGCCATGTCCACCGAATGTTACTAAACTAACCGGCTTCCCTTGCCATTCTTTTCCTAAGTAATCAATCGCATTTTTCAAAACTGCCGGATAGCCCCAATTGTATTGCGGAAAAACAAACACAAAACCATCATAGCTTTGTACTAACTCACTCCATTTACGCGTTTTTTCGTGAACATATAAACCCAAATAAGGAATTTTAGGTTCATCCATCATTGGTAAATTAACTTCTTTTAGGTCGATGATGTCAAATTGCACCTTTGTACTTTTCTTTAATTGAACTTTTAACCAGTTTGCTACTTGCATGCTCCGCCGATTTGGACGAACGCTGCCGACAATAATCCCAACTTTTTTCATTATCATTGCCTCCTTTTAATATCTTCATTTTAATAGCTTTTTTGAAAAGTTAAAAGAAAAACGAGGACCTGAGCTAATCCCAGTATCCTCGTTTCTTATGATAAAATGACCAATCAATTTTATATTTCGGTCGCTTGAACTGCCACCAAGTTCGTAACTGTTTTGCCCGAAACTGGTAACGTTCAAATTCATCATGCTCAATTCTTTTTTCATTAGGCAATGTCAGCCGTGCTTCATTCACTATCCTTGCACTTGCTTTTCCTTGCATCACTAAAATGCATATTCCTGCCATTACTCCTAAAAGAATTACTTGATAACCTCGTATGCCTATTTTAAATCAAATCCTTTAATTCTTATGCCATTACACTTCATATCTACACTATAACATCGCTAACGACGATAAATAATAATCTAACCAAAACTCAAGAAATTCTTTATTTATGATATGGGAGGCCATTGATGATGGTAAAAGCTCGATAAATTTGTTCGCTTAAGACTAAACGCATTAATTGATGAGGCAAGGTAAAACGTCCAAACGAAATTTGGGCATCTGCCCGTTTTAATACTGCTGGACTTAACCCTAATGAACCGCCGATCACAAAAGTAATATCACTGTGACCATAAGTTGTTAATTTATTGATTTCTTTTGCAAACTCTTCAGAAGAACGTTCTTTACCTTTAATCGCTAAAGCATATACATATTCGCGATCTTTGATTTTATCAAGAATCCGTTCCCCTTCCTTTGCCATTACTTCATCCATTTCTGCTTGGCTTAAAGATTCAGGTGCTTTTTCATCAGGAACCTCAACAATTTCAAATTTACAATAACGTCCAAGTCGTTTAGCATATTCAGCAATTCCCGCTTTAAAATACTTTTCTTTTAACTTACCCACACCAATAATTTTTATATTCAAGATATCCACTACCTTCCACAGTTTATCCACAAAGTTATCCACAGGCCTGCGTTGGTTTTTTTACTTTTCCCGAATGTTCGGTTAATTTTTTGTTGAAAAAGCGTTTTCTTAAAAATTACTTATCCACAGTTATCTACAGGAACAATTGTTCAGTAACGACTTGGCTATCCTCTGCGCCAGTAAGCGTTGTTGCTGAGAGTTGACAAAGAATTCCACTTATCCACAAACACACATTCAGCTTGTGGATAAGTTTTGAACAATAATTTTTTATTGATATACCAACATTTATAAAATTACTTTAAATTTACTGTTAGTTATCCACCAACTTATCCACAAGCAATTTCACATTATTATTTTAACGTATTTCTAACGATTTACAACACAATCTGTGGTAAATATACAACGGAATGTTACCTAGCGAATGTTAGCTTCTTCAATTTTTCTTATTATTCGGAATTTTCCCACTATCTTACTTAAAGACGGTTCCATGTTGTTCTGCTTCTCGTTGAAAATCTGCTGGAACTTTTATTCCTAACTTACGTGCCTGCTTTAAATTAAGAACCGGTTCTCCATGATGGTAATTATTAACTGCCATCTGTCCTGGTTTTTCACCTTTCAAAATACGTGCTGCCATTTTTCCGGCTGCTTTTCCTTGCCCGTATTGGCTAAGACTAATCGAAGCTACCCCACCATCTTTTACCATTGTATCAGCACTAGGGAAAACGGGTTTATTGACTGCATCCGCATTTTTCACCAATACTCCCATCGATCCGGCAATTGTATTGTCACTAGGAACAATGACCGCGTCTACTTTACTCAACATTGTTTGTGAAGTCTGATTAAGTTCATTAGCATTCGCAATTGTATAAGTTTTTAAGTTTACATGTAATTTATGCGCTGCTTTTACCATTGTTCGGTACTGACTTTCAGAAGAGGTATCACTCGATGTGTAGATTACTCCCAGGGTCTTTATGTTTGGTATAAATTTCTTTACTAAGGCAATCTGCTGTTCACTTGGATTTACATCATGAACCCCTGTAACGTTTCCTTCTGGGTGTTTTTCATTCTTTACTAAGCCGGCACCAACCGGATCACCAATTCCCCCCATTACAATTGGAATATCCTTTGTCGCATTAGCAAGGGCTTGGCAAGCTGGGGTGGTAATACCAACGACTACTTTCGCATGATCATTTACTAATTTATTCGCCATAGTATTTAAGTTTCCCTGATCACCATTGGCATTCTGGTATTCAATTTTGATATTCTTGCCGTTTCGGTATCCTTCTTCTGCTAATCCGGCAACGACCCCTTTTTGAATCTGATCTAATGCTGGATGATGCATCATCGTTAAAATTCCTACCACTGGCTTTGTTGTCTGTTGATGAAGCCTCAAAAGTCCAAAATAACCGCCAATCACAACAATTCCAATAACAATATAGCCCATAATTCGTTTCATCCCTATCTCCACCTTTCAAAATAAAAAGGAGCTCCACGTTTCGGAACTCCCACTATTTATCCAGCAAAATAGAAAAAGCCCGTACGTGGAATCCGTACAGGCCTTATTTGTACATGATAAAGCAGCCGGTACAGATATAATCTGTGAATAAACCCAGGTCATATCTGTACTACAGCTATCCCTGAGTTACCGGCTTTGCCAACTATAATTTAATTGTAAAGTTTGATAACTCATTTGCTTTACTCCTCTAAACGAATTATGTTCATTTTAATGATAAATTATTTAAAAGTCAATGAGATTATTTTAATTAAGCGTACTGGTGGGCAATCTTTCCACAAACAGCCGCTACAATCGCCGCGAGAATATCATCAATAAATGTATTTACATGAACCTTATCGTGGTCAAATTTGGCAATAATCCCACTCTTAACCCGGTCAAAGTAACCAAAGTTTGTCGTCCCAATTGTTCCATAAATATTAGCAATTTGTAACGCGAGGGTTTCATCTACCCCAAACACCCCAGCATCATTTTTGATAATACTTGCTAGGGGGTCATCGACTTTTCCTTCTTCGGTTAAACGATCGAGCTCAAGAGCTACCATTGTACTATTTAATAATTCACGCTTATGCATCGTATCAATTAAAAATTTTTGACATATTTCCAACGTCAAATCTGGTTCAAAGCCCTTTTGTGTCTCATACACAATCTTCGCAAGCTCTTCTAAGTTTACTCCGCGTTCTTCTAAACGATGTACTACAAATTCATATGCCTTTGTATCTGGGTATTTAAACCGTGGATTATTCATTTTACCCACCATCCTTTATATTGATAACTAATATTATACCCCTTTTAATTAAGAGGCTTTTAATGAAAAAAGATCAGGAATGTCTATCCCCAATCTTAATTCATTCATTAATTATTATCTTGTTGTGAGTCATCAGTTGATGTTGTATCAGCACTCTTTGTTAAATGCAAAGTTGCGGTGTGTTGTTGACCATCACGGTAGTAAGTGACTTTAGCGCTTTGTCCAACCTTGTATTTATATAAGGCCGCCTTTAATGAACCCGCATCTGTAACTTGAGTATCACCAAGCTTTGTAATGACATCATACTTTTTCAATCCCGCAGTATCAGCAACTGAACCACTATTCACATCCATAATCACTACCCCTTTGCTTACGCTTGTTGGTAGTTTTAAGACTGATTGCTGTTGATCAGAAGTAACATTACTAAGATCCACCATACTAATTCCGAGTGATGGACGAGTTATTTTACCATTCTTAATTAACTGGTTAATAATTGTCACAACTTCATTACTTGGAATGGCAAAACCAATACCTTCAACTGAAGAGCCTTGTGTATCAGAAGCAAGTTTCATTGAATTAATTCCGATAACTTGACCTGCCATATTAATTAATGGACCACCTGAATTACCAGAGTTAATAGCGGCATCTGTTTGGATAACCGATGTCAAAGTTCCATCAGTACCGGCTTTTAATGTCCGATCTTTGGCAGAAATAATTCCTTTAGTTACTGTATTAGCATATTCACTTCCCATTGGTGAACCGATTGCTAGCACATCCTGACCAGGAACAATCGAATTAGAGTTACCAAAGGACGCAACTGTTTTAACATTTGCAGCGTTAATCTTCAATACAGCTAAGTCAGTTGCAGAATCAGCCCCAACTAAATCAGCATTAACTTTTTTACCATTGCTTAGAATTACTTGGAGCGCATTTGAGCCTTTGACAACGTGGTTATTAGTTACAACATAAGCCGAATTGCCACTCTTCTTGTAAATAACTCCTGACCCTTCACTAGCGGTTTCTAATTTATTATCACTAGAAGAATCATTGTTGCTGCCGTTACTACTGCCATAACCAAAAATTCCTAGCGTCCCACTTGATTGCTGAACTTTTTGTTTATTAATAACACTAACAACGGCTCCTTGAACGGACTTATAAGCTTGGGACGCTTCCCCGTTTAAGTCCGCCTTATTCTTATTAACCTTCGTACCACCAGACTTATTAGAGCCAGCTGGGACTCGTGTACTCGTTACTTCTTCATGATGTTGTACTAGGTTATTAATTCCTAAGGCGATTCCACCACCAATAAGACCAGCAAATAAGCCGACAATAATTACGCCTAGCCACAACCGATCTTTAAAAGCTTGTTTTATCCTATTCATCAATTAAACCCTCCACTAAGTTAAAGAATCACTATCTTCAAGTTACAATTTAAATATGAAAAATCATTGAATAAAGTCGATAAAAACCGTGATCTCTTTTATTATAACGTCATTAACTTGCTTGGTTCTTCTGGTTCAGCATCTTGCAATTTAAAATCATGGTCAACGCCAAAGTCATGCTGCTCCATCAAACTTGCAACTGTTAGGTGGGCGAGTGAACGCATGTTGTTGTGTTGACTACGGTGACCAAGGAAAATCTCTTTGGTTCGCCGCCCAACAACACTCATCAATGCATCAGCACCTTCTTCATTGGAAAGGTGACCCTCATCCCCTAATATCCGCTGTTTTAATGGCCATGAATAAGGACCCATCCGCAACATTTCTGTATCATGATTGCATTCCATTACGTAGGCATCTGCATTTCGGATGGTTCCCGTAACTCGATCAGAAACATAACCAGTATCCGTAATAATACAGAAGGTCTTATTATTGTGGTGAACTTGGTAAAATTGCGGTTGCGCAGCATCATGCGATACCGCAAAACTTTCAATATCCATGTCTCCCAAGTCCTTAACAGTATTTGGTGCAATAATATGCTTTTGTGCTAATGGGATTTTACCAACTTTATCAGCCATTGCCTGCCAGGTACCCTCATTGGCATATACATCCATTCCATAACGGCGTGCCAATACACCAACACCATGCGTATGATCACTGTGTTCATGCGTTACAAAAATTGCATCGACGTCTTTTAATGATCGATCAATCTTCTTCATTAAATTTTCAATCCGCTTCCCACTTAAACCGGCATCAATTAAGATCCGGTGGTTGCGCGTTTCCAAATAAGTTACATTCCCAGTACTCCCGCTCGCAAGTACACTATAACGTAATGGATCCGTTTCTGTCACTTAAAGTTCCTCCTCAATTACTTATTATTTAACGAGTTCGTATTCACACTATCTGGCGTTTCCTTCATAACTGTACTATTAAATGCGTTAACTTGTAATTGTTGAATTGCTCCTGAGTTTTTAGTTTTGATTTCAACAGTCCACGTTGGCACATAGACTGCTTTATCATCAGTAGTAGTGTTAAGGAGCTTAGAATAACTGAGCACCGACCACCTAATGCGGGAGTTATTAGGAATCTGATTATGTTTATACAACCAGGTAATTGCTCGGCGCTGGCTAATCGTATTTGACCGTTGCCGGAGAATTTCAACATCTTGCAAGTAAGTCTGCGTATAACCTGTTATCTCATGGTCAGAGTTTATCCGAAAACGAATTTGCCCATCATTTGAAAATAGCGGCTTTCCTTCTAGCATCTGCGTATAAACAAGGGTATTTTTGTCCGATAATTCCTTGTTATAGCGATAATGATTTCCTAAGCTTACCATCTTTTTATTTTTTAATAGACGGTCGACACGCCGAACATCATTATTTTTAGTCGTTTTAATTGGTTTATCAAACTCACTAGTCAGTGTTCCTGAAGAAAGATGAAAATTTTGATTACGTAATTTCCCTGCTTCCTGCTCCAGGACTCCGCCATCAGAAGATTTCTTTCCAGCAATATAATATCCGGTTTGCTGCTTATTAGAAAGCTCGCCATAACTAATCGAGTCATTACGCATTTCTTTTAACACTGTTGATTGGCGATTTCGCTGACCACTAGAAACGGTAAATCTAGTTTCTAAGATTAATGAACTTCCAACAAAGATATCAAAAAGCAAAAAGGCAAGGATAAAGATCCATTGAATACGTTTAAAATTCATTCTTTAACCCTCCTACTTTTCTAACTCGGTATATTCAACCCAGTGGCCGCGATACTTAATGAAATACGTTGGCACTAACTTTACAACATGACTATCTTTATCAGTTTTCCAAATATACCCGACACGTAAGTCCTTGATGTCACGCATCCGGTTGGTTGCATGTAATTGATTAATCACATCTGCACTTGATGGGAGCTTGACCATCTGGTGATCAATTGGCAATGGCACTTGAAGACTATAAAGACTTAGCCAGAAGCGTTCATTCCCGCCAGTTGTGGATTCAAGCGTTACTTCCCCATAACCATCACTATTGAAAATTGGAAAGC
>BLMQ01000097.1:0-5923 GCA_011958095.1 Lactobacillaceae bacterium | reverse complement strand
TTGCTTGCGGGGGCTCGAAAACGAAGTCACAAGTGACTTCTGTCTCGCTCCCTCTCCTATTTTTACAACCAATAGCAAGATAATGTGGAACTAGCTTCGCATCACCACAAAGCTCAAGGCTAATTCTTACTCACTTTTATTAATCCCGCCGTAATTGAATTTTATTATTAAAGAATCGTGCTAAAGCATAGACGATGATTAAGTAAATAACTAAGATTACCCAACCAGTAACGTTTGAGATTATGATTGATTTAAAGACGCCACTAGCAGAAAGCGCTGGGATTAAGCCAACCAATGAATAGGCTAACATCATCAATAATACTAAGCACGCCATGGGAAGCCCAATTCCTACAATCCATTTCCACCGACGACTTAATAAGGCAAAACCATTACCAATTGCCATCATCGTTAAAGAAAGACCGAAATACCATAAAAGACTATGCCAAGCAGAAGCAAGATCAAATGGCGTATTCATTAAGCCCACCAGTTGGGCAATAAACCAAACTACTAATGTCATTAGGAAAAGAGATAAAATCCGCCCTTGCCATAGTGTTTTACGAGAAATACCGTTTTGAATTGCCCATTTAAAGTCCGTATAAGGAGTTACAAGGAAAAGCGCCATTAAAAGTATGTTTAAGATTGATGAAGCGATATCTGGAAGAGCTTGGAGACTCACCAAGAAAGACGCAAGGTTGCGTGACACGATTAATCCAAGCAGGTCGATTATTAATACTATTCCCAACCCCCAACCTAAGGCAATCCCAGTAGCATCGCCAGCTTGTTGAAACATAGTTGAAATAACGAGATTTCTCTTTTGATTTTTCATTAGTATTCTCCCCCATTCGTTAAGTAAATGAATAAATGCTGCAAATCATAATGACCAATCTTAACTTGATCAGGAATCACACGCTGTTCATCTAAATGATCAAGTAAGTAGGCCGTCTTAATATTACCCATCATCTCTGTTTTAAGAACTTTTAAACCTGCAGTATACTCATCAACCATTTTTTCCGGACCACTAATCGCATAAGCCTTGGCTAATAAACCTTCTGTATCCTCATTAATAATGATGTGATGTTGATCCATGATTAGAACATGTTCGACTAATTGTTGAATTTCTTCAATTAAGTGGGTTGATAAGACAAAGGTTCACGGCCGCTCTTGATAAGTCTTAACTAATTCTTTATAGAAGCTATCACGGTGATTAGCATCTAAACCTAAAATCGGTTCATCTAATAAAACGTAATCGGCATTGACTGCTAAAGCGACGACCAGCTTGGAGGCTGTCCGTTGCCCCGTCGATAAGTTAGTAATTTTCATCCGGTCATTCAAGCCAAAAACCTTGAGGAGACGGTTGGCGAAGTCATAGTCAAAATTATTATAAGCTGCATCGGCTAAGTCAAAGGTTTGACTTATCTTCATGTGACGAGGATAAAGATTAACTTCACTCATCAAAAAGATCTTGCTGAGGAGGTCATCATTGTTATTAACGTCTTCACTACCAATTTGCACTTCCCCGCTCGTTGGAAAAATCCGGTTGCTCATAATATTAAGAAGAGTCGTCTTCCCAGCCCCATTCCGGCCAAGGAGACCATAAATTTTAGCAGGTTCTAGGGTAAATGAAATATTATCCAATACTGTTTGGCGACGATACTTTTTAACAATGTTTTTAACTATTAATTGATCCATCATTCTCACCTCGTTCGATTAAGTCTAATAAATGCTGCTTGGTAATCCCGAGCTTACCCGCTTCAACTAGCAAACCCTTTACATAGTCGTTATAAAAACTTTCTTTACGTTGTTCCATAATTTTTTGTTGTGCACCTTTTTTTACAAACATCCCTAGTCCACGTCGCTTTTCTAAGAGGTCTTTATTAACTAAAATATTCATCCCCTTAAGGACTGTCGCAGGATTGATATGCAATTGCTGAGAAAGCTGAGTCGTTGACGGTACCTGCGAACCTTCATCAAAGCCCCCAGAGAAAATCATCTCTTCAAGCTGGTCGGCAATTTGCTGATAAAGCGGCGTCGAATCATTAAAGTCGAAATTCATAAGTGCACCTCCTTTTTGTTTAACACTTCATTACTTATGTAACTAAGTATATATGTAAAGAAGAATTTTGGCAAGAGGGTAAAAGAAAAAACTTCCTGCTCGGCTGAGGAGGAAGTTTTTTTTGAAAGGATGTTTAATTAATAATTTTTAACTTCTTTCGTTCGTACCAAAAGACCTTTTTCATTAAAGTAATAGTCATAATCCCCTAAAACATGATTTCCAACAAGTGCAGCACCATCATTGCCAAAATAATAACTATCGCCTGCACCTTCTGTACGATACCATTGATTAGTATAGCGGGCGCCATCACTTCCAAAGTAATATGTATGACCCCAGTTGCTGTAGAATTTATTGTCCCAGCGGGCACCATCATTGCCAAAGTAATATGTGCGACCCCAATTATTATAGAACTGATTAACAAATAATTGGCCATTATTATCGAAATAGTAAACTTTACCATCATAATCAGTTATGAATTGGTTCCTGAGGTTATCAATAACACCATCTTGATTGAAATGATAATTTACTCCATTAATTTGACGAGTTTGATTAGTCACTAAAGCACCATCGCTTCCAAAATAATATGCACGGCCCCACTTAACCATGAACGTATTATCCCAGCGGGCACCATCACTACCGAAATAATACGTGCGACCCCAGTTGTTGTAGAACTTATTATCCCAGCGGGCGCCATCACTTCCAAAGTAATACGTGCGACCCCAGTTGTTGTAGAACTTATTATCCCAGCGGGCACCATCACTTCCAAAATAATATGTGTGACCCCAGTTGTTGTAGAACTTATTATCCCAACGAATGCCATCTGTTCCTAGATAATACATTTTACCATTTAATTCTAAAAAGCCAGTCTGCTTTTCACCGTTTACATAATAATAAGTTTTACCATTTTCTGTTTTCCAGCCGTTAAGTAGCTTATTCTTTAATTCCTGTAAAGTATTTCGAGCATTACTTAATTTATTCTCAGCTACTTGTTTATTCTTTAATGCATCCTTTTGAGCCTGCTGAGCTTCTTCCAAAGTATTTTGCTTCTTCGACAGTTGATCTCGCTTAGTATTTAAGACCTCTTTCAGTAAACTCTGGTTCTTTTGAGCATCTTTAAGTTTCAATTCTGCTTCTTTAACAGTATAGCCATCGGCAATTTTTTGATCATTAGTCAGTTCTTGTTTTGCTAAATCTAGCTCTTCATTAGCATTATCTACCAGTACTTGTTTTGCTTTAACATTTTTATCTGCTTCATTTAATGCATTTTTTGCTTCTAACTGATTTTTCTTAGCATCAGTTAATTTTTCATTTGCGACATTTATCGCTTTATTTATCTCCGTTAATGTTGATAAATAACCAGCCCTTGTTGATTCACATTCAGAAATTTGCTTTTTTAATGATGAAGTATCATCTGTCGGGATAGAGTATTCTGTCTGGTTAAAATTACTATAGTTTTCAATATCATTATCACCAATCATCACAAGTGCAATAGTTTGATCCATTCCGGTAACACCTAAATATTCGTAATTACCTAATAAGTTTTGTGCATCTTGCGGATTCATAAAAGCATTTAAGATCATATGATAAGTATCACGTTTAAGATCATTAAATGTTACATCGTTAAATTTATAAAATGTAATTGATCTTGTATAATTACCTAATGTTATACGAGTACTGCTAGAATTGGAAACATCTCTATTTAATTCTCCTGTAATTTTAAGATAATTATGAAAATTCCATAAACCATTATTAGAAGCTGCTTTACTTACTGATCCGCTAGTATTATAGCCATCATAATATTCATGCTTAATATAGTTATTAGCAATTTCTGAACTGAAATTAACTGATCCCTTTGTTACT
The DNA here is from genome assembly GCA_011958095.1 of Lactobacillaceae bacterium. GTDB lineage: Bacteria > Bacillota > Bacilli > Lactobacillales > Lactobacillaceae > Limosilactobacillus. The sequence continues at coordinate 2,010 of BLMQ01000097.1, read as the reverse complement.
TTTAATGGTTGTAAATTATTAGCTTCTCTAATCGGATTAATCAAGCTTGCAGCAAAAGTGGCTAAGGAAATCCAATCACCTTGGCTTAAATCATTTAAATCGCTATAGACTTTTAAACGATCAAAAGAAGAATTATGATACTTATTTTTATTAAGTACTTGGGCCTCTTCATCTGTAATTGTTGAATTTTCTTGTAGATTTTTTAAATAATTTCCTGACACTTCAATTCGATTGATACTATTAATTTGATCATTCAAATTGTCGATCTTACCTTGTACATCATCGATCTTTTTCTGAATTTCGTCTTGCTTATTCTTTTGTTGATTAACATCATTCTGGGCTTGGACAACACCAGCATTAGCATTATTAGCCTCATCTTGACGCTTAGAATATCCTTGTTTAGCAGTCTCTAATTCATTATTTGCTGATATTACTGCTTTATTTTTATTAGAAATATTCTTTTTATCATTGTCTAATTTCCCATTAGCAGTATTTTGGGCTACCTTTTCCTCATTCAACTTACTTTGTGCATCCACCACAATTGAATTACTCTTATTAACGTTATCTTGAGCATTTATTACTTCATTTTGCGCTTCGTCAACTGCTTGCTGACTTACTTTTACTTTCTGATCAGCATTATTAGCAATGTTTGTTGCATCATTAACGTTTTTTTGTAAATTATCAATATTACTTTGCACTTGAATTATCTGTGTAGTTGTATCTTGATTAATTGTATCAGCCTTTACATTACTACCTGAGAAAGCTACAGTTCCTAATACTAAGGAAAGTGTGGTTAATCCCATTACACACCACTTCTTACCAGCCTTAAACATTTTAAAATGTATCTTTTTCATAAATAAATCCCCTTAAACTATATTTATTGCAATACGCTTTAACATTTTACCATAATCCAACTTTTAAAAGATAGCGCTTTTTTAAAGGAGTCCGTAGCTTCAGCTAATACAAAAAAAGCGACCTAGCATGATAACTAAGTCGCTATACTTTATCCATGATTTCTGATAACTGTTTGTGGATCCAACCATTCACCATGGCCTGTTGTTTGACTAGGATCATTCCAACTTGGAACAAAGGAATTCTTTAAATCGATGCCATAGTTTGGACTAGTATTAATTCCTAAGTGAAGATGATCGAGGTCACGATAACCAATTACTTGACCGGCATAAACGATATCGTTTGGTTTAACAGTGATCTTATCACGGTTACTAAATGCTTCCTGGTAAACATATAAGTATTTTCCGTCCCAAACAGTTGTAAACCACCATAGAACTTTACCATCATCATCTTTTACCGTATTTACGTCTAATACTCGCCCACCATGAACTGCATGAACTTCTGAACCTGGATGATCTTGAGTCCCAAAGTCTAGGCCATCATGGAAGCCATTCTTACGAATATTGCTGGTATAACCAAACTTCTGTCCCTGATAGTGCCAACCTTCACCAGACCGTGGAAATGGCCAACTCCAACCGTCATTTTGCGGAAGTGCACGAGCAATCCCATCAGTACCAAAATCATAACAATGGCCGTCAACCCATTGAATACCAGTATACATTTGACCATAAAGCTGATCATTGTAAACCCATAAGTCATCTGGGTCACGTTGAACGTCATAACCGTCTGAGAAATAGTAGCGATTACCATTAATAGTTCGCCAACCAGTAGCTACTTTCTTAGTTGCAGGATCATCATAATAAACTTTTCCCCAGCTAGTAGCTACTCCATTTGCATCAAAGACATAGGTATTTCCATCGATACCTAAAAACTTAGATTCTGCTCGTGATCCATCATTGGTAAAGTAAAATTTTTGGCCTTTACCATTGGTCATCCACTGATTATCCCAACGTGCACCGTCACTACCGAAATAATAGGTCCGACCCCAATTAGTATAGAATTGGTTGGTATAACGCGCACCATCGGCTCCAAAGTAGTAGGTGTGGCCCCAGTTATTATAGAATTGGTTCTTATACTGCTTACCATCTTTTCCAAAGT
>BLMQ01000096.1:0-1203 GCA_011958095.1 Lactobacillaceae bacterium | reverse complement strand
TCATGGAAGGCATGAGGAAATTATTCACCGAGTTAAACATATGAATGCTGGCATGATCAAGAATGCAGCTGAATTTGAACAACAGCGGCAAATGGATAATAAGGCTCATGCTCATATTACTGGTGATCAAATTTAATTAATTATCAAAAGGCCAGTTGCCCGTAAAGCTACCGGCCTTTTATTATATAGGAGGAAAAAGAAATGGCAGAAACACGATTACCCCGCAATCCTAAGCCGCAAGAGTGGTTAGCAAAAGATCATTCATTACAATATATTGCAGACTATAAGCCCTTCAATTTTGTTGACGGGGAAGGGGTCCGGTGTAGTTTATATGTTAGTGGATGCCTTTTTAACTGTCCCGGATGCTATAACAAGGCGGCGCAGAATTTTCATTATGGACAGCCATATACCCAGGATTTAGAAGACCAGATTATCGAAGACCTTTCGCAGAGTTATGTTCAAGGATTGACTTTATTGGGTGGCGAACCATTCCTTAATACTCAGGTTTGTCTGAAGTTAGTTAAACGGGTTCGGAAAGAATTCGGTCACGAAAAGGATATTTGGTCCTGGTCTGGTTATACTTGGGAAGAATTAATGAAGGAGTCGAGCGATAAACTTGAACTTCTACACTACCTCGATATTCTAGTCGATGGTCGATTCTTGCTGGCTAAAAAGGATCTTACCCTTCAGTTTAGAGGGAGTTCTAACCAACGAATTATTGATGTTCCGCAATCTCTTCGAACGGGGAAAGTGGTTATTTGGGATAAGCTTGTTCATTAGAGGAGAAAATGATGGCAAAAATTTGGAAGAAAGAGCCAGCATGGTTAGAGAAAAAGCGTCAACTAGCAGTTATACTGCAATCACGGTTCCCGACTTTACCTGGTCAAGAAGAATGGGTAGATCACTGGCAAAAGAGAACAACTGGTGTAAGTAGGGGTTGGCTTTCTTTACAGGAAGACAGCCTAACAGCGATGCCTCTTGAACAAGCGGTTAATGAATACTCAACACTATTACAAGAAAATCTAATGGAGAAGGCCATCTTTTGGCAGGATAACCAGTTAGCGGCCATGCATCTTGTAAATATTGACTGTGGACAGTTTATATATTTGCGTCCACAAATTACTCAGGAGCGTCCAATTGTCTTTAGTCCCCACCTTAACTCTGCAAACACTCATAATATTATTGTCATCAGTGCGGGGGCGA
>BLMQ01000095.1:0-18133 GCA_011958095.1 Lactobacillaceae bacterium | reverse complement strand
CATCAATAACATCCATTAAGTGAAGGATAACTTTTTCTTGTTCTGGGTCACCTTCAAGTGCCTTAAGAGCAGATCCACGAACAACTGGAACATCGTCACCAGGGAAATCGTATTCGCTAAGTAAGTCACGAACTTCCATTTCAACTAAGTCAACTAATTCATCATCGTCAACTAAGTCAGTCTTGTTCAAGAATACAACGATGTATTGAACACCAACCTGACGAGCAAGAAGAATGTGTTCACGAGTTTGTGGCATAGGACCATCAGTAGCAGCAACAACAAGGATAGCACCATCCATTTGTGCAGCACCAGTGATCATGTTCTTAACGTAGTCAGCGTGTCCAGGGGCATCGATGTGTGCGTAGTGACGCTTTTCAGTTTCGTATTCAACGTGGGCAGTGTTGATAGTGATACCACGTTCCTTTTCTTCTGGAGCAGCATCGATATCAGCGTAATCTTCTGCCTTTGCTAAACCTTTGGCTGCCAATACCTTTGTAATAGCAGCAGTTAAAGTAGTCTTCCCGTGGTCAACGTGGCCAATAGTACCAATGTTAACGTGGGGTTTTGTACGTTCATAATGTTCTTTTTCAGCCATTAATGAAAACCTCCTGATAATTTACAAGTATAATGCCAGATCATCTGATTCGGTGACTGACATACCCTTATACATATTGTACAACTTCTTTTCGCCAATTGAAAGCTTTAATCTTAGGCTCTGAAGAAGAATTCTTAAATATAATATCAACTATCTGTTCATTTGTAAATGTATTTGACTAATGTTTTTCTATTAATTCGTCAATCTGCTTACCTAATCGTTCCTGCCAGGTATTAGAAACTGTATTTGTTGCGACTTTCTTTCCTTCTATTCTTGCGATTAAAACGTTTGTCCATTCATCAATGTCCTCAATAATTTGATTAATTCGCGGATACAAAAACATTACCTGTAATTGAAATTCTTGAATTGCCATCTTTTCTGTCTGTGGGTTTTGATTTCCACACTTTTCTGTAATTAATCTCTTACCTTCACTAACGACTGGCAATAAATTTAAAGGCTGAATATCAGCTGGCACAACTGTATATTCTTTCTTATCTAACCAATAAACAGTAACTGGATCTGCAACTTGTAACTTACTAAGTAGCTCAACCAAACTAGACTTTACCAGTGGATGCGTGTAGGGGTCACGAAGCAGAAATTTAGCGCCTGTAATAAATTCATTTAAAGGAAGCTTAAAAGCCGCCTGCAGCCTACTTTGCTGCTCTTCAAGGGAGTAATCTCCTAAATGATAAAAGTCTCGCAAACGTGTTTGTAATGTCTCCTGGTACTCTTGACGAGATTTTTCCTCACCCATTGTAACGATTGTCAGCAAATCTTCCTGCCATTGCGAAAGACTACTAATCACCTGTCTTGCTAAAACAAATAATTCATTTTGACACAAAATTTTAATGGCAATTTGAGCATCTGCCAAGCTATCAAACATTACTTCTAAATACTCAAACAAGTAAGTACAAGCCCTGGTATATTGTTGAGAATGATACAGAGCGATGATCGTCAATCGACCGATTTCTGAATCATCAACCTCGTTTATAAGATCTTCCAGAATATTACTAGCTTCTTGCCATTTTTCTTCAGCAATTAATTTTTGAGCCTGGAGATATTGATCTTGTTGGGTTTCGTTCATTTTTATCACCCTTTTTTATTTCATTACTTTATACAATTGTTCATAAAAGCAGTTGAGGCTGGGAGAAAAACGAAAGTTTTCTCCCAGCCTCCCTTCACATTACTTATATTAAACAGCTACTTCTTTTCTTTTGCCATTCGTTTTTTACCACGACCACGATGATGTTCTTTCGTTGAACGTGACTTCGCAGATTTCTCTTCTTTCTTCTCAACATTGTTTTTAATCTTCTTTTGATGTTGATTAATCTCCATAATAACTGGCAAAATAACTGGATGCCGTTTAGTTTGATCAAACAAGAATCGGTTTAATTTATCGCGAACATCTTGTTTCAAGTGACTCCAATCAAATTCCTTTTGATCTAGATTTTCTTGAACAATCTTTTCAACTAAGTCAGCACTCTGTTGCATTAGTTGACGGTTAGTCTTTACAAACACGAATCCTCGTGACGTAATTTGTGGTCGAGCAACGATCTTTTTCTTTTTCCGATCAATAGTTGCCACCACAACAAAAATCCCATCCTCTGATAGGACGCGCCGATCTCGTAAAACAATATTACCGATATCACCGACACCTGTCCCGTCAATCATAGTATTGCTTACATCAATATGTTCTCCAACATGGAATTTACCATTTTTGTAGGTTAGAACATCACCTTTATTAACGAGGAAGATATTTTCTTTTGGAATTCCTACTTCTTCTGCTAATTCTGCATGACGATCTAACAGCCGATATTCACCTTGAATTGGAATGAAGAACTTGGGTTTCATGAAGTTCAACATTAACTGTTCATCATTTTGGTTAGCATGCCCAGAAGGATTCAAATCATCAGAAATAAACTTAACTTCTGCTCCCGTACGATAAATCATATCTTTTGTCTTTTGTACCTCAGTCTCCTGCGCATAAGAAGGAGTAGTAGTAACAAAGACAAGATCGGTACTCGTTAATTGTAAATTAGGATTATCACCGTTTGCAATTTGCTGTAATGACTTAATCGGTTCGCCCATTTTACCAGTTTCCAAAATAACAACTTGATTTGGTTCAAGTTTTTCTGCTTCCTTGCGACTAATGAATAAGTCATCTGGTAAGTGCAGCTTTCCCAAAGACATTGCTGTATCGATGATTTGCTCAATATCTTTACCAGATAAAACAATCTTCCGACCAACGGCAACAGCAGCATTGATAATCTGCTGTACGCGCATAATATTTGAAGCTACACTAGCAACAATAATCCGACCGTTTTGATATTTAAATGTTTCTTTAATGTAGTCTCCAATATCTTGCTCACGAGCAGACGCACCCGTAATTCCAGCACCAGCAGAATCACTTAAAAGTGCTAATACACCTTGTGATCCAATTTCTGCTAAACGAGCAAGGTCTGTTTGATAACCTTTTTTAGCTGTCTGATCGAATTTAAAATCACCAGTGTAAACAATATTTCCTGCCTTAGTTTCTAAAACAACCCCTAAAGTTTCAGGAATAGTATGGGTCGTTTGGAAGAACGAAACTGTAACATCATTAAAATCAATTGCTGTTGAAGCATCAACAACATGAAAATCATTAAATTTCTTAACTTCCTTATGGTTTTTAACAGCCAGTTTTGCTAAGGCAATCGTCATTTCGCTTCCAAATACCGGAACATTAAAGTCCATCAAAAAATATGGAAGTGCTCCAATTGAATCTGCATGTCCATGTGTTAAGAATACCCCGACTATCTTGTCCTTATGTTCACGAAGGTATTCCCAGTCAGGAATGACAACATCGATTCCCATTAATTCATTTTCCGGATACTTTAACCCCGTATCCAAAATGAAAATTTGGTCTTCAATCTCAACGGCGTACATATTTTTACCATTTTCGCGTACACCACCAAAAGGAATAATTTTAATATTATTATCCATTGATTTGGCTCCTTTAATATTTAGTTTTGAACCCCTTATCGATTACAATGTGTAGCGATAAGAATTTTATATCGTTCATTATAGTTATAAATATCTTACCACAATCAGTGAAAATAATGGAGTAAAAACAAAAAACACCTTGCCTCCAAGCAAAAGGCAAAGTGCTTTGATAATAAAATATTACCGACGTAAACCTAACTTTTGGATAAGTTCACGGTAAGCAGGTAAATCAGTCCGACGTAAGTAAGCTAATAAGTTACGACGGTGACCAATCTTCTTCATTAAGCCACGTTGTGAATGGTAATCGTGCTTGTGTGTACGAAGGTGATCGTTCAATTCGTTGATGTCAGCAGTTAAAACAGCAACTTGAACTTGAGTAGAACCAGTGTCTCCTTCGTGAGTTGCGAATTCCTTAATAATTTGATCTTTACGTTCTTTTGAAATAGCCATGCTATTTTCCCACCTTTCAATATTAATGCGCCTAAGATCTAAGTATAACGTCGGTGAGGATCGTTAAACTGAGAAGAGGCAATTAATTACTTGCTTGAAGTAACCTATACAAATATACATAAAATTTACCAATGTTGCAACTATTTCTGTGAAATTTTGACTTGATCGTCGTTAGCTATTGCATTGCTCGCTAGTCTTTTGTATAATGACAAATGTTGAAAATTCTGGTCAACTGAAAATCGGGTAACGGAGGTGAAACTCATGCCAATTATCAAATCAGCAATTGAACGTGTTCGTACTAGTGAAAAAGCTGAAGCACGTAACGCTTCACAATTAAGCCAAATGCGGACTGCTATTAAGAAGTTCGATAAGGCAAAGCTTGCTGGCGCAGATAACCTTGACGACTTATACAAGGCTGCTATCTCAGCAATTGACCGTGCCCACTCTAAGGGCCTTATCAAGGCTAACAAGGCTGCACGTGACAAGTCACGTCTCTCAGCACGTTACGCTAAGTAATGAAAAAGCAACTATTAAGTTAGTTGCTTTTTTATTTTTAACTTTTCACAAAAAGAGGATAAGAAAATTTGCTTTCTTATCCTCTTTTTGTATCTCATGCCCCTTTGCTCTGCTGAGAATACTGTAACATAAATAACTGAAATAAAAGCGATGGATCACGCTGTGTCGTTTTTAACGATTGTTCAATACGAATTAATCCCAAATAGGCATTTTCTAACGCCTGCATTGAGAAATCACGTGCAGTCTTTAATCCCAATTTAATTCGATAAGGATGGACATTAAGTTGACTTGCTAGACTTCCTTGCGTAAGGCCGCGTTTGCTTAATACTTTTATTTGAATCAACAACCGAAACTGCCCCACTAGCACCGCATTAATCCTTAACGGTGGTTGCTGACCTGCTAATAGCTGTTGATAGAGATCTAAGGCCCTTATTTGATTATGCTTAAGAACCGCAGTGACTAAATCAAAAACATTTTCATCTAATGATTGTGGAACTAAAGCAGCTACCATGTTTTGATCAATCTTTTTCTCACGATAAGCTAAAATCTTTAATTTAGTTAAACTTGCATCCATCAGCCCATAATCCGCGTTAGTTCGTTGAACCAACTCATCCAAAGCGGCTTCTGATATTTCAAAGCCAGCAGTTGATAATTGATTTCTCACTCTTTGACGAGCTGCTCGCTCATCAAGTGGACTAGCATCAACTAAAACCGCTGTCTTCTTTAATTGCTTTACAATCCCCTTTCGCCCATCAAGCTTTTCATAAGGGGCCGCAAAAACTAAAATTGTGGACGGTTCAGGGTGTTCAAGATAATTTTTTAAGCTGTCCAAATCATGTTCAACTTTTGAATGTCTTTTTTCACCAGTTAAGAAGAATGGTTTATTGATAATAACCAATCGCCGCTCCCCCAAAAATGGAGTTGCCATCGCATCATCCAAAGCAACTGCCAATGGCGTAGCTTCCATGTCATATCGACCAACATTCATGACCTGTTCATTCTCTGGAATAAGGCTTGTAAAGGCATCAATTGCCTGCTGTTGAAGAACCTGTTGTTTCCCTAAAATTAAATATACCATTGCTGGGGTTTTAGTTTTTAATTGTGTAGATAATTGGGCAATGTCCAACTTGTCTCATCTCCCCTCAATGTTGTTTTTATTTTTCCATTTTGACCATGGTATACATATTGTATCATTCCAAATTGCTGCGTTGATAAGTAATTAATATTTAATTTTTGAAAATTTTTTATTGTTATTTCATCAGGATGATGATACCTATTAAATCGTCCAGCTGAAATTATCGCATACTTAGGAGCAACTGTCTGCAAAAATGAATAACTACTAGCAGTTTTACTGCCATGATGACCAGCTTTTAAGATATCTGACTTTAGTTGCGGATACTTTTGAATAACTTTTTCTTCATTTTCCTGGTCCAAATCCCCAGTAAAAAGGAATCTTTTCCCACCAAATTTCCCAGCTAACACTAAAGAATCTTCATTTTTCCCTTCACCCGGAACAAAAGGATGTAGAATTTGCAATGGAAATGATGACAACTTAACATTATCAGTCACCGGAATTATCATTGGCGATGACTTTTCAGCAGTCCTTACTTTATTAAGAAGTGCTGGTTGTTTTTCCATCCCCGCTGGTACAATCAGCCTTTTCACTGCTATATTATCCAAAATCGTTGTTAGATAGCCGATATGATCTGCATCATGATGAGTTAAACAAATATTATCAATCTGCCTGATACCTTTACTTTTCAAATAATTAATGGTTATTCGTTGGGCATCATCTTGGGAGTGCTTTGAAGTCGCCCAATCCGGCTTTTTAAAATTTAATTTGCCTCCTGTATCAATCATTGTTACCCGTCGATTAAAAGGTTCTCTAATAATTATTGAGTCCCCCTGTCCAATATCAACAAAAGTAACCTCACCATTAAATGGAAAATGAATTATCCCCCCAGTAATTACATACAATAAAGCTAATATTTTCCATGATTTTAAAGATGTCTCTTGAGAAATAACAAATAAAGATGCCACAAATAATAGAAGGGCCAAAATTAACGGTGGCTTCCCAAAATGAATCATTCCTGGAAAATCAGATAACCAATTTAAAATATATTGAAAGCATTTTAAACCAGCATTAATTAGGTACGTGAGTGGTTCAAAAAGCTTAAAACTAAGTGCCCCCACCAAGACCGCTGGAAAAACAACTGTCGAAAATAGCGGAATTATTAAATAACTAACCCCAAAACTTAGAAGATGAACCTCATATACATAACTCAATAACGAAGGCAAACTAATTAAATTCAATAATAAAGACTGCTTAAAACCACGTACTGATTCTGGAAGAACTTGAAGAATAAAAGAAAGTAAATAGCTTAATTGACCGCCTAATGTAAGCAATAGCAACGGATCAATAACTAATCCAATTAATAAGCTCAGTGCCCACCCATCAAGACTGTCCAAATTTAAATATCGATGAAGAAGACCAAGCTCAGCCATAATGGTTGCTCTTATCAAGCTTGTTGCTCCACCACCAACGAGAAGATAAAACGGTAAAATGATAATTAAAAATAAATCAATTGATTCTTTACGCCACCATAAATGAACTAACAGCCGCCGTAATAAATCAGTGAAAAGCACGATATGCATTCCTGAAATACAAAAAAGGTGAAGTAGGCCAAGTCTTTTAATACTTACCATTAATTCAACCGAATCCTCATTACTGCTACCAATTATTAATTGTTGGCAATACGCACTAAGAGGAGACGGTAAAGTTTCAAAGTAGAGGCTGAGTCGTTTTCTTAATGTATGACACCAGCCAACTATCCCTCTTTTTTGCCTAACCATTTGCTCTACCCGGTTAATTTGAACTTGATTACAGATCCGACGATGATGGTTATAAGTTAAGTTATCAAATTGATTTTCATTTGTACGGGGAATAATCGGTTTTAACTGCCCATTAATAAGCCACATCGAGGGTGTTGTAAGCTTATCAATATTTTTTAGCATCTGAGGTGACTTAAACGACATCGTTATTGCTTCGCGTTGTCCAGTTTGAATGTCGATCGCAGTCCCTGTCATAAAATTTCCATTGCATTTTAATTCATCAGGGTAAACTAATATTCTTTGGGTAACTTCCATTTGCTTATCTGCCGTAATAGTTGCCCAATTTTTTTGTAAACTGTAACACAAAATCGCCATTAATAAACATGTCAGCACTCCAATTCCAAGTACTATTGGCCTTTTTAATACGGCAATTCGGTAAAATATAGCAATTAAAAGAAAAATTAACCAATATGAACTAAAGAAACTAACTGCTACTAAACTTGCAATTAGCGCGGGGAAAAACCAAAAGTGTTGAATAATCTATTTTTGATCTGGGTTGATATACTGGTCCAGATCGACCTCTTCTAAAATATCACTATCTAATTTAATCTGATGAAGCGCAACGTTTTTGAGTTTAAGTAATTTCATTGCGTAATCATCATTGTGATAATTACGAATATAATTTATCTCCTTAATCCCAGTCTGCAATAAACTTTTGGTACATTGTAAGCAAGGGAAATCCGTTACATAAATACTTGCCCCATCAGCAGAAATACCAAACTTAGCACACTGCAACAGAGCATTCATTTCTGCATGAATAGTTCGCACACAATGTCCATCACGTAAATAACAGCCTTCATCAATACAATGTGCATCACCAGCGACTGAGCCATTGTACCCACCAGCAATTATCCGCTTATCACGAACTAAAACTGCACCTACTGAAAGGCGGTTGCAGGTACTTCGCGACGCCAATAAAGCTGCTTGAATCATAAAATACTGGTCCCAATCAATTCTCGGTTTCATATTATTTCACTCCTCTATATTTGAAATATAGTATAACAAATATCTTCATCAAAAAAATAAAAACTAGATAGATAGGTGATCTTTTAGTTTAGCAACAGTTTTTTCGCCAAAGCCATTTATTTCTTTAAGTTCGTCAATACTCTTAAACTGACCGTGTTCTTGTCGGTATTGTAATATCAAGTCTGCTTTTTTATCGCCAATTCCCGTTATTTGACATAGTTGTTCTTTGGTTGCCGTATTTAGATTTATCTTTGCAGAATTATCGTTGCCATTTTCATTATTAGCTGTTGATGGTTCTGTACTGCTGGAAGCTACCGGCGTTTCGCCTTGAAGCGGAATATAGATCATTTGCTGATCTGTTAATTGTTTAGCAAGATTCACTTGACGCAAATCTGCATTGGGTAGTGGTCCACCTGCCGCCTTCAAGGCTTCGTTCACACGATCATCTGCTTTCAACTCATAAACTCCGGGCATTTTTACGGCACCCTTTATATCAATGGCAACGGTCCCTTTCATCGTAGTGGTAGAAGTTAAACTGCTTCCCGTTTCGCTACTTGTTAAAACAGCATTAGTATTTGAAATTAAAGCATCGTTATTGTTTTTATTAAGTATCCAATATCCCCCAACCACTGCAGCAATCACTATCATCAGCACTTGTACTCGATATTTTATCCATAATTCTGATAATTGCTGCATGTTTCTCACCTCCCTATAAATATAAATACGTAAAAAAATCAATTTTGCATTAAAAAAAGCAAGAGACCTTCATTTTGCCTCTTGCTTTTTAATTTACTTATGCGTTTGTAAATATTTCACCGCGTCATCAAAGGAAGTGACTGGGACAACCTTCATTCCCGGTGCATATTTTTTAGCTGCTTTTTTAGCCATTTGATAATTAGTCAGATGACCTTCTTCATACTTAAGAATCTCTTTCGTTGGTTTTATATAAGGGGCAAAGAAAATAGTGGCTCCTGCACGGTGCGCGGCGATTACTTTCTTGTCAATTCCACCAATTTCTCCAACGGTCCCGTCTGAATTTATCGTTCCAGTTCCGGCAATTTTACGTCCCCGTTGCAAATCTTTTCCACTAATTTGTTGATATATTTGCAAACTGAACATTAAGCCACCGGATGGCCCACCGTATTGACCAGCATCAACCTTTACTGGGATCTTAGTCTTAACTTGCATATTGTTAGTAAGGATGATCCCAATTCCCGGCTTATTAGTATTAGCAATTTTAACAAGCGGATGGGTGACAGTTTTAGTTTTCCCATCTCGAGTATAAGTAACCGCTAACGGAGTGCCAACTTTTTTAGCACCAATATATTTTTGAAAGCCTTGAGCGGTATTAAAGTGATGACCATCTACTTTTGTAATTGTATCCCCAACATGAATATCATGTTTAAATTTAGAATTAGGCTGAACTTGCAATACATAAATTCCTAGATAGCGTCGCGTTACTTTTTGGTGAGCGGCATTATAAGCAACTGCAATTGCCTCGTTAATCGAGCTATCCATATAAAATTTTTGGACACGGTCATAAGTTGCACTATTTTGACCACCAGTTACATCCTCTGCACTCTCGATTGACATATAGGGCATCATTTTGGCATATAAATATGTTGCAGGATGGGCGCGTTGAATCGCCACCGATGTCAACATAAAACTCCCTTTATATCGATCGGGGTGTCCCTTTATTTTAACAAAAGACTGTAAATCAGCAGCCGTTCCCGGACTTTCGATATAGGAATTTAGGGGCCAGAACAAAAAGCAGCCTAGTAAAAGGACAAGCCCTAAAATAATTCCTATTCGTCGTAATATTACATTATCTTGCTTTTTCATTGTCTTTCTTAACCCGTAACATTTCTCGTTCCATTAAACGCTTTTTTAGTGCTTCATTAATATTAGCAGGAAGATAAGCTGAGATATCTCCCCCAGCCGATGTTACTTCTTTCAGCAAACTACTAGATAAGTGCTGATATTCAGGCTTGGCAAGGAAAAAGACGGTCTCACACTGATCATCTAAAAAGTTATTCATCGCCGCAATATCACGTTCATATTGAAAATCAGTAGTATTACGCAAACCACGCATTAAGTAATCTGCCCCAATGCGGTTCATTAGATCCACAGTTAGGCCCTCTGTTGTAATAACCGAAACATTATCTAGCCCGCTAACTGCCTCTTTAATTTGTGCTACTCGTTCTTCAACAGTAAACAGCGGGTTTTTACTTTCATTAGTCATTACCGCTACTGCCAATTGATCAAATAATGCACTTCCTCGTTTAATTAAATCTAAATGTCCAAGTGTTAATGGGTCAAATGATCCAGGAAAAACTGCAACTTTCATTATTTTGATTCTCCTTCATATTGATAAATTGTTAAAACCGTAATTCCATATTCTTGACGGCGAATAAAGTTAAAATCAGCTAAATCTGTTGGCAATTTCGCATTCTGATCTGTTTCTGCCACAATTATTGCATCTTTAGCTAGTAAGTTATTTTTAACCATCTGCTCCATATCATTAACAATTTGCTGTTTAGCATAGGGCGGATCTAAAAAGACCAAGTTAAATTTCATCTTGTCTTTTGCAAACAAATTTAATGCTTTATGAGCGTCCATTTTATAAACTTTAAATTGTTCAACATGTTTTGTAACGTCAATATTCTTCTTAATTGTTTTGATTGCTTGATATTGACGATCAACTAGGACTGCCTGACTGATTCCGCGTGATACAGCTTCAATACTTAATCCACCGCTTCCGGCAAACAAATCTAGACTCGTTCCGCCATTAAAGTAAGGACCGATTATATTAAATAACGCTTCTTTAACTTTATCAGTTGTTGGACGAGTTGCCATTCCCGGAACAGCACTTAGCTTTCGTCCCCCAAAGTCTCCTGCAACAATTCTCATTTTTTATCATCCTCATCATGTAATTGATAGACCCCCGTTAATTCAAGATCAGCTAACGTCGGGTCTAAATCTGGCCGAGCTGATAATTCAACCTTTTTTACTGCGCGTAATCGACTTATCTTCTCTTTTATTTTTTCGACATCACTTTGGTCTACATACATTACCACATAATGCATTCGGCGAGAAATATAATCAACCTGACCATAATGACGAAGAGCTCGAATCACACGATTATTATTAATGTAAATTATCAAGGAACGGCGTGGAATTAATTTAAACATTCTTTACGCCTCCTGTTTCAGGAACAAACGGTTTTCCCATAACTAAGCGATCCCGATTTTGCTGCATACTAATATTCATTATAATGCCTACCGTTGCAGAAAGAATTAGCATACTTGATCCCCCATAACTAATAAATGGGAAAGTAACCCCCGTAATCGGCAAGAGTCCTAGAACTCCACCAATATTAAAGAGTGTTTCAATCGTAAAAAATGTTGCTGAACCATAACAGATTAGCGTTTGATACAAACTATCTGCACGCACCCCAACTTGAATAATACGACAGATCAAAAAGAGTAACGTAACTAAAATTGCCGTTACTCCAACTAGGCCCAATTCTTCACTAGTAATCGACATAATAAAGTCGGTATTGGGTTCTGGCAAATATCCCATTTTCTGGATACTGTTTCCAAGTCCTACCCCAAATACACCACCATTACTGATTGCGTAATAGGAATTAACTAATTGACTTCCTGAACCACTAGCATTTCCAAAGGGATTTAGAAAGGCAACAAAACGCGCAACTTGGTATCCACCGCCTTGGAGCAAACCACTTTCAACTAGTCGTTCCAATCCAAGGTAGCCAAGCGCTGGTAAGACAAGAATTATCCCCAAACCAACGCCCCATTTATAATCCGCCGCTAAAAGCATGATTGCAATAATCGCTCCGTTAATCGCCATTCCTCCAATATCTGGTTGAATCATAATTAACCCGAGAAAAACTGCAATTATGAGCCAGGGACCTTTAGCATCAGTGGTAAAATGTTGTCCACGTTGCCTAATTTTAGCCATTCGATCAGCTAAATATAAGATAAAATATAGCTTACAAATTTCCACCGGTTGAATATTAAAGAAGCCCAAGGATATCCAACCTTTAGCTCCGTTAACAGCCCGGCTAAAAACCAAAACAATGACAAGTAAAGCACCAACTACCAATGTTGAATCTCGTAAAAACCTTGGCGTTCGATAATGCCGCAAAGGATAATTTGCCATAAATGCCATTACCGCAACTCCCATTACAACATAGATTGTTTGTTTTACTAAATATCCTAATGGGGTTCCACCATTTTGCATTTCAATGGAAGCACTCGCTGAATAGACCATTACAATTCCTACTAAACATAAAGCAAGATAAGGAACTAAAATATAATAATCAAGGTAGCGGACGTTATTCCATACAGAACGAATCTTACGGAATCTTAATTTCTTTTTCTTCACAAAGTGCACCTACCTAAAAACAAAATACAATCATTATTATACAACAAAAAAAAGCTCGGAAAGCTAGTTAGCCTCCCAAGCTTTTTTAAATATTTACTTCCGTGAAGCAGCACGACGACGCTTAGCTTCCTTTTCACGGGCATTTGTGTTAAGGGTCTTCTTCCGTAAACGGATATTTTCTGGAGTTACTTCACAGTATTCATCTTCATTTAAGAATTCAAGTGATTCTTCAAGGGAGAAGTGAGTAGGGGTCTTAATGTGAGCCATTTCATCAGAACCAGCAGCACGAACGTTCGTTAAGTTCTTACCCTTGGTAATGTTAACAGTAATATCATTTTCACGACTGTTTTCACCAACGATCATACCTTCGTAAACTTCCGTACCTGGATCAATTAATAATTGACCACGACTTTCGATACCCATCATTGCGTAAGTAGTAGCCTTACCAGCATTCATGGATACAAGAGTACCCTTTTGACGACCAGGGTTCCAGTTCTTGATAACCGGTGCGTATTTTTCAAAGGTATGGCTCATGATTCCGTAACCACGGGTCATAGTCATAAATTCAGTTGAGTATCCAATCAAACCACGTGATGGTGCTAAGAAGATAAGACGAGTTTGACCATTTTCGCCTGGTTCCATGTTCTTCATTTCACCCTTACGTTTAGAAAGGCTATCAATAACTGAACCAGTGTATTCATCTGGAGTATCGATTTGAACTTCTTCAAATGGTTCACTCATTACTCCATCAATTTCACGGTAAATAACTTGTGGACGTGATACAGATAATTCATATCCTTCACGACGTAAAGTTTCGATCAAGATAGAAAGGTGTAATTCCCCACGACCTGAAACAGTCCATGCACCTGGGTCATCAGTATCTTCAACCTTTAATGACACATCAGTTTGCATTTCACGCTTCAAACGATCTTCAAGCTGACGGGCAGTAACAAATTTACCTTCACGACCAGCAAATGGAGAATCGTTAGTCCGGAAAGTCATTTGTAATGTAGGTGGATCAATCCGTAATGGAGTGATTGCTTCAGGGTGTTCTGCATCAGCTACAGTTTCACCAACGTTGATATCTTCCATCCCAGAAACTGCAATCAAATCACCGGCTTCAGCTTCATTAATTTCTAACCGCTTCAAACCGAAGAAACCAAAGAGCTTAGTAACCCGGAAATTCTTCTTTGAGCCATCAAGCTTCATTAAGGTAACATTATCGCCGACCTTAATCTTACCACGGAAGACACGACCGATACCGATTCGACCAACGAAATCATTGTAATCTAAGATAGCAACTTGGAATTGAAGTGGTTCATCAGAATTGTCTACTGGAGCAGGAATTGTCTTGATAATAGTATCAAACAATGGCTTCATGGTGTGTTCTTGAGTAGAAACATCTGAATCATAACTTGAAGTACCGTTCATTGCTGAAGTGTAAACAACTGGGAAGTCAAGTTGATCTTCATCAGCACCTAATTCGATAAAGAGGTCAAGAACTTCAT
Source organism: Lactobacillaceae bacterium (assembly GCA_011958095.1). Classification (GTDB taxonomy): domain Bacteria; phylum Bacillota; class Bacilli; order Lactobacillales; family Lactobacillaceae; genus Limosilactobacillus. The sequence goes on along the minus strand of BLMQ01000095.1, from coordinate 3,817 downwards.
CCACAACTTCTTCAGGACGAGCACCTTTACGGTCAACCTTGTTAATCACAACAATTGGTGTTAAGTGTTGTTCAAGAGCCTTCTTAAGAACGAACCGTGTCTGAGGCATCGTCCCTTCGAAAGCATCCACAACAAGTAATACACCATCAACCATCTTCATAACACGTTCAACTTCACCACCGAAGTCCGCGTGTCCTGGTGTATCCAAGATGTTAATTTGGTGATTGTCATATTTAACAGCAGTATTTTTCGAAAGAATAGTAATACCACGTTCACGCTCAATAGCGTTAGTATCCATCGCACGATCTTCAATTGAGAAGTGTTCTGGTAAAGTATCTGATTGCTTCAACATTTCGTTAACTAAGGTAGTCTTACCGTGGTCAACGTGGGCAATAATCGCAATGTTACGAATGTCGTCACGAGTTTTCAAAACTTGATTCTCCCTTTCGTCATATCATTTTTAAGTCGAACAGCAGCGGCCTATCAATCGCCAATTTCATAAAAAAACTGTGACATCGCGGTCACAGACTCGACAACTAATTGATGATCTGTCGAATAGCTCGACTAACCTGCCTCGTTGCTACTAATACAAGATTAGATGATAACACATTAATAGAACTACCGTCAATCGATTTCACAACTAAGCCTAATTCTTCTGCTAACATTCGCCCGGCAGCAAGGTCCCATGGCTTCAAATTCGAGATATATCCACCTAATTGACCAGTGATCACACCAATCATCTCAATGCCAGCACTTCCATACATCCGTAAGCCAATTGCGTCTTGAGCGATTTTCTTTAATGCTGAATCACCACTTAAAGTTAATGTCCGATTCATCGCTAATAAACTTTCGCGTAAGCCTAAATCAGCTGGCTGGCTAATTTTTTTGTTGTTAACATAAACACCAGCACCCTTGCGACCATGGTAAAGACGATTATTAATTACGTCTAAAATATAGCCAAGCGTTGGTTGACCATCAACATATAATGCCAACATAACAGCAAAATTATTATGCTGTTTAACAAAATTCATTGTTCCATCAATTGGATCAACAATCCAAACATGTCCTTGCACATTGCTTATTTGCTGGTCGCCAAATCCTTCTTCACTTAAAATTTGACTATCAGGATCAATTTTTCGCAGTTGATCATTTATTAATTGTTCATTTTCTCGGTCAATTGTCGTTACAAGGTCCGTATAATTCGTCTTCGTATCAATCTGGTAATCATTTTCCATTTTCTGGTATGCATTTTGACCTGCTTGACGGATTATTTGTTGTGCTTTTTGATCTAACTCTTCAATACTAATCATTTTTTTGCCCAACCATCTTAATTCGCTTATCTGTTGACTCTTGTGCTGCTTTGACAACACGGTAGAGAACATAACCCGAATTCTTTTCAAATTCGCGACCCAATTGTTTCTCTTCAGCCTTTGAGGGAACGACTTGCTTAAAAGCACGATAACAATCTAAAATTTTATCTCTGTCAATCCCAACTTCATAAGCATCTTCAACCGCCCTAAACATGGCAATTACCGTTTCCATCTCTTTAGTTGTCCATGATGGATCAAGCGGATAACTATAGTTTTGTGAATTCATTTTTTGTCCCTCCATTCATTTCCTACTTGTATTATACAATCCAAACGGAAATTTAGGAATAAAAGGCCTAAAAGAATCCAAACAGAAAAAGTTCTTAGTGATCTCAAAATCGAGTCATCCATCACTAAGAACTTTTCTAATTTATTAAAATTTAGATGTGTGTTGGGAAGCCAAGTGCAATGTCTGCAGCTTCTTGAACAGGTTCATTCAATGTTGGGTGTGGGTGAATTGTTAAAGCAACATCTTCAACATTCATACCACAGTTGACAATCAATGAAAGTTCACCAGCAAGGTCACTAACACCAGGACCGACACCTTGAGCACCAATAACATTCTTCTTATCTTTAGTATAGATTAAGCGAATAAATCCTTCAGCAGCATCAAGGGAAACGGCACGGGCATTACCGGCAAATGGGAACTGTGCAGTAGATACATCAATTCCTTTATCTTTAGCTTCTTCAACCGTCATACCAACTTGAGCTAATTCTGGGTCAGCAAAACAAACCATTGGTACTCCAACCCAATCGTTAGCAGTATTCTTACCAGCAATTGCACCAGCGGCAGTCTTAGCTTCAAAGAACGCCTTGTGAGCAAGTGCAGGACCAGGAACAATATCTCCAATAGCCCAAATACCAGGTACATTCGTCCGGCCTTGTTCATCAACAATTACTTGATGGCGGTCGTTTAACTTAACATTTGTCATATCAAGGCCAAAATCATCAGTATTTGGTTTACGACCAACAGATACCATGCAGTAATCAGCTTTAATGCTCTTTTCGCTACCATCAACTTCATAAGTGACAGTAACACTATTTTCATCTTGCTGAGAATCTTTAGCCATTGCCTTAGTTACAATGTCTACGCCCTTCTTTTCAAGATTCTTGACAACAATATCAACCATATCGTGGTCAAATCCACCAAGAATTGAATCAGTACCTTCAATAATCGTTACATGAGCACCAAGATCAGCATAGGCACCAGCTAATTCTGTACCAATGTAGCCACCACCAATTACAACTAATTCTTCTGGTACTTCCTTGAGGTTTAAGCCACCAGTTGAATCAATAACGCGGCCTTCAAACTTAAAATGAGGAATTTCTACTGGACGGCTTCCTGTTGCAAGAATCAAATTCTTCCATGTGATAGTCCGACCATTATCATTATCCATGAATTGCTTTGGACCAGGCTTAATTACACGAAGTTGGTGGTCATTATCAAGAATTGCCTCTCCATCAATGATTTCAACCTTATGCTTCTTCAAAAGCATCTTAACTCCACGAATCATACGGTCGACAACTTTATGATCTTTCCATTCTTGAGTCTTAGTAAAGTCTAACTTTGCATCGGTCTTAGAAATACCATAAATAGATGAGTCTAAAGTTTCTTGGTAACGGTGACCAGCAGCAATTAATGCTTTAGATGGTACACATCCAACGTTTAAACAAACACCACCTAAACCTGGTTCTCCTTTATCAATTAAGGTAACCTTTTGACCTAATTCTGAAGCTCGAATAGCGGCTACATAACCACCAGGACCTCCACCAACAATTACTGTATCCTTTTGTTCAACATCAGCCATTATCTAGCCCTCCATCATCAATAATTCTGGATCATGTAATAACTTGTTCATGTAGTTCAATGCATGTTGTGCAAGTCCACCATCAATTAAACGGTGATCGTAAGTCAATGATAACTTCATCATTCGACCAACAACAATTTCACCATCTTCGTTAACGTATGGTTCCTTGTCAATCCGACCAACACCAAGAATAGCAACATCTGGTTGGTTGATAACAGGGGTGAACCAGCCACCGCCAATTGAACCAATATTACTGATACTGATAGTCCGACCAGCCATTGATTCTGGACTTAGCTTATTGTCAAAGGCTGCCTGAGTATTTTCAGTAATTTCTTTTGCAATCTCAAACATGCTCTTAGAATCTGCATTCTTAATATTTGGATTATAGAGACCGTGGTCAGTGTTTGTAAGGATCCCAACATTGTAGTAGTGCTTGTAAACAATTTCTTGAGTAGAATCATCAATTGAAGCATTTAGTTCTGGGAACTTCTTGCATGTGGCAACTAAGGCCTTAACAATGTATGGCAAGAAAGTCAAGTGAATATCTTGTTCTGCAGCAACTGCCTTGTACTTCTTGCGACTAGCCATTAGAGCAGATACTTCAACTTCATCAAATGATGTAACATGTGGTGAGATATCCTT
>BLMQ01000094.1:0-32527 GCA_011958095.1 Lactobacillaceae bacterium | reverse complement strand
CATTGTTGTACTGCGCTGTTCGTATTTTATGGAAGTGACCTAACTTATGTCACAGCTTCTTTTTTATTTCCCGGGAAATTAATATGCAACTAATAGTAGCGGGGTGAGCAATTGTTGTTATCTAAGGATTCTATTGACCTTTTAAGCAGATCCAATTAAATTCTAAATATAGATTTTGAAAAGGAGCTTTTTGCTATGTCATACTCTTTCCCGCATCAACTGCTCAAATTGCGGACTGAAAAACAATTATCACAAGCTGAACTAGCTACGCGCCTATTTGTTTCCCGCCAGGCCGTCTCCAAATGGGAAAACGGGGATGCTGAACCAAGTATCGACAAGCTAATTTTGCTTGCCAAAGTTTTTAATGTTTCATTAGACCGCCTCATCCTGGGAACAAACGACTTTAATCAACCACTGGTAAAACTTAATAATATTGTTAAAACTTTTAACTCACCAGTTCTCAATAGCCTTGATTTAACTATTCAGAATAATGAACGCATTGCCCTCCTTGGTAGTAATGGCGCTGGTAAAACAACTTTAGTAAAGATAATTGAAGGTGCTTTGAAACCCAACGAAGGTACTGTTAAATGGTATTTTAATAAAAATGATTCTTTAAATATCATGTCCCAAGAAAATGTTTTAATTCCGACCCTAAAAGTTAAAGAGCAAATCAGTTTGACAGCCGCCATAACTAAGGTTGATTCAAAACAACGAATCAATTATCTTCTTGATCAATTTAAATTATCATCCCAGCAAAATACAATTATTGCGAAATTGTCAGGTGGACAAAAACGTCGCCTTTCGCTCTTACTTAGCGTCCTCCGTCAGTCCAAACTTCTGATCCTAGACGAGCCGACTGTTGGGATGGATTTAGAATCAATTGACTATTTTTGGCATTTTATTGAAAAGGTTTCAGGAAGTATTTTAGTTATTACTCATGATTTCAATCAAATTGATAAATTCTTTTCCCGTGTTCTGCTTCTTAAAGATGGCCAAATCTCTCACGACATCCCTGTTAAGGAAATCCACCAACATAATCAGACAATCGAACAATGGTATCGTCAACATAATCGTTAGGAGCTTTCTTATGAATATCATAGCAATTCAACTAAAACAAGTTTTACGCAATCGTCGTTTCTTTCTTTTTACTATTCTCCTGCCAGGTATTTGGTATGTATTTATGACTCAAGTTGCTAGTACATCTCTCCCTGCCACTGGCAACTTCCGGCTCGCTTTACTCTTGCTTGCTCTCCTAATGGGAATACTCGGTAATTCAATCGTTACTTTCAGCAAACGGATTTGCAGTAATAAAGACTTCTACATTCTTCAATCGCACATTAGTCACTACTCTCTGTGGAACTATTTATTTTCGCAATTAATTACCCAAGTCATCATCAATTTGTTCATCACCATCGTAATTATGATTCTTGCTATTTTTCTTCATACTATCGAGTTCAACTTTATTACTATCACTAGTATTTTGTTAACCAATATCATCGGAATATATCTAAGCGTGATCGGGTTTGCAATTGGGCTTTCCTTTGACGCACCAACTGTCGATGCCGCTGGAACCCCGATCCTATTTATAATCGCAACTTTTATTACTCCTTGGAAACACCTCTTACCAGCTAATTCTTTTATTGATTTTTTTACTAATATACAAAAGCTATTTCCAACTTATTATCTTTATGCCGACCTTGATCATCTATCGGTTAGTCATCTTGGGCTACTATTTGTAACTGCGATTATTACTCTGTTACCTTGGCTTGGCTTTATCTATCGAAAATTAATCAACTAAAAAAACCGGAATACCTAGTACTAAACATACTAAGTATTCCGATTTTTCGTGTATTGATACTATCTCAAGTCAATCAGCACTGTCCACATGGCTGATTAACTGGACACCTCACAATCCGGTGAGTTAATGTGTCCCACTTGTCAAAATGTCAATGGTAGCTCTTAGGGTCGCTACCAGACCTCTCGACTCATCGCAAACTATAATTTAGCATATCTGAGCTCTTGATGCAACTCTTATGCTCTTGCTTCCATTATATCTGCAAGGTGTTCGGCTACCCATTCTTGAGCTTTAGTAACCAAATCAGTTGTCTTTCCGCCTTGATCGGTTTCATTTGCTAATTCATCGATCCGCAATCCCGTTTTATTAATATCTTCACTCTCCATTACTAAATAAAGATTAACAGGGTACTCGATCTCTTTATCCAATAATTTAACATCTAATCGCTCTGCCTCATCCATCGGTATGTTGATTAGGTTGGTTTCTAAGCGAAAGCTAACTGGATCACCTTTTTTCATTTTAATATTCATCTTATATTGACCAAGGTGTCCCGTATCAAGCTGTTCAATCATAAAATTAATCGCAGTTGTTAATACTGTTTTTTGCTGTGATTGAGCAGCAGTTTTTTCAACTTCTTCTGTCACAACCTGATCGCTCGTCAACTGTGACAAATAATCAGCTACTGACATCTTCATTTTTTCATTTGCTCCTTCATTTTTTCAATTTTAGCTTTTGTATAGTCTGCACGCTGTTTTGCACCATAATAAACACCAGCAGCTCCTACTAAAATTCCAACAATACTTAGTGCTTGAATAAATAATCCGTATGCACTTTCTCGTGGACTTACCATTTGAAATGCGGCTAAACTAGCAATTGCAAAATAAAGATTTACTAAAATCGTTGCATATCCACAAAAGCGCATCTTTAAAAACGATAATCCGTTAACAATGATTGCTAAAACGATAAAGAGGAGCAGCCGCGGCCATACAGATGATGATGTCAGCGAGTGACCATGCTGAACAAACATAAAAGCATCAAGGACTAATGCAATTACTGCTGCTACTGATGTTACAATAACAACTTTTTCATTATTTTTCATTTATTTTGCCAACTTTCTTTTTTGCTATCCCCGCGGATGACCGCTATTTTTACATCCCCACTTAGCGAAAAAAGGAATGTAACGATCAATTACACTCCTCATTTTACTAAATTAAGTTAAAAAGCTCAATTATGCGAGTAAATCAGCTACTTCAGCGGTTGGAATTCCCGTAATATATTGTTGGGTTCCTTCCGCTTCAAGGACTTTAGCAATCTCATCATGATCATACTTAACTCCTTGGAGCTTTTCTGCTAATTGGTTAATATCCTGCGGGCCAAAGAAATCACCATAGAATTTCACGTTTTTGATTACGCCATCTTTAACATCAAAGCGGGCATCAATTGTTCCCATATCAAAGTGTTTCCGCCGCTTAACCGTAAATTCTGGCGACTTACCATAGACCCAATCCCAGTTGTTATAGTACTGCTCATAGATCTTATCAATTTCTTTTTGATCCTCGGGGGTAACCACGTATTGCTTATCCTTAATCTCCTCAAGGTCGTCAACATGGAAGAGGCCCTTTAGCAATTCATCTCTAAATGTTGGCACATCAATATCTTGGTACTTTTCATCCAAGTATGGGCGAAGGTTCGTAACCCGTGATCGAACGGATTTGATTCCCTTTGAAGCAATCTTATCTTTTGCCACATGAAGGGCATCCGCGACGACACTTAAGTCAACGTCAAGCATTAACGTTCCATGGGAGAACGTCTTTCCATTACGTGAATACATCGCATTTCCCGAGAATTTCTTACCATCAACTAAAATATCATTACGACCACTAACTTCTGCACTGGTAGCGCCCATTTGATGAAGAACATTAACAATTGGCTGGGTAAACGATTTAAAGTCACCAAATTCCTCACTATCGCTTGGAACCACAAAACTAAAACAGAGGTTCCCTAAGTCTTGATAAACAGCACCACCGCCTGATAAACGACGGGTTACCCGGATATTGTGTTCCTTTACATAATCATGATTAATCTCTTCAAGCGTATTTTGGTTTCGGCCTACAATAATACATGGTTCTTCATAATAAAATAGTACTAAAGGCTCTTTCCCAAAATCCTTATTATTCATTAAATATTGTTCTGTAGCTAAATTCATTCCAATATTATGAGAAGTCATTGAAACATAACGCATAACTAGCACCCTCTTATAAAAACATCAACATAAATAGACTAAAGTTTTACTTTTGTCATTTAGTCATCCATTTGTAGTGTACGTCTTTTCGTAAGCGTTTGCAATACATTATCAACAAAGTGAAAAATACTTTCTTTTTTACATCTTTTTAGGGCGAAAACATTTTATAATAAAGGTATAAACTTTCGGAGGTGTCTATTATGACAGAAATTTATCCATACAAACACATTCTCGTTGCTGTCGACGGCTCAAAAATTACTAGTAACGTCTTAGAAAGTGCCATTGATTCTGCACTACGGAATCATGCTAGCCTTGATATCTTACGGATTGTTCAAGTAACGCAACTAACTGATGGCTATAGCAATGCGGCCCTTAGCAACGAAGAAACATATAATATTGTTAAAACTACCAAGGAACGACTCGATGACTTGAAAAAGCGTGCGGTCGATGCGGGGGTTGAAGACGTTAACGTTCATATCCGATTTGGAAATCCAAAACGTGTTATTGCCCATGAATTTCCGTCAGATCACAATACTGACTTGATTGTTCTCGGTGCGACTGGTGTATCTGGTCTTGAACGCTTTGTTCTTGGCTCTGTTACCCACTATGTTAGTCGGATGGCAAAATGTGATGTTCTTGTTGTTCGCAAAAACGACCATGTTAACTAGGTGAAAAAACGGTGAAACAAATTGTTACTGGCATCGTTGCTCATGTCGATGCTGGAAAAACGACTTTAACCGAAGCCCTCATGTATAAAACCGGCGCTATTCGAAAGCTAGGCCGTGTGGATAATGGGGATGCTTTTTTAGATCCTAATACGCTCGAAAAACAGCGCGGAATCACTCTTTTTACCCATCAAGCTGAACTAACCTACAATGACCTTGTGCTTACCCTTCTCGATACCCCAGGGCACGTCGATTTTGCTAGTCAAACAGAACAAGTCTTACCAGTTCTTGATTATGCAATTCTTGTCGTTTCAGCCACTGATGGTATTCAGGGATACACGCGCACATTATGGGATCTTCTTGCGCGTTATGATATCCCGACTTTCATTTTCATTAACAAAGAAGACGTGATTGGTGCTGATTCTAGCGGTGTTATCGAGCAACTGCAAAAAGAATTTTCGCCAGCTTGCCTTGATTTTGCTGATCCATTAACTGATGAAGTTCATGAAACAATTGCCATGCAGGATGATACAGTTTTAGAAAACTACCTCAGTACTGGCAGTCTTAGCGATCAAACAATTCAACAATTGATTAAACAACGTAAAGTGTTCCCCTGTTATAGTGGAGCAGCCCTAAAGCTAACTGGAATCACTAATTTCTTAAAGGGACTTGAGAAATGGACTGTTACGCCTGAGTTCGCTGATGAATTTACAGCGCGGGTATTTAAGATTTCCCATGATGACAAGGGCAACAGACTTAGTTGGGTTCGCGTATTCGGTGGCAAAATTCCAGCTAAATCAGTTTTGTTAAATGAAGAAAAAGTGAACCAAATTCGAATATATAACGGGGCTAAATTTACCCCGAGTCAGGTTTTAAGTGCTGGTCAAGTCGGTGCTCTTACTGGATTAACTTCTACATCCCCTGGACTTGGTCTTGGTAAAACAAAGCCACTCCCGGCACCAGTTATAAAACCAGTCTTAAATTATGCCGTTAAAGTTGATAAAGAGGACCTTCATGCTTGTCTCAACGCCTTAAAAGAGCTTGAAGATGAAGATCCACAACTACAGATCTCTTGGCATCCTCACATCCAAGAGATTCACGTTCAGATTATGGGAGAAGTTCAACTTCAGATTCTGCAACAATTGCTTCAAGAACGTTACCAATTAAAAGTTACATTTGATGAGGGAAACGTTCTATATCAAGAAACGATTACTAACAAAGTTGAAGGGGTCGGTCACTTTGAACCATTACGTCACTATGCCGAAGCCCACCTTCTTTTAGAACCGGGAAAACAAGGCTCTGGAATTACAATTAGCAGTAATTGCAGTCTTGATATCCTTGATCGCAATTGGCAACACCAGATCTTAACTAGTTTACAGGCCAAAGAACATTTAGGGGTTCTTACAGGAGCTCCCCTTACCGATGTCAAAATCACCCTCATTGGTGGTCGCGGCCATATTAAACATACAGTTGGTGGAGATTTTCGTCAGGCTAGTTGGCGAGCGGTTCGCCAAGGATTGATGGAATTAAAGGGACAAAACGAATGTCAATTATTAGAACCTTGGTATGCTTTCCACCTTAAAGTCCCGAATGACCAAGTAGGACGCGCAATTAATGACATTCAACAAATGCATGGTACGTTCGAGCTTGATGAAGCTAATAGTCAAGCCCTAACCCTGATTACGGGAACCGCTCCTGTTGTGGGCATGCGCGACTACGCCCAAAGCGTTCGCGCCTACACTCACGGCCAAGGTCAGCTCGAGCTTGTTGTTGCTGGCTATTATCCATGTCATAATGCTGAAGATGTTATTAGAGATGTTAATTATGATCCGGTTGCTGACCTAGAAAACACTCCTGATTCCGTTTTCTGTGCGCATGGTGCTGGTTTCCCCGTTCCATGGAATGAAGTTCCAACAATGGCGCATTATCCATATAGAAAATAGGTTGTTGATATTGCCATAAATAAAGAGGAGCTAGAAGAAAAATTTCTTCTAACCCCTCTTTATTTTTCATTCAATTGTCAATAGCAATCCATACAATGCACCTAATAAATTAGCTTCATTGCCAAACTTTGCGGTCATTATTTCTGGCATCGTGACATCATCATGAAGACGGTAATCATTCTTTTGCAGAATCATAAATTGTTTCTTTATTTCATCAATTAAAATTTTTTGCGCACTAATGCCACCACCAATGAGCACACGTTCAAGATCAACAACTGTCTGGATATTTAAAATCAAAACAGCTACTCGCCGACAAAATCCTTCAAATAAGGACCAAATAACTGGATTATGACGATTAATTTCTTTAAATACTCGCCGGCCATCAGTTTTATCCTTAATATCACAAATATCAGCCATGGTTTCAATCATCTTAACTGCTGAAGTAGTAGCCCCCATTGTCGAATAGTGAAGTTCAGGCGCATCATTATCAATGATCATAGCACTTAATTCACCGGCCTGAAAATGCAGTCCATGCAAGAGCTGGTTATTAATAACAATCCCGCCGCCAACTGAAGTTCCTAATGTAATTACAGCGCCATTACTGATACCGTTGAGATTGCCAAGCCACATTTCCGCCAATGTCGCACAATTAGCATCATTACCAACATATACTGGGCAATGAGCTCGTGATTCTAGATAGGCCGCAAAGTTAAAGGTCCCCATAAAGCCAAGGGCACCAGTAAACTTTACCTCTCCCGTCGCCGGATTAACGACTCCTGGAAGACTGACACAAATCGCAGTAACCTTGTCTAAAACCGGCTCCACAACAGCAAAGATTGCAGCCAGAAATGCTTCTTTTTGATGAGGAGTTGGGACATGATTTTTCTCAAAAATATTACCAGAGTGATCAATTAACGCACTCTTTATCTCTGTCCCACCAATATCAATACTCAAATACTGTCGTTGCATAACTCCTCACCTCATCTCTCTTATATTATACACGACTCCGCTGCTGAGGGTACCATATACAAATACTGATGAATAAGCCCACCAAGGTAAAAGGCAACCAGCTAAAGCCAAGTTGATACAAGGGAAAGTATTTTTCTGCAAAATGAATTAATGACATACTAAATGTGGTATCCCGTAAAACCGGTGGGAAAGCATTTACCATATCAAAAAACGCAGGAATCATTGTTATACCTGTCGTGACCCGGTAAATTAACGAAGCTCCCTTGAATAGGGGCGAAAAAATACCTAGTAGGATTAACACAATGGCTAACGGGTAAAGGAACATTAAAACTGGTATCGACCATGAAACGATTCGATCTAATCCCATATTAGCAACTAGAAATGACAATAGGCAATTGCCCCATAAAAAGGCTTTATAAGAAATCTGGGGAAAACGATAATGAAAGTCCTGGGCAAAAGCGACTACTAACCCCATCGCCGTTGTCATACACGTGATTGTCGCAAGGGTTAGCAATAATATATTTCCAAAATCTCCCATATAATAATGAGCAATTTGATTTAATGTTGTTCCCCCATTAGCTGCGATTGCGAATTGATGCCGACTCGTTGTCCCCAAATAAATTAGTCCAATATACAAAATCCCAATTCCCAAAATCCCGATCATTCCACCCTTGGTAGTAGCAAGTGAAACTGATTGTTGAGATTTAAAACCAAGTTGGCGAATTGCGGTAATAATCGTAACGCCAAAAACCAATGCTGCTAATGCATCAACAGTGTTATATCCCTGTATAAAACCATTACTAAAGGCATGATTAACATATTCTGGAGTTGGTTGGGGAGTAGATGTACTTCCCATTGGATGAATGAAGGCGAGAAGAAAGATCAAAAATAACATAATAAGGAAAATCGGATTTAAAACCTTACCAATTATTTCGGTGATTTTTCCTTCACGCGTTGCAAAAAAGTAAACAATTAGAAAAAATGCTCCGGTATAGGCTAATAATCCCCAGCCTTGCATCCCTTTACTTAAATATGGCGCAACTCCAATCGTATAAGGAACAGTTGCTGTACGCGGGGTTGCACATAAAGGTCCAATAATTATTTGAACCAGGACAAGGAAAATAAGGGCAAACCTTTTCCCATTTGGTAAAGCTAGTTCATATAATCCATTTGCATGTGTAATACTAATCGCTAGTAATGCAAATAGCGGTAAAAGAACACCAGAAAGCAAGAATCCACCCGTTGCTGCTATCCACTGGTTACCGGCTAATTGTCCTAAATGCACAGGAAAAATTAAATTTCCTGCCCCAAATAACATTCCAAAAATTAGCGACCCAATTACCAAGTAGGTTTTACACGCTGCTTTAATTGAGCTCATAGTTAATCACTCATTCCTTTTCTCTAAATTTAATCTGACGATAAATTATACCATGAAATAGTCGCTGGAACAGAAGTACATTTTAATCAAAAAGGACCGTTACATCCTCTCAAATGTTAACGATCCTTTAAAACTAATTTTTTAAAAAGTTAGCTACCAGTTTCAAAATTTCTTGGCGTCGTGAGCCATTAAACATATGTCCTTCTTCAGGAATTAAATGCAACTCACTGTTAGGCATGATTACATTATATTTCTTTGATGCTTCAGGGGAAACCACATTATCAGCTAACCCATGAATTAGCAGTGTGGGGCCACTATAATGTTGCGCTGTTTCGTAAATTGGTAAAAGCTGCGCCGTTCGGAAGTAGTCGCCGCCAACGGTAAAGCCATGCACATCAACCGTTTCTGGTATATGGTTAGGGTCATATTGGCTTCCCTGACAAACTCCTTTTAGTGCATCATCTTTCAAGGTTGCAGCAGGTGCCAGCAGTACTAGCTTTGTAATAATATCGCGATAATAAGCCGCCAGCATCGAAGCAACTACCCCACCTTGCGAATGACCAATTAGGTAAATCTTCTTTGCTTGCATAGTTGTGTGAGCATAGTCAATGATTTTCATTCCATCCAGGATTTCACTGAAAACTGTCATATCCTTGAATTCACCATCACTATGGCCAGTCCCATCAAAGTCAAAGCGTAACGTTGGAATTCCTTGTTGGTTTAAATAGTGCGAAAGAGCATACAGAATTTTAGAATCATCATATCCCAGATTGCCCTTAAAGCCATGCATCAGAATTGCAACCGTATCGTTTTTAATCGTCGTTGTTCCTTCAAGAAGGCCATATAGCTTTAGACCATCTCGTTTGATTGTTATTTCCATCAAACCACCTCTCGCCTATTATACACTGTTTGACTTAGTGTTTTAATTTCTCCAACATTTCACGGTGGTGAGCCTAGTGTTTCTCATCCACCTTAACAAAGAAGTAAGAAACCGCGGCTAGGATGGCAACTACAACACCAACCGTAATCGTCTTAATTGTAAAATTGGTTACCATGTAGCACGAGGTTAAGAGTGCTAACACTGGAATGATATATTTTCCAGGAAGCTTAAACCCATGATTAGGAAATTCATTAGTATGTTTAAACTTAATTACCGCTAAAATGGACGGAACATATTGAACAAACGAAGCAAGCACAATACAAGAAACAAGAAAGAGGTAAGATTGCGTAACTAATAACATTGAAACAACGGCTGTCAGGATGATTGCTACCCAGGGTGCATCACGTCGGTTCTTTTTACCAACCCACTTTGGCAACATCGCGTGTTCATTCGCTAGTGAGGAAATTAATGACGGAGTATTAAAGGAGGCCGCAAATACCACCCCGAAAATACTGATTAACATTCCCACAATTACTAAAATGTATCCCCATTTACCGACACCAGTTCCAAAGGCATTTGCAATTGGCGTACTATATTTTGACATCCTAGTTCCCAAAATACCGATTGCTACCAACATCATTAGCGAATACATAATCGTTACACTAACCATTACGGCGATTAACACGCGCGGAATATTTTTCTCCGGGTCAGTCATTTGCTTTGCGGCAATTGGAATAAACGAAAAGCCGGTAAACATATAGAAAACAACACTAAAAGCTGCTCCAAAATGTTTGGCAAGCGGCATTGCCCCGGTGGTTGCTGCATGAGGGATTACCGGTGAAAAATTAGCAAAGTGAATACAAAAAATGCCAATAACAATAAAAGCAAGGATCGTAATCATTTTTGCAGCTGAAGAGAGGTTATCGACCAGCTTAACAAGCGTCCGGCCGAAGAAGTTAATGATTGAGAATAATAAAATTAAACCAAAAACAGAAACATAGTATACCCAATGAGTATTAAAAAGTGGTAAAAAGCTTCGGAGAGTTGTCAATAAAGCTACCACTTCGGCAGATAAGGTACAGCATCCTAAAAACCACGTAAAGATGCCGAGCTCATAGCCAATAAACCGGCCAAATGCATTATATGAATAAAGCCAAGCTGCACCCGATCCTGTAAAACGGCTAGAAAGGTCCGCATAACATAACGCAACCATGCTAACTGTAATAGCGGCACAGAGTAAGACAAGGACACTTGCTAAATCCATATCTTTATAGATAACTTGTGGTAGCAAAAAAGCACCTGACCCAATAACACCATTAATACCTAAAAAGTAAATTGAAATGAACGATAACTTTTTAGGATTTTTCTTTTTCGTATTGATAAGCTCCACCTTCTATCCTTTATAGCAAAAATAATATTATCTTCATTTAAAGTCTATTCTTATTTTAAAGGCTTTACAAGTAAGGCAAGTTAACCAATTTTTATATTTCTAAACAAAAAGAGACCGAGTTAAACTCGATCTCTTTTCTTAATTTATTAAGTGTTTAATTAGCAATCAGTAGCTGATTACTTAAGACCCTTCCAAGTCCAGTTAGTAACTTCTGGTAAGTCCTTACCTTCTGAACGGATGTAGTGGTTGTGCTTGTTGATCATGTTGTCCATCTTGGCAACAAATGCAGCACTCTTTTGTTCGTAACCAGGAACACTTTGGATAGCGTCCTTAGCTAAGTGGAACCGGTCAAGTTCGTTTAATACACGCATGTCGAATGGAGTGGTGATATCACCATTTTCTTCGTATGAGTGAATGTGAACGTTACGGTTAGCACGATCGAAGAACAATGCTTGGATCATGTCACGGAATCCGTGCCATGCAAAGATAACTGGCTTGTCAGTAGTGAAGTAACTATTGAATTCAGCATCAGTTAAACCTTCAGGGTTCTTGTCAGTGTTCATCAAACGCATAATTTCGATGATGTTGATGTAACGAATCTTCAATTCAGGGAAGTTGTCATGAAGAATGTCAATAGCTGCAAGAGCTTCTTCAGTAGGTTCAGTACCAGAAGATGCAAATACAACATCTGGTTCAGTACCTTGGTCAGTAGATGCCCAGTCAATGTAGCCAAGACCATTGTCAGCCAATTGAGTAGCTTCATCAATAGAGAACCATTGTGCACGTGGGTGCTTAGAAGTTACGAAGAGGTTGATGCATTCTTGGTTACGGAATGCCTTGTTAGATACAGCCATTAATGAGTTAGTATCTGCTGGCAAGTATTCCTTAACGAGGTCTGGACGTTCCTTTTCAAATAAGTGAGTCAATAGACCTGGATCTTGGTGAGTGTAACCGTTGTGATCTTGTTGGAATACAGTAGAAGTATCAACAAAGTTCAATGCTGGGTATTGGTGACGCCAGTAAAGATCCTTAGCCTTACGTAACCACTTCATGTGTTGAGTAAGCATTGAATCAACAACACGACCGAATGCTTCGTAAGTTGCGAAGAATCCGTGACGACCAGTTAATGTGTAACCTTCAAGGAATCCTTCAGCTTGGTGTTCTGAAAGTTGTGAATCGATCATACGACCTTGTGGAGCCACATCTTCGTCGTTTGGTTCGTGGATACCTTCCATCCATTGACGCTTTTGACCATCAAGGAATGCGTAAAGACGGTTTGACTTAGATTCGTCAGGACCAAATCCACGGAAGTTAGTTGGGTTCAATTCAGCCATCTTGTTGAGGTACTTACCCCATTCAAGCATGTCTTGCTTTACAACAGAACCAGGATTTTGAACATCAATAGCAAAATCACGGTAGTTTGGCAATACAAGTGGCTTAGGATCGATACCACCATTAGTGATAGGGTTCATAGCCATACGACGGTTACCTTCTGGTGTGTTCTCTTCAACAAGAGCAACTGGGTGACCATCTTCGTCGAACAATTCTTCTGGCTTGTATGACTTCAACCAGTCAACAAGAATGTCCTTGTGTTCCATGTCATCTTGGGATACTGGAACTGGAATTTGGTGTGCACGGAATGAGTTTTCAATTGGGTTACCATCAAGGTCAGTCTTAGGACCAGTCCAACCCTTAGGTGCACGGAAGATAATCATTGGCCATTGTGGTAATGAGTTATCATTGTTTTCACGAGCGTTCTTTTGAATAGCCTTGATTTCTTCAACAACCTTGTCCAAAGTCTTAGCCATTTCTTCGTGAACTTCCATGTGAGGCTTGTAACCCTTGAATTCACCATCACGGTCAGCTTCTTTGTAAGCTGAAACAAAGTATGGCTTCCAACCCATACCTTCGAAGTACTTAGTAAGTTCTTCGTCGCTCATCCGTGAAAGGATAGTAGGGTTAGAAATCTTGAATCCGTTAACTTGGATGATTGGTAATACCGCACCATCCTTGATTGGGTTGATGAACTTGTCTGAGAACCATGATGCCATTAATGGACCAGTTTCAGCTTCACCATCACCGATTTCAACAGCGGCAATAACTTCTGGGTTATCTAAGATAGCACCAACACCGTGTGAAAGTGAGTAACCAAGTTCCCCACCTTCGTGGATTGAACCTGGTGTTTCAGGTGCAGCGTGTGATGCAGTACCGCCTGGGAATGAGAAGTGCTTGAATAACTTAGCCATTCCCTTAGTGTCTTGAGTATATTCAGGATAAATTTCAGTGTATGAACCATCCAAGTATGAGTTGTTAACCATAACTTGGCCACCGTGACCTGAACCTTCGATGTAGAACATATCAAGGTCATACTTCTTAATTACACGGTTCAAGTGTGCGTAAATGAAGTTTTGAGGAACAATAGTACCCCAGTGACCAATTGGCTTAGGCTTAACATCTTCTGCCTTTAATGGTTGGCGAAGTAATGGATCACCCATTAAGTACAATGTACCAACTGAAAGGTAGTTAGCTGCACGCCAGTAAGCATCAACACTTTCCAAGTATTTCTTGGAATCGTAATCTACTGCCATCTAATAAACACTCCTTCTATATAAATCAATACGTCCTGTGCTTTCTAACAACATAACGTAAATCATTAAATTTACAATGTTAATGATAAACTGTTTTTTCAAAAAGTCAACCTTTTTACAAATTGATACGGTCCAATTATAAAAAATTAATAATTTTAAGCCGCTCTTTAGTTTTGCAAACCGGCTAACATCTTTAGTCTAACACCATTTGCCACATTCTACGGTTATATTGCGCAAACTTATGACAATCTAATGAACTTAAATTAATATTAGCCTTCCTGGTCTAAGCTAACAAAAGTACTATATTTCATGTATTTATAGTGAATGCGCATATTTGAAACTTCAAATGGTGTTCCATCATCTAAAAAGAAGATCCCATCAATTATGCCCACCGGTTCTATCGAGCTTAACTTTAATAATTCTTGGTCTTGTTTATCTGACGGTGATACGCCAATGGTCATGAATGACTTGGTAACTCGTTTTCCCATCTTATCCTCAAGATAATTAAAAATAGAGCCGTTGACAATTTCAGGAGATAAGGTTGGTGTAATCTTAATCGGGATAAAACCAGTTTCAATCATAAAAGGTTGGTCATCAATTAGCCGTAACCGTTTGATTTGGTAAACAAAGTCATTATCATTGAGGAACAACTCTTCTTGTACATCCTTATTTGCGGGAACAACCTGGTAATCAAGCAACTTAATCCCTTGCTTCTTCCCATCAGCACGGAAACTATCCGTAACTCCCAAATTACTCCCCTCATAATGAAATAAGGACTGATTTTTTAGGTAGAGCGGATTAATAAAAGTTCCTGAACCGCGCTTTTTGAAGATAATTCCTTCTTGCGCTAATACACCTAATGCTCGTTTGATTGAACTTCGACTTACCTCGTAAATCTCACTTAAGCTTCGTTCGTCCGGTAGCCGCATTCCGGGGTATTCATTGCCTAAAATTTTTTGTTTTATATCACGCATCACTGAGCGATATACTAAATCTGCCATCTAATTAACTCCTCGGATTTATTTAATTCGAATTTTAATGATACACTTTAAGTATAGCAGACCTATTTTAAATTGGGATCTTTTTGTAAAATATTGGTGCGACCCAGATAAATTTAGGAGATGATCTTCTTATGAGTAAAAAGAATAAAAAAAGTAAAATGAAAAAAACGCAGGTGGAACAAATCTTAGACAAAAATAATATTCCATATGAGCAAGCTGAATTTCCGACGCATCAAGATGGCGATGTCCGTTCAATGAGCGTTGACCACACCGGCATTGATGAACATATTATTTATAAAACCCTTGTTCTTACTGGTAATGTGACTGGCCCCTTAGTCGGAGTCATCCCCGTCGATACTCACCTTGACGAAAAGAAATTAGCTAAAGTTTCCGGCAACAAAAAAGTTAATATGGTTCCGCTTAAAAACTTGTTAAAGACAACAGGGTATGTTCATGGTGCTAACACGCCTGTAGGAATCTATGAAAAATTTCAATATCCGATTTTTATTGATACTGAAGCAAAAGAACAAGGCGAAATTTATGTTTCATCTGGAAAAGTTGGTCGATCGGTTAAACTAAACGCTGAAGACTTAGCCGGATTAGTCCATGCCACTTTTGCTGATTTAGAACAAAAGTAGTTTTCCATTGATTGACCTCCCTAGGTGTGAAGACTAAACTTATTACTATAGTTTTATTTAAGGTCATTATAGAAAGGTCCTGAAAAAATGAAGAAAAATCTATCTGCTTGTACGACTGTCCTTGTGGGTCGTAATGCTACAATTGACGGTTCAACCATGGCAGCACGGAACGATGATACTTTCGCCCCACTTACACCACAACGTTTTGTAACTTATCCGGCATACCATAACCATCCCAATCAAGTTAAAGCTTATTTAAATAAGTGTGTGATTGACCGTCCTGCTGATGGTTACCGTTACCAAGGCACGCCTAATGTCGACTACAAAACTGAAGGAGTCTTTGACGAAAGTGGTTTTAATGAAAAGAACGTTGGGATGAGCGCCACAGAAAGCGTTTATGCTAATGCACGGGTTTTAGCCTGCGATCCGCTTAATACTGAAACAGGAATTAACGAAGACCTTATTGTCGCTGCTACCCTCCCCTTCATCGATAGCGCACGCGATGGGGTTGCTTACCTCGGTAAATTAATCGCTAAATACGGTTCTGCAGAAGGAAACGGGGTTATTTTCAGTGACAAAGATGATGTTTGGTATATGGAAATCGTTACTGGACATCACTGGGTTGCACAACGGATTCCAGATGATGCATACGCTGTTACTGGAAATCGAATTGCCATTCAACAAGTTGATTTTAATGATAAGGCTAACTTTATGTGGTCTGACGGGATTCAAGAATTTGTTGCAAAGAACCACCTCAACCCAGACAAGTATGAATGGAATTTCCGTCATATTTTCGGAACTGCTGATATTTTTGATCAACACTACAACACTCCACGCCAATGGTACGGTCATAAGGTATTAAATCCGGAAACTGAATTTGATCCGCTTGATTTTGATATTCCATTTATTATGCAAACGGATCATCGAATTACCCTTGAAGACGTGGAAAAGATCCTTAGTAGCCACTACCAAGGAACCCCTTACGATCCACTAGGCCATGAAGGTACCGATCAGCAAAAGCATATGTTCCGGCCAATTTCACTAAACCGGACGCAAAATTCCCACGTTCTTCAAGTCCGCAATGACTTACCGGAAGCTGCTTCAACGATTATGTGGATGAGCTTTGGTATTCCTACCTTTACCCCCTACGTTCCATTCTTTGGTAATGCTGAAGATATCGATGTAAGCTATCGTGAAACACCAGAGAAACTTAATATGGATTTAAAGAGTGCTTACTGGATGTATCGGGCGCTTTCAATGATTGTCGAGTCACACCATGCAGAATTTTCTAAGGCCGACTTAGATTATCTCAAAGATGCCCGCGAATACCTCTACGGCTGGGTCAATGAAGTTGCTCCACAGGTTAAGGGGATGTCATCTTCTGAAGTCAGCGCTTTCTTAAGTTCAAAGACACATGAAATGGTTGCCGAAATGGCTAAACGAACAAAAGCTTTAATGGCTGAGTTAGTAATGAATGGACTCGAACTTTCTAAGTTAACATTCCAAATCGATAAAAACTTATAAAACAATAATAAAAAATGGGTTAGTTTATGGTAAAAACCACAAGCTAGCCCATTTTTCTTTAATTATTTCCAGCAAACTGACTATTATAAAGATTAGCGTAAAAACCTTTTTTATTCATTAATGATTCATGGTTACCTGTTTCGATAATCTTTCCATGGTTAACCACAACAATCTGATCAGCCTTCCGAATCGTTGATAGACGGTGAGCTACAACAAAACTAGTTCGTTCTTGCTGCAGAGCATTCATCGCTTCTTGAATCAAGACTTCTGTTCGGGTATCAACAGAACTAGTTGCTTCATCCAAAATTAAAATTTCTGGATCAGCTAAAAATGCCCGCGCAATCGTTAATAATTGTCGCTGTCCCTGTGAAATGTTAGAAGCGGACTCGTCTAAGACCGTTTGGTAACCATCAAGCAGTTCACGAATGAAAGCATCCGCCCGGGCCATCTTAGCAGCATGGTAAACTTCTTCGTCTGATGCATTCTCGTTCCCATACTTAATATTTTCAAAAATCGTCCCAGTAAAGAGCCAAGTATCTTGAAGCACAATCGCAATATGCTTACGTAAGGCATCACGGGTCATTGAACGAGTATCTTTCCCATCAAGATAAATATGGCCACCTTGCGGATCATAAAATCGCTCTAAAAGATTAATAATGGTCGTTTTCCCTGCTCCGGTTGGGCCAACAATGGCGACCATCTTATCTCGCGGTGCTTTAAGGTTAAAGTCTTGAATAAGCGGTTCATCAGTATAGCTAAACTTAATATCCTTGAATTCAACTTTCGGAATATCCTTTCCAGTAAGAGATGGAATATCTTCAACCTTATCACTCATCTCTGGTTCATCCAAAACAGCAAAAATACGTTCTGCCGAAGCAATTGTTTGTTGGATGGTGTTACTTAAATTCGCAATTTGGGCAATTGGTTGAGAAAACTGATTGGTATATTGTAGAAATGCTTGCACATTACCAAGAGTAATCTGACCATGAATAACTTGAATCGCTCCAACCACTACTACAACAAGGTATCCCAGATTCCGAATAAAGACCATCATTGGCATCATTAAGCTAGAGAAAAATTGTGCTTTCCATGCTGCTTGGTAGTACTGATGGTTCTCTTTATTAAACTTTTCTTCTTCATCTTGTTCCTTGTTAAAGGTCCGCACAATCGTATGAGCAGCGTACGTTTCTTCTACTTGGTCATTAATTTTTCCCAAAGCGGCTTGCTGACGACCAAATAGCCGTTGTGAAGTTGGGGCAACAAAAGCAACTACCAGAACACTAAGCGGAATTGTGACAAGGGCAATGATTGTTAATTTCCAACTAATCGTAAGCATTAAAATGAAAACACCAACAAGCGTTAACAAACTCGTGATGATTTGAATCAAACTTTGCTGGAGGGTTCCCGCAATATTATCCATATCATTAACCATTCGGCTCATAATATCTCCATTATTATGGGTATCATAATATTTAATTGGCACCCGGCGCATTTTCTCTTCAAAATCTTGACGCAAATTGTAAACAACACGTTGCGATACTCGTGTCATAATTTGTAATTGGAGGAAACTAAATAGTCCAGAGAACAAATAAAGCAAAATGACGGTAATTCCAATTTGCCAAATCCGGGTAAAGTTAATTGGAAGGGTACTTAAGTGGGCACCAGCTTTCATTTCTGCATACCCTTTAAGCATTCCATCATAAATGATCGTAGTAGCTTCACCAAGAATTTTTGGTGCTAAGATTGACAAAATAACAGAAATAACAGCTAAGAGAATTGAAACAATAACCCCAACTCGCCATGGCCGTAAATAGGCAATTAATCGCTTTGTGGTTGGCCAAAAGTGTTGAGCCTGTTCAGGTACTTGTGGTCCTCTACGCACGATTAACATCCCCTTTCTCGACTTGTGACTTAATTATTTGTTGGTAAGTTTCATTATGTGCTTTTAATTCTTGGTGAGTTCCTTGACCAACTACCCGTCCTTCTTCAAGCACAATAATTTGATCAGCATCAACAACAGTAGAGATTCGCTGGGCCACGATAACCGTTACGGCACGTTGAATTTGTGGGTCTTTTGCTAAGGCCGCCCGGAGTTTTGCATCAGTTTCAAAATCCAAAGCCGAGAATGAGTCATCAAAAACATAAATCGACGCTGGCTTAATAATTGTTCGAGCAATCGCTAACCGTTGGCGTTGACCACCAGAAAAATTACTTCCGTTTTGCTCAACAATTGCGTCCAATCCGCCTTCTTCACGGACGAAATCTGCCGCTTGCGCAATTTCAAGTGCATGCCACATTTCTTTATCCGTTGCTTCCTCATACCCAAATTGAAGGTTAGACCGAATAGTCCCACTAAAAAGGACCGCTTGCTGTTGGGTAATAGAAATAACCTCATGCAGATTATGCTGACTTAGCTTTTTAACTGGGACACCATCAACTTTAATCTCCCCGCTTTCAATATCAAATAACCGCGGAATTAAGTTAACCAAAGCTGATTTACCTGAACCGGTCCCTCCAATAATCGCTAAAGTCTGACCTGCTGTAACTTTAAAGTTCAAGTCATGCAAGGCCAATCTTTCCGCCCCATGGAAACGAAAATTAACATTTTTAAATTCAAGCGAGGCTGGTTGATTAATCGAAATCTTTTCCTGATCTTTTTCCGGTGCATTATGAATACTGATCGGCTGATCTAGAACCGCATTAACCCGAGTAGCAGATGCCGATGCTCGCGGAACAAAGACGAAGATCATTGAAAGCATCATAAAGCTAATCATAATCTGAGTGGCATATGTCATAAAGGCAATTAAATCCCCTACTTGCATGCTCATATTAGCTACAAGATGGCCACCCAGTAAAATAATGGCAACATTTGTCATTCCTAAAATAAGCGTTACTACTGGGAATAATGTCGAAATAATTGTAAAGGCCTTGATTCCGGTTTGCGTGTAGTCCTCGTTTGCTTTTTTGAAACGGTTTTGTTCCCGCTCTTCCTGCCGAAAAGCACGGATAACTCGAACCCCTGTCAGTCCTTCTCGGAAGATTAAGTTAATGCGATCAGTTTTTTTCTGAATGCTCTTGAATAACGGAACCGCAAAGTACATAACCGCCATGACAATAATTGCTAAAATCGGCAAACTAATAAAAAACACTTTAGTTAGTTGTGGTTCTCGAACATACGCTAGAACACAGGCTGCAACAAGCATTACAGGTGATTGGAGCATCATCCGAAGCATTTGCACCATGACATTTTGAATCTGTACAATATCATTGGTTGACCGCGTAATTAAAGATGAATCACCAAACTCATCCATTTCACGATTCGAGAAACGTAAAACCTTATGATAGATCTGGCTTCGTAGCTTTTCACCCACCTTCATTGATTGGGTCGCCGCAAAATAAACGTTTAATCCTGCTGCCACTAATCCAATCGCAGCTACAATCAGCATCTTAATTCCTTCATTCCAAATTACGCCCATATCCTTTTGCACAATTCCTCGATTAACAAGGTCGGCGGTAACTGTCGGCAAGTATAGGTCACACGAAACTTGGATTAATAAGAAGAAAACTGCACCAATTGTTGCCCATAAGGCTAAATTTTTTCGTGCTATACGTATCAAAACAATCCTTCCTTCATCTATTTTTAGTCATCTTGAACTATTATACAGACTTTTTAAAAAATTAGCTTTTATTCTGATAATCCCTTTGATTAACACTTTTGTATAAGATAGAATATTATTTGAAAGCAATTACACACTTTTGGCACATACAGAAAGAAGATAGATATTTATGGTTAAAAAAATTTTTGCTTTTAGTATCCGAAAAGATGAAGAACCTTACGTTAAAGAATGGGCTAAGGATCATCCCGAAGTAGAAGTAGAATATACGGATGAACTCTTAACTCCTGAAACTGCCGCAAAAGCTAAAGGAGCTGACGGGGTAGTCGTTTACCAACAACTCGATTACACACCAGAAACGCTACAAGCACTGGCTGACGAAGGTATTACAAAGATGTCACTACGTAATGTTGGTGTTGACAATATTGACATGGCTAAGGCAAAAGAACTTGGTTTTGAAATTACCAATGTTCCTGTTTACTCACCAAACGCAATTGCCGAACATGCTGCTATTCAAACAGCCCGAATTCTTCGCCAAACCAAGGTCTTAGATGAAAAGATTGCTAATGGCGATTTACGGTGGGCCCCAACAATTGGTCGAGAAGTGCGTGATCAAACTGTTGGTGTTATCGGAACTGGTCATATCGGACGTGTTTATATGCAAATTATGGAAGGCTTCGGTGCTAAGGTAATTGCATATGACCCATTTGAAAATCCAGAATTAAAGAAGCAAGGATATTACGTTGACAGCCTTGATGATCTATATGCTCAAGCTGATGTGGTTTCTCTTCACGTTCCGGCTACCAAAGAGAACTTCCATATGATTGATAAAGACGCAATTGCTAAAATGAAAGACAATGTTGTAATTGTTAACTGTTCACGAGGCGCATTAGTTGATACTGATGCTGTAATCGAAGGACTTGATAGTGGAAAGATCTTTGGCTTTATCATGGACACTTACGAAGATGAAGTTGGAATCTTTAATGAAGATTGGCGTGGCAAGGAGTTCCCTGACAAGCGACTTAAAGACCTTATCGATCGTTCAAACGTCCTTGTTACTCCACATACCGCTTTCTACACTACTCATGCTGTCCGCAACATGGTTCTGAATGCCTTTGACAATAATCTTAAATTAATTAATGGTGAAGAAGCTGATACACCGGTTAAAGTTGGCTAATAATTATTAATCTTTCTTAAAAAGCTCGACTATTAGTGCAAGACTAATAATCGAGCTTTTTTTGTTCACTAAACTAGTGCCGTTTGTAAAGCACACGCAAGAAGGCCCCCAACAATTGGGCCACACATTGGAACCCATGCATACCACCATTCTGAAACACCCTTATTAGGAACTGGCAAAATAGTATATGCTAAACGTGGTGACTAATCACGAGCTGGGTTTAACGCAAAGCCAGTAGTTGTCCCGAGACATGTACCAACAACTGCAATAACCATTCCTACGATAAATGGCTTCAATCCCTGTGTAAAGTTACCAAGATTTAATAAGATGAAAATAAATGCAAAAGTTGCAATCACTTCTGAGAAAAAGTTAAAAATTGGACTGTTTATTGCTGGGCGAGTAGCAAAAATACCAACATTATTTCCTTCTTCTTCATTTGGAGTTGCTTTAAATTGTGGATAGAATTGAATAATTACTAATACTGCACCAACAAATGCACCTAAAAATTGACCCAGCAGGTAAGGGATAACATTACTCCATGGGAATAATCCGAATACTGCAAAGGGGATTGTTACGGCAGGATTCAAGTGCCCTAATGAACCAAGAAATCCAGCAACATAAACTCCCATCGTAACTGCTAAGCCCTATGAAATACAGATAAACCACCAGCCACTTTGTTTCCCATAAGTTTTATTTAAACTATTACAACATCCTGCTCCTAATAAGATCAAAACCATGGTGCCAAAAAATTCGCCAATAAATCCATGCATGTCTAAACACCAACCTTTTTATATCATTCCCAAATTGTATGCGCTTTCTACGTATAATGCTAACACATTAATTATGTATTTTATTGTCTTATTGTATTAACTGTTCAATAACGGCAATATTTTACAAATTAATACACAAAAAAATCATGTTCCTAACTAGAACTTATTAATTTTTCTTCAAAATAAAACCTAACATCAAGAGAATAATCATCCAAAAAATCCCACAGTAAATATATCTTTGTGGATGTCCTTTTACGTGTCCGTACCGATAATCATTATTATAACGTTGCATGGCTCCTATTATTAATCCACTAATTCCATTTATTGTTGGACTAAGCGCAAAGCAAGCTACCACTATGCTTATTTCGGTATTATTAAAGTCAAAAACAATAAAAAGTACTCCACTCACCACTGTTGAAATTATTGTTGCAAGGTTAATCCCAACTAACAGTTCATAAATAATACTGTTATTAGCTGGAACCTTAACAAGTATTCTTGGCATCTCTTGCCAACTTCTTGCAATAAAGAAGATGAGTAAAATGCAATCACCAATAATAAACGGTAAAGTCCAACCATTATGTAATTCTAAACTTGGCGGAGTTACAATCCCTGCAACGCATAGAACTACTATTGGCCAATACATCGAAGCAAATCTTCGGCGTGATTGCGGTCGTTCCAGGAGAGCAAAAAATTGTCCCAAAAGAGCTTGCAAGCAATTTAAAACGATAAATATCATGACCCATATATTTAAGTAGCTAGGAATTAGTACTACTTTAGGCTGTCCCCAGGCCAATACAATCGAAATAATTAAAACAATAGCTAATAACAAAGCCCTTGGTGCATAAGGGGACAGATTTCGATATTTTTCTGCTCGTTGATAAATTAATATCAGATTATAAATATTCATCACTAAAATGACAGCTGAAACCAGTAAAACAGAGTCCTGCAACTGATTTGGGGATGGGGGTTCTCCACCTAAAATAATATATGCTGACATTGTACAAAGCCACCCCACTGTCCACATCAATGGAATAGTTGGTGTCAAGATTAATGGCTGACGCGACAACCATTGTTCCATGTGAAACACCTCCTCAATATGGTATCTTACCATAAGAAATTGCTCAAAATCTGGTAAGATAAATAGTAGTTAGTTTTAGGAGGTAAATTTTTATGTTTTTACCACAATTAGGATTAAAGGGAAGCAGTCAATTGAACCAAATTGAGGATCGCTTACAGTACAATCCTACTACTTATGAATTTTACACTGATGCTCATGACTTTACTGATGAGGGTTATCATCGTCTCTATGATGCAATTCAATACGTTAAAGATGCTGGAATTAAAAATATTATTCTACATCACCCAATGAAGTTTCAGGATCATCATTCAGAAGTAGTGGCCCCCGAAAAACAGTACCCCGACCTATATCGCTTTATCGAATTTACAACTGAAAAGCTCCTTTATTTAGCCGATGACCTTGATGTTCAAGTTTTGGTTCATGGTGGTTATGCCGGTCCTGAATCACGTTACTTTGTTTCCCTCTACCCTAATGTAGAAGATGCCCGAAATGCTGTTTATCAGCGATTGGATCGTTTTGCAGATGCTGGTGGAGAGCATATCATGTTTGAAAACTCAATTGCGCCAGTTTTTGCTTATGGCGATCCCCTTCAAGAAGATGAAATTCTTGCACATGATTATCGACTTGCCTTTGATACATCCCATTGTTTTATTGAGCTTCATGGGAATAACCAGAAATTAACAGCATCCCTAGAACACTTAAAAGATCGTATCGTTCACTATCACCTAGTTGATTCAATGGGCAAAACTCATGATAGTCTTACTCTCGGCACCGGTAAAATTGAGTGGGCTAATGTTCTGCCTCACTTAAACCCAGCTGCTACTAGTATTTATGAAATTAACTTACATGATCAAAA
This sequence comes from Lactobacillaceae bacterium, assembly GCA_011958095.1. Taxonomy (GTDB): domain Bacteria; phylum Bacillota; class Bacilli; order Lactobacillales; family Lactobacillaceae; genus Limosilactobacillus. The sequence continues at coordinate 8,019 of BLMQ01000094.1, read as the reverse complement.
TAATTGTCGTGAACAAATCGACAGTCATAACTATTTACTTAAACTTTATCAAAAGCTTAATAATAGAGGAGAGTTATCGTGAAGCAATATATCAATCGCCGTCATATTTCTTTAGTATTAGCCCTATTTATCCTCTACTTAGCAATCACTTACTGGGAAGTTGTTGCTAAATTTATCCAAACAATTTTTTCAGCAACCGTGCCGCTTTTAATAGGAGCAATCCTTGCCTATATTGTTAACTTACTATTAAAACAATATGAACACCTCTACCTATCTTTGTTCAAAAAACCAAGTGCGCAAAAATTCAAGCGGCCGGTTGGGATAGTGATGTCTTACTTAACAATCATCCTAATAATCGCCGTCGTTTTTGCCCTGGTAATTCCTGAACTTATTACGTGTGTAAAACTGCTTATTGCAAATCACAGTCACATTATTAACCATTTTATCGATTACTTTGAACATAGCAGTGATTTTAAAGGCTTCATCAATAGCTTTGATGCTAGTAAAATTCAATGGGATAAAATTGGTAAATATCTTACGTCTGGCATTGGTGGGACTTTCCGTACGGTTATTTCAACAGCCTCATCTGTATTTTCGGCTGCCACAACTGCAATTATTGCGTTTTTCTTTTCAATCTACCTCTTGATTTATAAAGAAATGTTGCAACGCCAGTTTACAAAATTACTTTCAACATACTTTAGCCGATACCAGTCACAAATAATTAGAGTTCTGAAAGTTTTTGATGAAAGTTACAGTAACTATATTATTGGGCAATGTAAAGATGCTGCTATTCTTGGAATCTCGTGTTTTATCGGAATGACGATCTTACGAATGCCTTATGCCTCCATGATCGGAGTTGTAACTGCATTTGGTGCTTTAATCCCAATCATCGGCGCCATCCTTGGGGCTAGTGTCGGAGTAGTTATCATCTTTGCCGTTTCTCCACTTCAAGCTGGCATTTTCTTGATCTTTATTATTCTCCTTCAACAGTTAGATAACCGCATTACCTATCCACTAGTTGTTGGAAAATCAATTGGGCTACCGAGTGTATGGGTATTTGCCGCGGTTATTATTGGTGGGGGAATTTCCGGAATTCTTGGAATGATGTTCACTGTTCCCTTATTTGCAGCCCTTTATAAATTATTAAGTGCTGATGCAAGAAACAGAATAACAATTCAAAAAAATGAGTGAAAAACCGTAGCATTTTTCACTCATTTTTTTATAAGTTATCTGGAACATCAGCAACAGGTTGGTCCTTAGTTAGTCGATAAACTTGCGATGTATTTACACCAAAGTACTGGTTAATTAACTTACTCAATTCTTCCATCGCTTCATTAGCGCGTTCAATTTGTTCTGGATTAATTGCTTCCATAACTGCAACTACATTTTGAGAATCTTCTGTCAACATTGTTCGTTGAGCTTCACGCCAGTTTAGACAACGACAAACAGCACCTTCATCATCATAATAAATAACTTCGCCCGCTAAAGCAGGTTCATCTTCTTCAGCACCGACTGGCCGAAATGCTTCGCCACCTTTTGCAACACCCAAATGAAGGTCGCCAGCAATCTTATTTCGGTCTTCAATACCTACTGGAACACCGTAGCTCAAGGAAATACTATTGTAGACATCAACAAGAGGTTCAATTGGTTCAAATTTCCGTCCTTGATTGGCACGCTTCAATAAGGCCTCAATTGATGAGCGCGCACCTTTCTTTTTCTTAAACTGTTGAAATGCTTGACGCCATTGATCAACAACTGGATTCAAACGAAAAGTTTCATTAGTTAAAAACTTATCAGCCTCATGAGTAGCATTTGCTAATAGCTTTTTCCGTTCATCATAGTTGTTATCAGTATCATGATTATCAATGCCATTTGCAAACAAGATGTTTACCTGTGCATCTGGAAAAAGTTCCCAAAAACTTGGATCAATCGTCACTTGCTTCATAAAAATAATCTCCTCTTTATAAATTAATATTGACGCTTGCCACCATGCTTTACGGTATCCCAATCGCCATCAATATTTTGGCGGATACGAACTAGATAATCATGAACCTGCTGAGCCTCTTTTTCCGAGAAGCCTTTCAATGCCTCACTATTTGAAAATTGGTTTTCACGAATAATAAAAGGATAAATCTCTTTTCCTTTTTGAGTAACATAAAGTCGTTTAATTTTCTTATTCGTTGGATCACTTTTTCTTTCAATAAAGCCATTTTTTTCAAGCTTTTTTACAGCACGGGCAATCGTTGTTCGGTCTACTTTTATCAAGTTTGATAATTGTTCTGAAATAATTCCTGGGTGCTCATAAATACGAACAACATACAGGTATTGACCACGTGCTAAGTCGATTTGCTTGAACTCAATATTGGCAATCGAATCGAGTGCTCGATCAATCATCCCTATTTCACGTAAAATATCAATCATTGATAAAAATTCTCCTTAACTACAATATTAAATTCTTTTTGTTGTAATTACAACAAAATAATTAGCTTTAATTATTTTCTAACGGCGCAGGCTGAGCGACTTTTTGCATGGCTGTTAATAATTGAGCAGCATCCATTCGCGTTAAAACTGATTTCAGTGCTAATGTCATTAATCGATCATTCTGCGGATTAATCACATTATTGCTTGGAATTTCTTCTCCAGCTAAAAGTGCATTCAAAATTTCAACAAAGCGGTCATAGGCAGCTTGCGGGTAAGAATTCATAGTAACCTGAGCAATTCCTGCACGGATATCATCTAGTGAAAAATTTGATTTTAATAATCCAATAAGTAAAAGATCTACTAATTGGTTAACAGCATACTTTTTCTTGATCGGTGCTTGAATAACTTTCTTTTTTACATAATTATTTACCATTGATTTTGTAAGTGGTTCAATTCCCAAATGGTTCAATTGTTCATTTACAATTGCCACCACCTGGTCAACATACAAACCTAGTGTAGGTAATTCTTTCCATCGTGGAAATCGCACCCGTGCTAAATTATTTTGCCATCGTTGATATTCTTCTAATTTATCCATATCACAACCTGCTTTCTTATGGGGCAATTCCAATCGATTGATTCCGAAAATCATCGGTAGTAACTGCTTGTTCAATTATCTGTGCTACTTGTCCTAATCCAATCTCTTTACCTTCTAAAGTATTACCTTCACTAACAACCTTAAGGGAAGTTTCTTCATTAGTAATTGGCAAAGCTCTAATAATAGTATAGGGCAACTCAAATTCATCAATCATTTTAACCGCATATTGATGAGCAAGGACAGCCTGAGTTGCCTGTTGCCCATACCATTCCTGTAGTTGCTGATTTGTCGCATCATCTGCTGTTCCTGCAATCGAAAGCATTACTATTTTTGATGGTAAAAACAGTGAGTGATCAATCAATTCAGCTAACTCTTGGACTTCATCATCTACATACTCATTAACAGTGGGAAGCCAACATAATATATCCCCACGCTGAATTTCAAATTTAAAACTAGTAAGCGCAACTGCTTCTGGAACCCTTTTGATAATAGTTGGTACTAAAGCGTCATGCCGGTGACTAATAAAAACTATCCGACCCATCACAACCTCCAAATCTATTAGTAAGCCATCAATTCATCTTCAATCGTTGCATCTTCAATTCTGACGTCAGTAATGGTGCTTTGCTCTAGTAATGGCAATAATGTTTGAATATTTCCAGTGAAAAGAAAACGGGTCTCATTACCTGCTTCTTCCAACATGTGCGCCCCTAGCTTTACTGCATTGTCGATTGGGAAACCAGTTCCCATTACTGTCACAGTACAATCTACTCCATCATTCATCGATAAATCACGTGCAGAAGTCAAATGACTGCCATTAAAGTAATAAAGAGTATGAGCAAACCGCATCAATGTTGAAATATTTTTGCTTGTGAAAAGCACTAAGGCATCAACCTTTTGAGCATAGTCTTTAACAAGGTGACCAATCATTTGCCGTTTATTTTCCTCTAAGCCATCAAAGGCATCACTCAAAATTACGATTGGACATTGCCAAGCAAGGAGGAGTGCTATCCGCAGTTCTAGTTGTTGTGCCTCGTTTAATGAAGCAATCATTTGATCAGGTTCAAATTTCAATGATTTAAGCATTTGAAGTGCTTGTTCTGGCTTTAAAGCATTTTTATGATGACGTAATGCGTGGGCAACGGCTTTCTCCACTGTTTTTCCTTTTAAAACCACATCATCGATTCGGCCGATTTCATTTTTGCTTTGACGCTTATACTTTTTGAATGGGACCCCGTTAATTGTTACATCCCCATTTAAAATTTTTCCACGGACAGATAATAAATCTTCTAATGCAGTTGCTGCGCCTGTATCGTTACTGCAAATTCCGATTACTTGTGGTGACTTTAGTTCTAATGAAACATTATCTAATTGGTCTCCTGATTTAGCATCATAGACTAAATCATTAATTGTAATACTACTCACTATATAACCTCTTTTCCTAAGCTATCTACCTTTACTAATCTTATCATTTTTTAGGGAATGAACGAAATAAACATGTCTTTCTTTTTAATATGCTTTAATTTATAACGACTTATTTGAATGGTAAAATAATATACATAAATTGTACTTATCAATCGAAATGAGGAATGTTATTTTGAATGAGGGCCAACTATTCACAAATTTTATAATTATCATCATTACGTTTATCTTTGCAGCATTTTTTGTAGCAGCCGAATTTGCTTTAGTGCAAGCACGGGTAACAGCCCTAGAAGAAATGCAAGCAAAGCGCGATAAACCATCTACCAAAATAAACCGTGCAATCAAAATGGTCACCAATTTAACGGAATATCTTTCGACCACTCAAGTAGGAGTTTCAATTTGTGGAATTATCCTCGGTTGGGTCGGCGAAGGAACAATTGAAGAGCTCTTAACTGATGCTCTCTCGCTGCCAAGCTGGTCACTAAACAATAGTGTCATCCATGTTATAAGTGCCATCGTGGGAGTTCTTCTTCTAACATATTTCGAAGTAGTTTTAACAGAGATTGTACCCAAAAACATCAGTATTGATATTCCAATTAAGACTCTGATGTTCGTTACCACCCCACTGCACTATTTTCACATTACTTTTTATCCTTTCGTCTGGTTGCTTAATAGTTCTGCCAACGGAATTGTTAAAATGTTAGGCATGAAGCCAGCTGACGAGAGCCAAGACGTCCTTTCGCAAAGTGAGATCATTAGCCTATCTCGAAACGCTGTTAAAGGCGGTGAACTTGAGCACAATGACTTGCTATATATGGAACGAGCCTTTGACTTTAACGACAAGGTTGCTAAAGATATTATGATTGATCGCACGCAATTAACAGTTATTGATATCAATAAAACCGTAAATGACGCGATTAAACTATATCTTAAAACGAAATACAGCCGCTTACCGGTGGTTGCTGATAATGATAAGGATAAGATTTTAGGTTATGTTTTTAACTATGACTTAATTCGGCAAAAGCAAATTAACGGAGATGTATCCTTAGCCAAAGTTCTCCGCCATATGCCTACTACTCCTGAGACTACCCCAATTACCGAAGTTCTTAAGTTAATGATTAGTACCCGGGTGCCGATGGTCGTCGTTGTTGATGAGTATGGGGGTACTAGCGGAATTATTACTGACAAGGACATTTATGAAGAATTATTTGGAACGGTGAGAGACGAGATCGACAATGTTTCAGATAACATGATTTCTAAGATTGATAAAAATCAATACCGGGTTGATGGAAAAACGACCATTTATGACTTTGAGCGCTTCTTCCATGTTGAACTTAAAGATTCTGAAGATAGCGATGTGGTTACTTTGTCAGGATATGTCTTAGATAATTATCATAATATTCATGAAGGAGAAACGATCAAACTAGCCGACCTTGATTTAAAAATTCAAGATTATCGTCATTCATATATTGATAGTTTTATTGTTACCACTTTATCAAAGTAAAATTTTACATTTTGGCAACAATAAGAAAATTATCCTTTTATTTAACCCTTAATTCTACTAAAATAATTTTGTAATATTAAAATAAATCTAAACTAGAAGGAAGAAATTCACATGGCACCAATGAATATTATTTATATCTCGCTTGAGGGAAATACCCGTTCCTTCTTAACGCGGATGCAGGGATATGCTAAACAACAGCACAGTATTAGCGAAGATCGTCCACTTCTTGAATTAAAAGAAGTTAGCGATCAAACGCTTCCTGCCGATGAAACAGAACCCTTCTTTGCCTTCGTACCCACATATTTAAATGGTGGTAACGGGATTGATTCTGGTTTCACTGAAATTATGACAAATGCATTAGGTGAATATATTGCCTACAACGATAACGCTAAGCAATGTGTCGGCGTTGTAGGTAGTGGTAATAAGAATTTTAACGAACAATATTGCTTAACTGCTCGTAAATACGCGCGAGATTTTGACGCACCATTTCTCGCAGACTATGAATTACGAGGCACTTCACAAGATATTGAACGAATTTATACTATTTTAGCTAAACGGTGGAGCGAAGTTAACGCCTAACTTCTAAAATAAAAGCGACTTGGAAATCCAAGTCGCTTTTATTTTAGCCTTGTTTATTAGCACTTATCAGCCATGTTATCCCATACTTATCTACAATCTGCCCCATTACATTATTTAGGATCCAATCACCAAATGGTACCGTCACACGTTGATTGTCAGATTTTGCTAAACGATTAAACAAATCACGTGCTTTATCTTCCTCTTCTTCAAAATCAAGTAAAATTGAAATTAGCGTAGATGTTTGGGGATTGCCCATCGTTGCATCTGCACAAATAATCTTTTGCCCAGCAATCATAAATTCACCACGCATTGTTGTCTGGTTCAATTGATCAACTGGTAATCCAAGACTTTCCGCCTGCTCTTTTGTCAGAGCCTCGTGATATGTAATTTGAGCGCCAAAGTCTTGTTCATAATAAGCCATTGCTTCCTTCGCATTCTCAAATGTTAGGTATGGGTATATAGCCGTCATAGTGTTCCTCCAAAAATATTCATTGTTGATTATATATTTTGAATCGCTTTCCGTCAAACTAGCTTCCAATTGGATTAGCTACTTCTAACCGGATATTAATCATAACGAGGGACCTATTATGATATAATTGTCTAGTCTATTATCAAGCTAATCTTATGGATGAAAGGATGAATTTTTTGGAAAAAATTAAAAAGCATAGCCCACTTCTAATTCTCGGACTATTTTTCCTTGGAGTTTGTATGCGTATGCCGATTACAGCAATACCATCTGTCATTAAAGACATTGCACAAACTTTTAACGTTGAAACTACTAGCTTAGGAATTTTAACAACTATTCCACTACTTTGTTTCGGATTACTATCATCAGTAGTTTCAGCACTTGCTCAACGAATTGGTAATGAATTAACGATTGAGTTAGCAATGATTTTAATGTTTATTGGTTCCTATTTGCGAATTTTAAATTTCTCATCGTTAATGATCGGAACAATATTAGTCGGGGCTGCCATCACTTGTATTAACGTTTTATTACCTGCAATTATTTCTGACAAATTGCCAAATCAAATTGGTAGTGTAACAGGGATGTATAATGTCGCAATGACTTTATTTGCTGCAATTGGAGCTTACGCAATTACCCCAATTACCCATGCTACTAGTTGGCAAACAGCTGTTATCATTATTAGTATCGTTGCTTTAATTGCTGCAATTATCTGGGTACCAAACTTACGCTATAATCAACGCGCCACTAACGAAAGCAGTTCTACCGATCGTGGAACTAACATGTGGAAAAACGCAAACGCATGGTGGTTGCTCTTATTCTTTGGTGGACAATGTTTCGTCTTCTATAGTATCGTTGCCTGGTTGCCTACAATTGCCATGGATGCCGGATTAAGCAGCGATAATGCAAGTTTAGTTGCTGGATTATTACAGTTATTGTCAATGCCATTTGCCTTTGTAATCCCCGTAATTGCTACCAAGATGAAGAATCGGCAACCAATTATGCTATTTGCGGGAACCATTTCTTTAATTGGAACTG